>JBQCDV010000001.1:0-8635 GCA_051960855.1 Actinomycetales bacterium
TGACGGCGGCGAGCAGCGGGAGTCGCACGACACCGGCGAGAACCGGGACGGCGAGGCCCGCGAGTCCCGCGAGGGGCGGGACCGCCCGAGTCGCCGGGAGCGTGAGCGGGAGCGTCGCGAGCGCCGCTTCCGCGAGCGCGAGGAGTCGGGAGACCGCACCAGCACTGACCGCACGAGCACCGAGCGCAACGGGTCCGACCGCAACGGGTCCGACCGCAGCACCAGCGACCGGAGCAGCTCGGACCGCAGCACCAGCGACCGGGGCGGCTCGGACCGGGGCGGCCAGCAGAGCCAGGGCGGCGGCCAGCAGAACCAGCAGAACCGTGACGACGACGACGAGTTCGACAGCCGTGGTCGCCGTCGCCGGGGTCGCTACCGGGACCGCAACCGCAGCCGCCGCGACCGCCAGGGCGCCGGGTTCGGCTACGAGTCGGAGCCCGAGATCAGCGAGGACGACGTCCTGGTGCCCGTCGCCGGCATCGTCGACATCCTCGACAACTACGCCTTCGTCCGGACGTCGGGCTACCTGCCCGGACCCAACGACGTGTACATCTCGCTGGCGCAGGTCCGGAAGTACGGCCTGCGCAAGGGTGACGCCGTCACCGGCGCCATCCGGGCGCCCCGGGAGGGCGAGCGCAAGGAGAAGTTCAACGCGCTCGTCCGCCTGGACACCGTCAACGGCACCAGCCCCGAGCAGTCCCGCCAGCGGGTGGAGTTCGGCAAGCTGACGCCGCTGTACCCGCAGGAGCGGCTGCGCCTCGAGACCGACCCCGGCGTGCTGACGACGCGGATCATCGACCTCGTCGCACCGATCGGCAAGGGCCAGCGCGGCCTCATCGTGTCGCCGCCGAAGGCCGGCAAGACGATGGTGCTGCAGTCGATCGCCAACGCGATCACGCGCAACAACCCTGAGGTCCACCTCATGGTCGTGCTCGTCGACGAGCGCCCCGAAGAGGTCACGGACATGCAGCGCTCGGTCAAGGGTGAGGTCATCGCCTCGACCTTCGACCGTCCCGCCGAGGACCACACGATCGTCGCCGAGCTCGCCATCGAGCGGGCCAAGCGGCTCGTCGAACTGGGTCACGACGTCGTGGTCCTGCTCGACTCGATCACGCGGCTCGGTCGCGCCTACAACCTGGCCGCGCCGGCGAGCGGGCGCATCCTCTCCGGCGGTGTCGACTCGACCGCGCTCTACCCGCCCAAGCGGTTCTTCGGCGCAGCGCGCAACATCGAGAACGGCGGCTCGCTGACGATCCTCGCCACCGCACTGGTCGAGACCGGCTCCCGGATGGACGAGGTCATCTTCGAGGAGTTCAAGGGCACCGGGAACATGGAGCTCAAGCTCGACCGGAAGCTCGCGGACAAGCGCATCTTCCCGGCCGTCGACGTCGACGCCTCGGGCACCCGCCGCGAGGAGATCCTCATGGCGCGTGAGGAGCTGCAGATCGTCTGGAAGCTGCGGCGCGTGATGTCGGCGCTGGAGACCCAGCAGGCGCTCGAGCTGCTGCTGGACCGCCTCAAGCAGACGCGCAGCAATGTCGAGTTCCTGATGGCCGTGCAGAAGACGATGCCGATGCCCTCCGGCAACGGCGGCAACGGCTCGTCCGGCAACGAGGACTGACGCACGACCTGAGCGGAGAAGGTCGCCGGCATGACGACGTACAGCGGCGTTCCCTGGTCGGGGAGCGGACATGCTGCGCCGACGCATGCCGGCGACCTGCTGCTTCCGCCTGGCAAGGCAGCGGAGCGGGTGCCTGTCGTGGTGCTCGTGCACGGGGGCTTCTGGCACACCCCGTATGACCGCACGCTCATGGACGCCCTCGCCGCCGACTGCGCCGCGCGTGGGTGGGCCGCGTGGAACATCGACTACTGCCGCATCGAGGACCCCGAAGGCGGCTGGCCCGGGACTCTGCAAGACGCCGCTGCCGCGCTGGACTTCCTGGCCGTCCTGGCCGAGGAGCACCCACTCGACCTCGGCCGCGTCGCCGTCGTCGGCCACTCGGCGGGCGGACACCTCGCGCTGTGGCTGGGCGCTCGCGCACGCCTTTCCGACGACCTCGCCGTCGCTGCGTCGTTCAAGCCCCCCAGGTCCCGAACGACGCAGCTGCGGCCGCTCGCCGTCGTCAGCCTCGCCGGCGTCGCCGACCTCGTGGAGGGTTCACGTCTCGGTGACGGTAGTGCCGAGCAGCTGCTACGCGGCGCGCCGGACCAGGCACCCGAGAGGTACGCCGTCGCCTCGCCCGCTGCCCTCCTGCCCACGCACGTGCCGACGCTGCTCGTCCACGGCGGCGCCGACGACCGGGTACCCCTCAGTCAGTCGGTGCGCTACCTCGAGCGCGCCCAGCAAGCGGGCGATGAGGTCGAGCTCTGGCAGGACGAGGCGATGGGGCACTTCGAGGTCATCGACCCGGCCCATCCGTCCTGGCGGGCAACGGCGCAGTGGCTGAGCGCACGCTTCGCCAGGTGTGCTGAGGAGAGCTGACGTGGGCCACATCCTGCTCGCCGACGACGACCCGGACATCCGCGAGCTCGTCACCCTCAAGCTCGAGCTGTCCGGGCACACCGTCACCGCCGTCGTCGACGGCCTGTCCGCCTGGGCGGCGCTGCAGCAGGGGGCCTATGACCTCCTCCTGCTCGACGTCATGATGCCGGGGCTCTCGGGGGAGGAGGTGTGCCGGCTGCTGCGGGCGAGCGAGCCGCTGGCTCCGGTCGGCGGGTCCCGCCCGCGCCTGCCCGTCCTGCTGCTCACCGCCCATGCCGCGGTCAACGATGCCGACCTCGCGGCCAGCGGCCTGGACGTCGACGGCGTCGTCTCCAAGCCCTTCAGCCCCCGTGAGCTCGCCGCTCGGGTCGATGCTGTCCTCGCAGCCAGGGACTGAGACAGCGGGGCGAAGTCCCTCCGATCCTGCGCGCGAGATGCGAGCCTGGCCGCATGACGGGCGGACGGGCGTGACGGGCGCGACGGGCACAGCCGAGGAGTCGGAATCCGCCGCCGCGTCAGCCTCCGAGCGCCGCTGGTCCTTCGCCGGCCGACTGGAGCGCGTGCTCCTCGGGCTTCTCGTGCTGATGGTCACCGTTGGCGCCCTCGGCGGTCTGGGGGTCGTGCTCACGACCGCTGCCTCCCAGCGCGCCGCCGACATCGACGCCGTGCTCGCCGCCCAGGCGCGGGCCTTCCAGTCCCTCACCGACGCCGAGACGGGGCTGCGCGGTTACCAGCTCACCGGTGACGCCGCGTTTCTCGTGCCCTACCACGAAGGGCTGAAGAGGTTCCCGGTCTCGATGGACCTCGCCGTCCGCCGGGCTCGGCCGCTCGGTGACGTCGCGCCGCTGCTCGCGGAGCTGCGACGCAGTGCCGATGCCTGGCGGCAGGGCTACGCGGAGCCGGCGGTGTCTCGCGTCCCCTCGCAGAGCGCACTGCCGTCGAATCGTTTCGCCAGCGAGGACGCCGTCGGCAAGCGGGCCTTCGACCGCGTCCGGGCCGCCCAGGTGGCGCTCGAGGACCGCCTGACTCAGCTCCGGGACGGTGCACTGCAGACCAGCCGCCGCGTCCGCACCGCTGTCCTGCTGTGCCTGGCCCTCGCCCTGGCGGCGGCCGTCGTGGCAGCGCTCGTCGCTGCGCGGCGCCTGACCCGCGAGACGGTGCGCCCCCTGCAACAGCTGCGCACGAGTCTCGGCCAGCTGCGCAGCGGCCGGTGGGGGGAGCGGGTGAAGGTGAGCGAACACCCGGGTGCCCCGCGCGAGATCGTCGACGTGGGGACTGCGGTCAACGCTCTTGCCGTCGAGCTCGAGCGGATGCGGGAGGCCGATGCGCAGGTGTCGCGGCTGCGGGCGGCCACCAGGGAGGTCGCTCGTGTCGCTCGGCAGCACCTCGAGCAGGACGCTCTTGTCGCCGCCGCGACTGCCGCGGTCGGGGAGGCGCTGCGGGTCGACCGGGTCTGGCTGCGTCAGCTGCGGACGGACGATGACCGGCGGGGCGAGCAGGACGACGGCGGAGCACGCCGGCAGTGGCTGGGCGACGTCGTCGGTGAGTGGGCGCGAGCAGGCCTGTCACCGGTCGGCGACACCCCGACGGCCCGCGACCTGCCGCCCGACGTGCTGGAGAGCATGTGGCGCGGCAGCCGCGTCATCGCCATCGATGACGTCACCGCTCTGCCTCCCGACGAGCAGCTGGAGGCCAGCTACGTCGCGCGCACCGGCATCCGCAGCCTCCTGGTGGTGCCGCTGGGCGCCGGCACGCGGCCTCTCGGAGCCCTCACTCTCCAGCGCGTGCACGTGCCCCAGCCATGGTCGGATGAGGAGATTCGTGCGGTGCAGTCGATCGCCGCCGATCTCGGCTACGCGCTGCTGCACGCCGGGCTGTACCGGTCTCAGCAGCAGCTGGTCGAGCAGCTGCGCGACCTGGACCGCCAGAAGTCTGAGTTCCTGTCGATGGTCAGCCACGAGCTGCGGACGCCACTCACCAGCATCACCGGGTATCTCGAGCTCCTGGGAGACGACCCGGCGGCTGTCAGCGAGCGCGGACGCCGGATGCTCGATGTCATCGAGCGCAACGCGGGCCGGCTGTCGCTGCTCATCGAGGACCTGCTCGTCCTCTCTCGGATCGAGGCTGGCCGGCTGCGGGTGCAGCGCGACCGGGTGCGCGCGGAGAAGGTCGTGGACGCCGCGGTGGAGGCTGTCGCCGCGGTGGCCGCTCGCTCCGGAGTCCGTCTCGTGGTCGAGCCACCGGCGATGCCCGACGCCGAGGTGATCGGCGACGTCGCGCACCTCGAGCGGGTGCTGCTGAACCTCGTCGGCAACGGCGTCAAGTTCACCCCTGCCGGTGGCGAGGTGCGGGTGCGCACGCAGGTGGCAGCCGGTCGGCTGGAGTGGCTGGTCAGCGACACCGGGATCGGGATCCCAGCGCAGGACGTGCCGCGGCTGTTCACCCGCTTCTTCCGGGCTGCGAATGCTCAGGCCGCCGCTATCCCGGGCACCGGCTTGGGCCTCGCCATCGTGCGCAGCATCCTCGAGCAGCACGGCGGCGGAATCGCCGTCGACAGCCGGGAGGGGCGCGGGACGACGTTCCGGACGTGGCTGCCGCTCGCTGCGGCGGACGCCGGCACGGAATCCGAGGCCGCCTTCCAGCGTTGACACCGGCGACCCCAGCAGCGGTCAGGACGGCGACAGTGGCGCCTCCTGGTCTGGCACACTGGGACGCTGGCACCGGTTCCCGGGCGAGGCCCCTCGGCCCCGCTTCCGACCCGGCGGCCCCGACCCGAGGAGAAACCCGTGAAGTCAGACATCCACCCCGAGTACGTCGAGACGACCGTGACCTGTGGTTGCGGCAACACGTTCACGACGCGCAGCACCGCCAAGAGCGGCGCCATCCACGCCGACGTCTGCTCGGCGTGCCACCCCTTCTACACCGGCAAGCAGAAGATCCTCGACACCGGCGGCCGCGTGGCCCGCTTCGAGGCCCGCTTCGGCAAGAAGGCCGGCACCACGGGTGGCAGCGCTTCGAAGCAGAGCCAGTAGCGACCTCGACGGCGCCGGGGACCGCCCCCCGGCGGGCACCGGCGCCGTTCGCATGTCGGGCAGCCGCACAGTGACGAGTCGCGCAGCGGCACAGGAATCTGGACAGGAGCAGGGATGGTCGAGCACGCAGCCGAACGGGGCATCGACGACGGTGCGGTGTTCGACGGCGTCGAGCCGTTGCTCGTGGAGCACAGCGAGCTGGAGGCCGCGCTCGGAGACCCCGCTGTCCACGCCGACGCCGGGCGGGCGCGCACGCTGGGGCGCCGGTACGCCCAGCTCGGCCCCATCGTCGCGACCTACCGTCGCTGGCAGCAGCTCGGTGACGATCTCGACGCGGCGCGCGAGCTGGCCCGGGAGGATGCAGGCTTCGCAGCTGAGGCCGACGAGCTGGAGGCCGAGCGCGAGCAGGCGGCCACCGAGCTGCGGCTGTTGCTGGTGCCGCGCGACCCCAACGACGACCGCGACGTCATCCTCGAGATCAAGGCGGGCGAAGGTGGCGAGGAGTCCGCGCTGTTCGCCGGTGACCTGCTGCGGATGTACACCCGCTACGCCGAGCGCCAGGGCTGGCGCACCGAGATCCTCGACGCCGTCGAGAGCGACCTCGGCGGCTACAAGGACGTGTCGCTCGCGGTGAAGGCGAGGGGAGCCGGCGAGCCGGGGACAGCGCCGTTCGCGAGGTTGAAGTTCGAAGGCGGCGTGCACCGGGTGCAGCGCGTGCCGGTGACCGAGTCGCAGGGCCGCATCCACACCTCCGCCGCCGGCGTGCTCGTGCTGCCCGAGGCGGAGGAGGTCGACGTCACGATCGACCCCAACGACCTGCGGATCGATGTCTACCGCTCGTCCGGTCCGGGTGGCCAGAGCGTCAACACCACCGACTCAGCGGTGCGTATCACCCACCTGCCGACGGGTCTCGTCGTCAGTTGCCAGAACGAGAAGAGCCAGCTGCAGAACAAGGAGCAGGCCCTCCGGATCCTGCGCGCCCGGCTGCTCGTCAGGGCGCAGGAGGAGGCCGATGCTGCGGCTGCCGATGTGCGGCGCTCGCAGGTGAGGACCGTTGACCGCTCCGAGCGGATCCGCACCTACAACTTCCCGGAGAACCGCATCTCCGACCACCGCGTGGGCTTCAAGGCGTACAACCTCGACACCGTCCTCGACGGTGACCTCGACGCCGTCGTGCAGGCCAACGTCGACGCCGACCTCGCGGCGCGGCTCGCCGCCACCGCCGAGAACCGCGGCTGATCGGGTGAGCGACCCTCGTCGTTCCTCGGACGCGGCGGCGGAGCCGGGGGTCCCGCTGCGGGAGGTGCTGCGCGAGGCGGAGCGGCGCCTCGCCGAGGCGGGCGTTCCCAGCCCGAACGTCGACGCGCGCGACCTCGCGGCCTTCGTCCTCGGGCTCTCGCGGTCGCAGCTGCAGTTGGCCGTGGCCTCAGCCCGCACGCTCGACGAGGTGGCGCTGCGGCGCCTCGAGGACCTGGTATCCGAGCGCGCCCGGCGGGTGCCCCTGCAGCATCTGACGGGGGAGGCGTCCTTCCGGCATCTCGTGCTCGCTGTCGGTCCCGGGGTCTTTGTGCCGCGGCCGGAGACCGAGGCCGTAGCCGAGGCTGCGATCGAGGAGGCACGGCGCGCCGCTGCGTTCCGCGGACGGGCGCTCGTCGTTGACCTGGCCACCGGGTCGGGGGCGATAGCTCTGGCCGTCGCGACCGAGGTCGCCGCGGCCGAGGTGCATGCCGTCGAGCGGGAGCCGGAGGCGCTGGCCTGGGCGGAGCGCAACGTCGAGGCGCAACTCGCCGCCCTCGCGGCCGTCGGGTCCGCCGTGCACCTGCACCCCGGCGACCTCGCCGACGCGATGGCGCTGCTGGAGCGGGCCCCCGAGCTCGCGGGCGCCGTCGATGTCGTCGTGTCCAACCCGCCCTATGTGCCCCGCGACCAGGTGCCGATCGACCCTGAGGTGCGCGACCACGACCCCGCGGCTGCGCTCTACGGAGACGGAGCCGACGGTCTGGACCAGGTGCGCGCCGTCGCCCGGACCGCAGCTCGCCTGCTGCGACCAGGCGGACTGCTCGTCGTGGAGCACGCCGAGCGGCAGGGGGCGTCGGCGCCGCGGGCCGTACGCGATGCGGCAGGATTCGATGACGTGCACGACCACGCCGACCTCACCGGACGCCCGCGCTACGTCACCGCGCGCTGGAGTGCGTCGTGAGCCGGGTCGTCCAGGTGGTCGACGCGGAGACTCGCCCGGCCGCGGTCGAGGCTGCTGTCGCCGCTCTCACCCGTGCCGACCTCGTCGTCCTGCCGACCGACACCGTCTACGGTGTGGCCGCCGATGCGTTCAGCACGGTCGCCGTGTCAGACCTGCGGCAGGCCAAGGGGCGCGACCGCCGGGAGCCGCTGCCGGTCCTGGTCGGCAGTCGGCGGACGCTGGACGGGGTCGCGACTCGGGTGAGCGACGAGACGAGGGATCTCGTCGACGCCTTCTGGCCGGGCCAGCTGACGCTCGTGTGCTGGGCCCAGCCCTCCCTCACCTGGGACATCGGCGAGAGCCGCGGCACCGTGGCACTGCGCATGCCCGATGCCGACCTCGCTCTCGAGGTGCTCGCCCGCACCGGCCCTCTCGCGGTCACCGCCGCGTGCCGAGCCGGGCGCGTGGCTCCCGTGACGTGGGAGCTGGCGCAGGCTGAGCTCGGCGACGCCGTGAGCCTCTACGTCGCCGCCGACCCGGCCCCGGGCCCGACAACCGCGGTGTCCACGATCGTCGACGTCACCACGCCGACCCCGCGTGTGCTGCGGCACGGCGCCGTCAGCCTCGAACGGCTGCGCGAGGTGGTGCCCCGGACCGTTGATCCGGGGGAGTAGACGCAGAGCGGGAGCGAAGTAGGCGCAGAGCGGGAGCGGAGTAGGCGCAGAGTGTGCGCAGAGTAGGCTCGCGGCATGGCGACTGCGGCCGACGAGCGCACCAACAGCACCACCACGACGCCGTTCTGGGGTCCGGATTTTGATGCCCTCCAACGCGAGGATCCCGAGATCGCGGACGTGGTCCTGAGCGAGCTCGACCGCCTGCGCTCGGGCCTGCAGCTGATCGCCAGCGAGAACTTCACCTCGCCGGCGGTCCTCGCGGCACTGG
>JBQCDV010000002.1:0-13366 GCA_051960855.1 Actinomycetales bacterium
CTGCGCGTGGACGTCCTCGCCGCGGAGCCGTCGGTCGAGGCGCTGGTCACCGCTCTCGCCGAGTACGGCGAGGCGCACCGTGCGGCCGCGCTCGCCAGCGGGTCGCCGGTCCTGCGGCCCAGCGAGCGGCGGGGGCCGGCACGGCGTCGCGCGCGCTGAGCCCAGCCGACTACTGCAAGCCGCAGACAAGGAGAGCCGTGACCGCAGAGTTCCCCCAGGTCCGGCCACGCCGGCTGCGACGTAACGCCGCCACCCGGCGGCTGGTCGCCGAGACCGAGGTAGCCGCCCGTCAGCTGGTGCTGCCCGTCTTCGTGCGGGAGGGCGCGACCGAGCCGACTCCAGTCGTGTCGATGCCCGGCGTGGTGCAGCACTCGCGCGACTCGTTGCGCAAGGCCGCGGCGGAGGCGGCTGCCGCCGGCATCGGCGGGATCATGCTCTTCGCCGTTCCGGCCTCGAAGGACGCCACCGGCAGCGGCGCCGTCGACCCCGACGGCACGCTCAACGTCGCCATCCGGGATGTGGTCAGCGAGGTCGGGGACGCACTGGTCGTGATGGCCGACCTGTGTCTGGATGAGTTCACCGACCACGGTCACTGCGGGGTCCTGGACGGGCGGGGCGAAGTCGACAACGACGCCACACTCGCGGTCTACGCCCAGATGGCGCTCGCGCAGGCCGAAGCAGGCGTCGGCCTGGTCGGTCCGAGCGGGATGATGGACGGTCAGGTGGGCGTCATCCGCCGCGCGCTGGACGAGGCTGGGCATCAGGACGTCGCGGTGCTCGCCTACTCCGCGAAGTACGCCTCGGCGTTCTTCGGCCCCTTCCGTGACGCTGTGGAGTCGTCGCTGCAGGGCGACCGGCGCACCTACCAGCAGGACCCCGCCAACGGCCGCGAGGCGCTGCGCGAGGTGCGCCTCGACCTGGCCGAAGGCGCCGACCTCGTCATGGTCAAGCCTGCTGGAAGCTACCTCGACGTCCTGGCGCGAGTCGCCGACATCGCCCATGACGAGGGTGTACCGGTGGCCGCCTACCAGGTGTCTGGGGAGCTCGCCGCGATCGAGGCGGCTGCGATGCAGGGCTGGCTCGACCGGGACCGCGCCATCGTCGAGACCCTGACCTCCATCCGGCGCGCGGGGGCCGACGTCGTGCTGACCTACTGGGCCGTCGAGGCCGCGCAGCGCCTGCTGCAGGCCTGACGCCTCTCTGTCAGCCGAGGCCCGACGGCAGCACGGAGCCGAGCGTGGAGGTCACCGCACCGACCGGCACGCCGGCGACCGCCGACCTCACTCCCGCCAGTGTCGGGACACCAGTGGGCAGGCCGGTGGGCAGGCCGGTCGGCAGCGTCGGCAGGACAGTGGCCACCGGCGCGGGCAAGGGCAGCGCCGGTGCCGCACTGTGCGGCGTGCTCGTGCCGCTCGTGCCGCCCTTGCTGCCCTTCGTGCCCTGATCCGAGCTGCCCTGATCCGAACTGCTCTGACCCGAGTTCCCCTGCTCGGCCCTGCCCTGCGCTGAGCTGCCTCCGGTGCGGTCGGAGGTCGTGGCACGGCTGCCGGTGCTCGCGCTGTCGGCCGGCTGTGAGGCACCGGAGCCCGACCGCCCCCGCACCGCGCCCGCGTCGCGGTGCTCGGCGGCGCTCGTCGAGCCCGAGGGCGCAGCGGTGGCACCCGAGCCTGCGCTGACGAACCGGGGAGCGCCGGGGCGCAGGGGTGGCGGAGTGCCGTCGGGCACGGCGCTCCACCGCCCCTGCGCGTAGGCCCTGGCGATGCTGAAGACGAGGGCGACGTAGCTGTCGGAATGGTTGTAGCGGTAGACCGCGGAGCGGATGCCGGACTCGGTGCCGAGGTCGGTGGCTCCGGCGCAGAGGTAACGGCCGGTCGCGGCGGCCGCGTCGTCGATGTCCTGCGGGTCGGCCACCCCGTCGCCGTCGGCGTCGAGTCCGACCATCCGCCAGGTCGAGGGCAGGAACTGCATGGGCCCGACAGCCCGGTCGTACACGCTGTCGCCGTCGAGGCGGCCACCGTCGCTGTCGCGCACGAGCGCGAAGGGGCCCGCGCCGTCCAGACGGGGGCCGCGGATGCCCGGCACGGAGCGGCCGGAGTCGGTCAGGACAGCGCCGCCGAACCTCCCATGGTTGCTCTCCACACGGCCGATGGCGGCCACGAGCTGCCAGGGCAGGTGACAGCCCGCGTCCGAGGCGGACAGCAACTGCTGCGTGCGCTGATAGGCGCGCAGCGCCGCCTGCGGGATGCCGTTGACGGTGAGGCTCGAGATGACCTGCCCCGTGGGCTCGGCGATCCCGGGCGCGACGGGCACCTCCCCTGATCCCCGAACGCCGCTGCCGGCGCCGCTCGCCGTCGCCGGCTGCGCGTCCCCTGCTGCTGGTTCGGCTCCGGTCTCCATGACCGGCGGATGGGCGGGGACGGGGTAGGGCGTCGCTGGCACCGAGACGCGCGGCTGCGACGGGTGTCGCTCAGCGGCACCGGCGTCCGCGGCGTAGCCCCAGACCCCTGCCGTAGCGCCGACAGCGAGCAGCGGCACTGCCGCAGACAGGACAGGGCGCTGGAGGAGCGCGGAGCGCGAGAGGAGGCGCTTCTGCCCCAGCAGCCGAACGCTGTCGTGGTGCCGCGGCTGAGCCCGTCGTGTCCCCATCGCCTGCCTCCGGAATAGCTGCGTCTGCTCTCCTGAGCCGCCTCTGGCTGCCGATCGCGTGCGGCGTCGTGCCGTCAGGTGCTCCAACGACGCGGTGTGAGGTGGGTTACGCCCGGGGGCTTGCGACAATGGGCGCGTGGACTTCCCCTACCCCGACGCGGCGCCCCGCTCGGCCGAGCTGTTCGGACGGGCACAGCAGGTGGCGCCCGGCGGCGTCAACTCGCCCGTCCGCGCCTTCCGGGCAGTCGGTGGCACGCCTCGTTTCATGGCTGAGGGCCACGGGCCCTGGCTGACCGACGTGGACGGCTGCCGCTACGTCGACCTCGTCTGCTCGTGGGGCCCGATGCTGCTCGGCCACGCCCACCCCGACGTGGTCGCAGCCGCCCAGGAGGCGGTCACCCACGGGACGTCGTTCGGGACTCCGACCGAGAACGAGCTGCTGCTCGCCGAGGAGATAGCCGCGCGGGTCGAGCCCGTCGAGAAGCTGCGGCTGGTGTCGAGCGGCACCGAGGCCACGATGAGTGCGATCCGGCTGGCCCGCGGCTTCACGGGGCGCGGCGTCATCGTGAAGTTCGCCGGCTGCTACCACGGTCACGTCGACGCGCTGCTGGCGTCGGCGGGCTCGGGGGTGGCGACGTTCGCGCTGCCCGACTCGCCCGGCGTCACGGGGGCGAGTGCCGCCGAGACCGTTGTCCTGCCCTACAACGACCTCGCCGCGGTCGAGGCGGTCTTCGCTGAGCGCGGGGACGAGATCGCGTGCGTCATCACGGAGGCGGCCGCCGGCAACATGGGTGTCGTGCCACCGGTGGCTGGCTTCACCGAGGGTCTGCGCCGCGTCACCGACGCCCACGGGGCGCTGCTGATCAGCGACGAGGTCATGACCGGCTTCCGCGTCAGCAAGGCCGGATGGTGGGGGCTGGAGGGTGTCACCCCCGACCTGTTCACCTTCGGCAAGGTCATGGGCGGGGGTTTCCCGGCGGCCGCCTTCGGTGGCCGCGCTGACGTGATGGACCGGCTCGCGCCCGCCGGACCCGTCTACCAGGCCGGCACCCTGTCCGGTAACCCCGTCGCGACCGCCGCGGGTCTCGCGACGCTGCGTGCGGCGGACGACGCGGTCTACGCGCGCGTCGACACCGTGGCCGGGGAGCTGGGGTCGCTCGCCTCCGCCGCGCTCACTGACGCGGGGGTGGCCCACCGGGTGCAGTACGCCGGCAACATGTTCTCGGTCTTCTTCACGGACGCCGAGGTCGTCGACTTCGACGGCGCCCGCGCGCAGGAGGCGTGGCGGTACCGCGCCTTCTTCCACGAGATGCTCAGCCGCGGCGTCTACCTGCCGCCGTCGGCCTTCGAGGCGTGGTTCGTCTCAGCCAGCCATGATGACGAGGCCATCGCTGTCATCGCCGACGCGCTGCCGCACGCGGCACGTGCCGCGGCGGAGGCGACGGCTCCCGAGGAGGCGGCGTGACGACTGACCGCTCGACGACCGAGCCGACCACCGTCGTGCACCTCGTGCGGCACGGGGAGGTCGACAACCCCACCGGCGTGCTCTACGGCCGACTGCCCGGCTTCCGCCTGTCCGAGCGCGGACTTGCCATGGCCGAGCGCATCGGGGAGACCTTCGCTGACCGGGATGTCGTCGATGTGACGGCAAGTCCGCTCGAGCGGGCCCAGCAGACCGCACGCCCCCTCGCCGCGATCCGTCGGCTGCCGCTGAACTCCGACACCCGTCTGCTCGAGGCAGAGAACTCGTTCCAGGGCTTGACCTTCGGCGTGGGCGACGGCTCACTGAGGCGCCCCACCCACTGGTACAAGCTGCGTAACCCCTTCCGTCCCTCGTGGGGGGAGCCCTACCGGGTGGTGGCAGGCCGGATGCTGCGGGCGGTCGACGACGCCAGGGAGCGGGCGCGCGGCCACGAGGCAGTGCTCGTGTCGCACCAGCTTCCCGTCTGGATCACCCGTCGCGTCCTCGAGGGCAAGCCGATGTGGCATGACCCCCGCCGCCGCCAGTGCTCCCTGGCCTCGGTCACGTCGCTGACCTACGAGGGCGACCGGCTGGTCGCGGTCACCTACAGCGAGCCTGCCCGCGACCTGCTCCCGGTCGTCAAGCCGGTGCCGGGGGCCTGAGCGTTGCGAGCCCTCCGGATCGTCGTTGCCGCCCTGCTGGCGCTGGTGGCGCTGCTCGGCCTCGGCGGCTGCACCAGCCGCTCGGTCGGGTCACAGGCGCAGGGCTACATCGACGGTCCGGGGACGGTCACCAAGCTCGCGGCAGGCGACCGCGGGCAGCGCTTGGACCTGACGGGGACGACGCTCACCGGTGCCAAGGTGCGGCTGTCGGACCTGCGCGGCTCCGTCGTCGTCGTGAATGTGTGGGCCTCCTGGTGCCCGCCCTGCCGAGCGGAGGCCGACGAGCTGGAGCGGGTCGCTGCTGCCTCCACGTCGAAGGGCGTGCGGTTCCTCGGGATCGATACGCAGGACGACCAGGCCGCGGCGGCGGCGTTCGTCGAGAGCCGGGGCATCAGCTACCCGAGCGTGTATGACCCCGATGGGCGCGCCCTGCTGGCCCTGCGGTCGTCGCTGCCGCCCACGGCGATCCCCTCGACGCTGATCCTCGACCGGCAGGGAAGGGTGGCCGTGCGGATCCTGGGCGGCACAACGGCGTCGCGGCTGCAGCCGCTGGTCGACGGTGTCGCCGCGGATGGCCGGTCGTGACGGGCAGCCCGGTGCTGGACGGGTCGCTGCTGCTGGCGATTCCGGTCGCCGCCGCCGCCGGGCTGGTGTCGTTCCTGTCCCCGTGCGTGCTGCCGCTCGTGCCGGGCTACCTGTCCTACGTGACCGGGCTCGCCGGCACCGACCTGGCCGAGCAGCGCCGGGGCCGGATGCTCGCCGGCAGCGCGTTGTTCGTGCTCGGGTTCGCGGCCGTCTTCGTGTCCTACGGCGTGCTGTTCGGCGGCGTCAGCGAGCTGCTGCAGGCGCACCGGCGCGGGATCACGATCGTCCTCGGTGCCCTCACGATCGTGTTGGGGCTGGCGTTCATGGGTGCCGTGCCGGGCCTGGCGAACCGGGAGTTCCGGATGCTGCACCGGCGTCCTGCCGCCGGACTGCTCGGAGCCCCGATGCTCGGCGTGCTCTTCGGGCTGGGGTGGGCGCCCTGCATCGGTCCGACGCTGGGGGCCGTGCAGACCCTGGCTTACTCCTCCGGCACTGCTGCGAGGGGGGCGCTGCTCAGCGCGGTCTACTGCCTCGGCCTCGGGGTGCCCTTCCTGGTCGCCGCGCTCGCCTACCGTCGCGTCCTCGGCGGCCTCGGGTGGGTGCGCCGCCACTACCGCTGGGTGACTGCCGCCGGTGGAGCGATGCTCGTCGTCATCGGCGTGCTGCTCGTCACCGGCGTCTGGGACTCCCTCACGATCGGCCTGCGCACGTGGGCCTCGGGATGGTCGACGCCGCTGTGAGCTCCTCAACCCGCACCCCGGACTCCCGTGATGCCGACGCGGCCGCCGAGCCCGACCGCGCTGGCCTGTCGACCGCGCCCCGGGAGGCGCCTGCGCGACCGGGGGAGCTCGGCGCCCGTGGCCTGCTGCGATGGTGCTGGCGCTCGCTGACCTCGATGCGAACGGCGCTGGTGCTGCTCTTCCTGCTGGCCGTCGCTGCCGTCCCCGGGTCGCTGGTGCCGCAACGCCCCACCTCCCCGATCGCGGTCAGCGACTTCCTCCGCCAGCACCCGTCCCTCGGCCCGCTGTACGAGCGGATCGGGCTCTTCGACGTCTACCGCAGCCCGTGGTTCGCCGCGATCTACCTGCTGCTGTTCATCTCACTGATCGGCTGCATCGTCCCGCGCACCCGGCTGCACCTCCGGTCGCTGCGGGCCCGTCCGCCCGCAACCCCTCGCAACCTCGACCGCTTCGCCGCCTTCCTCCGCTTCGAGGTCGACTCCGACCCCGACGCGGTCCTCGCCGGCGCCCGCCAGGCACTGGGTCGCAGGTGGCGGATCGACAGCCACCCCGGCAGCGGCGTTCGGGGAGCGAGCATCGCTGCCGAGACCGGATTCCTGCGCGAGACGGGCAACCTCGTCTTCCACGTCGCGCTGCTGCTGATCCTCGTCGGAGTCGCGGTGGGCAGCGTCTTCGGCTGGAAGGGCAACGTCATCGTCACCGAGGGCCGAGGCTTCTCCGACACGGTCTCGCAGTTCAACAGCTTCACGCAGGGCACGTACGCGAGCGAGTCCTCCCTGCCGCCGTTCACGCTTCACCTGGACAAGCTGACGGTCCGCTACCAGCAGACCGGCCAGCAGCTCGGTGCTCCTCGCGAGTACGACGCAAGTGTCACGCTGACGAGAAGTCCGGGGGCGGCGCCGGAGAAGCACACGATCCTGGTCAACGACCCGCTCGTCGTCGGCGGTGCGAAGATCTACCTCACCGGCAACGGCTACGCCCCGGTCTTCACGGTGCGGGACGCGAAGGGCGCCGTCGTCTTCTCGGGGCAGGTGCCGTTCATTCCCCAGGACACCTCGACGTTCTACTCCACGGGCGTCGTCAAGGTCCCCGACGTGAAGCCGCAGCAGCTCGGCTTCACCGCGATCTTCCTGCCCACGGCCGTGATCGATGCCAAGCGTGGCCCGGTCTCGGTCTTCCCTGACGCGAAGAACCCGATGGTCTTCCTCGGCGCCTACGTGGGCGACCTCGGAGTCGATGCCGGCCTGCCGTCCTCGGTCTACCGACTGGACACCTCGAAGATGACCCTGGTGGGCAACGCCGCGCTGTCTCCCGGGCAGACCTACCAGCTGCCCGGCGGGCGTGGCGAGATCACCTTCGACGGCTACCGGCGCTGGGCCAACTTCCAGGTCGCCTACGACCCGGGCCGCTGGCCAGTCTTCACGGCGGCCGTGCTCGCGATCCTGGGCCTGCTGCTCAGCCTCTTCGTCCGCCGCCGCCGGGTCTGGGTCAGAGCGCTCGGCGGTGAGGACGGGCGTACCGTGGTCGAGGTCGCCGGCCTCGCCCGCAGCGACAGCCCCGCTCTCGCCACCGAGGTGGCCCGGCTGGCTGCCCGGATCGGCGGCCCGGCAGTGCCCGACGACGACGCCGACAGCGACGAGCTGCGAAACGACCGGCTGGACGAGAAGGAGTAGCGCGTGGCGATCAACGAGTCGCTCGCGGGGCTGAGCAACAACCTGCTCTACTCCGCGATGGTCGTCTACACGGGGGCGATGGCCGGCTACGCAGCCGAGCTCGCCTACGGCAACCGCCTCGTGCGCAAGCTCACCCCGTCCCGAACGGCGTCCGCCCCCGCTGAGGCCGCCGCGCCCGTCCCGGTGGGCGCAGCGTCCTCGGTCGCCTCGACGGCGGCTGCCGGCGGCGACAGCGCGACGGGGACAGCCGTGCTGGAGCGGCCCGCCGCAGCCTCAGGCGACTCCGCCCCCGGTGAGATCCGGGAGCGGGGCGACCGGGTCGGCCGGATCGCGGTCAGCCTGACCGTCCTCGCGTTCGTCCTGCACGTCGGTGCGGTGGTCGCTCGCGGCGTCGCCGCCATGCGGTGGCCGTGGGGCAACATGTACGAGTTCAACGTCGCGGGGGCGATGGCCGTCACCGGCGTCTACCTGGCGATGCTGTCGCGCAAGCGCGTGCGCTACCTCGGCCTGTTCGTCGTGACGCCGGTCCTGCTGGTGCTCGGGCTGGCCGTCACGGTCTTCTACACCGAGGCCGAGCAGCTCGTGCCCGCGCTGAAGTCGGTGTGGCTGGGGATCCACGTGTCCGCGGCCGTCATCAGCATGGGGTTGTTCACCCTCGGCTTCACCCAGACGATCCTCTACCTGATCCAGGCGCGGCGGGAGCGGGTGCCGGTGGCCGAGCGCGGCCGGTCGTTCCTCGACCGCTTCCCGACCGCAGCTGCCCTCGACCGGGCCGCATACCGCACCCACGCGTTCGTGTTCCCGCTGTGGACCTTCGCGATCGTCGCCGGCGCCATCTGGGCGGAGAGCGCCTGGGGCCGTTACTGGGGCTGGGACCCCAAGGAGACGTGGGCGTTCATCACCTGGGTCGCCTACGCCTGCTACCTGCACGCCCGGGCCACCATCGGCTGGCGCGGCAAGCGGGCGGCCGTGGTCGCCCTCGTGGCCTACGGGACCATCCTGTTCAACTACCTCGTGGTCAACATCTGGGTCGTCGGTCTGCACTCCTACGCCGGCATCAAGTAGGCAGCGGCGCCGTTCGTGCTCAGGTGAAGGCGGGCGGCTCGTCCTCCGGGCGCGCCTGCTGCTGACGCAGCCGCCGCTGCCGCTCCTCGAGCAGCCGCAGGAACTCCGGGTCGTCGTCCGGTCCCAGCGCGACCGGACGGGCAGGGCCCTGGGTGGCGGGGGCAGCGGAGGTCGCACCGGCCTTCGGCCGACCCGCGAGCAGCCACAGCACCGGACCGAGGACGGGCAGCAGGACGATGACGACGAGCCAGGACGCCTTAGTGCCCGCTCGCATGTCGCTGCTGGCGGTCCCGGCGGCCTCGATCGCGGCGTAGACGGTCAAGCCGATGACCAGCAGGACTGGTAGGACCCGGGTCATGTCAGCTCCTTGTGCACGGGTGAGTCTGGCAATGGGCGACGACAGCACAACCGTACGTCCGAACGACGTCCGCGGCGTCCCCACCGTTCCCTGAACTAACCTGCTGACGTGTCCCCGACTCTGCGCTACACGTCCTCGCGGATCCTGCTCTTCGTCGTCGCCGCCCTCGTCTGCTACGCCATCGGGTTGCGCGGGCTGCTGCTGCTCGCCGTTGCGGTCATCGCCTCCGGTGCCCTGTCGTGGTTCCTGCTGGCCAAGCAGCGCGCCGAGATGTCGCAGCGGGTCGAGTCGCGCCTGCAGCGGATCTCGTCGCGCATCGACGAGCGCACGCGGGCGGAGGACTTCGAGCCGGGCGAGACGCAGCCCCGCGACCATCCGTGAGCGAGGCTGCGGTCGACCGCTGCCGGCCCGAGCACCGCTCCTGGCTGGATGCCGCCGTGGCGACGGTGGAGGCTGACGCCAACCGCAGCGCGGACACTCACCTGCACGTCTTCCCGCTGCCCCGGGAGTGGGGGGTGCAGCTTTACCTCAAGGACGAGTCGGTCCACCCGACGGGGAGTCTGAAGCACCGACTCGCGCGGTCGCTGTTCCTCTACTCGCTGTGCAACGGCTGGATCGGGCCGGACACGACCGTGGTCGAGGCGTCGAGCGGGTCGACCGCGGTGAGCGAGGCGTACTTCGCGCGCCTGCTGGGCCTCGACTTCGTCGCCGTGATGCCCGCGACGACGAGCGAGGAGAAGATCGCCCTCATCGAGCTCTACGGCGGCCGCTGCGAGCTGGTGCAGGACGGGACGCAGGTCACCGAGATCGCCCGACGCCTGGCCGAGGACCTCGGCGGCCACTTCATGGACCAGTTCACCTACGCGGAGCGGGCCACCGACTGGCGCGGCAACAACAACATCGCCGAGAGCATCTACCAGCAGCTGGCCCGCGAGCCGCATCCGGTACCGACGTGGATCGTCGTCGGCGCGGGTACCGGCGGGACGAGCGCGACGATCGGGCGGTACCTGCGCTACCAGCGGCACGCCACCAAGCTGGCGGTCGTCGACCCGGAGGGGTCGGCGTTCTTCCCCGCCTGGGTCAACGACGACCCCTCTCTCGTGACCGGCAGGCCCTCTCGGATCGAGGGGATCGGGCGCCCCCGCGTCGAGCTGTCCTTCGTCCCGTCGGTGATCGACCGGATGTTCCAGGTGCCGGACGCGGCTTCGGTCGCCGCGACCCGGTTGCTGGCGAGGCTGACGGGACGCCGTGCAGGCGCATCGACCGGCACGAACCTCTGGGGCGCGCTCCAGCTCGTCGCCGAGATGGTCGCAGGCGGCTGCCAGGGCAGTGTCGTGACGCTGATCTGCGACACCGGGGACCGCTATCAGCACACGTACTACGACGACGCCTGGTGTGCGGCGCAGCAGCTCGACCTGACCGGACCGACGCGTGTCCTGGAGCACCTGCTCGCCACGGGGGAGTGGGTGTCAGCGTGACGCGAGCACTCCGATGGCCCACAGCAGGGACCACAGCAGCTCGGCGCGCCCGGTGTCCCGGAGGACGGGGATGAGGCCGAGCCCGACAGTGCCGGCGTGGAGGACGCGCAGCGCGGGCAGCACCAGCAGCACGGCGACCACCGAGATCGCCGCCCACGGTGCCGGTGGGATGACGACAAGTCCGCAGAGCAGCGCGACGAGGACCAGTCCGGAGTAGAGCCGGCGCGTCCCGGCGTCCCCGAGTCGTACGGCGAGGGTGACCTTGCCGGACTCGCGGTCGGAGGGGATGTCGCGCAGGTTGTTGGCCACCAGGATGGCGCAGGCCCAGGCTCCGACGCCGACGGCTCCGGCCAGCGCCACCCAGCTCAGACGCAGCGCCTGCGTGTAGGTCGTGCCCAGGACCGCGACGAGGCCGAAGAAGACGAAGACGCCCACCTCGCCCAGCCCGCGGTAGCCGTAGGGCCGGGACCCGCCGGTGTAGAACCAGGCGGCCGCGATCGCCGCAGCCCCGATGACCACGAGCCAGGGCGCGGACAGCAGCGACAGCACGAGACCTGCGACCGCTGCCACCGCGAAGCTCGCGAAGGCCGCCGCTTTCACCGCTTGCGGGCTGGCCGCACCGGACCCCACCAGCCGCAGCGGGCCGACTCGCGCCGCGTCGGTGCCCCTCACCCCGTCGCTGTAGTCGTTGGCGTAGTTGACGCCGACCTGCAGGGCCAGGGAGACGATCAGGGCGAGAACGGCGAGGAGGGGGCGGGCGTCGTTCTCGAAGGCAGCCGCCCCCGTGCCTGCCAGCACCGGCGCGACGGCCGCCGGGAGGGTGCGCGGGCGCGCGCCTTCGAGCCATTCCGCCGCAGTAGCCACGACGGTGGAGGCTAGGGGAGCGCATGCGCGGCGGCACGCGGGGGTAGCCGGAAGGCATGAGGTCGAACGATCGCTGGACCAACGAGCACGTCACCCCAGGGCAGGACCCGCGCGAGATCGACAGGGAGCGGTCGGAGCCCGAGGCGGTCGAGCAGATCCTGGTCGAGGGACATCTGCAGCACGCCGACCAGGACACGTCCGGGGACGGCGGGGAGATGGGGACGTCATCCTCGACGCGCGACCCGTTCCCCCGAGACGAGCGACCAGGGGACGCGCACGATGCGACGGTCGGCACCCAGGCCGAGCGGGGCCGCCCGGTCGATCCCGACGGGGACATCTCCCCGGTGCCGGGGGCCTTCCAGGTGGAGGACACCGCGTCGGCACACGACCCGACCACGCGGCAGCAGGGTCCCTATGCGGCCGAGCACGCTCGTGGTGACCTCACCGACGCCGCACCGGCCGGCACTCGCGAGCATGCGGAGGCGGCAGGGCTGCGCGGGGAGGTGCCGGGAGAGCCGGACGTGTCCGACGGCCGGTTCGAGCAGCCGCGCTCCACGGCGCAGGTCGCGCGGCAGCAGACGGTGGAGCAGGACCAGGGGGACGTCGGCGACGAGTCCCAGGAGAAGCTGCTCCGCAGCAGCGACGACGACTGAGCCAGCTGACCGGGTCGGCTGACTGAGCCGGCTGACTGAGCCAGCTGACTGGGCGATCGCCGGCTCACGCGGCTCGGTAGTGTCACCGGGTGACTCCTTCCCCCGATCCGTTCGTCACGTCACTGGCCGAGTTGCGGGGCCGGCGAAGCGCGAAGTGGACCGTCTACCCGGCCGACGTCATCCCGGCCTGGGTCGCGGAGATGGACGTCCGACTGGCGGAGCCCATCCGCGAGGTCCTCCTCGAGGCGATCGCGCGAGACGACACCGGCTACGTGTCGACGGGCGGCGTCGCAGAGGCCTACGCCGGCTTCGCGGCCCGACGGTGGGGCGTCGCGGTCGACCCCACCTTCGCGCGCGTCATGCCCGACGTGATGCGTGGCATCGCCGAGGCCGTCCTGGTGGGCAGTGACGGCACGGGCGGCAAGACCGCGATCCTCGTCGACACGCCCTGCTATCCGCCGTTCCTGCACACCCTGCCGGGTCTCACCGACCGCACCGTGGTCACGGCCCCGCTGCTCGAAGACGACGACGGATGGCACCTCGACCTGGCGGCCGTCGAAGCGGCCTACCGGGAGTCCGTCGGCGTCCACCTGCTGTGCAACCCGCACAACCCGACGGGGATGGTCGTCGACCGCGCGACGCTGCACGCGCTCGCTGAGCTGGCCGACCGCTACGGCGTTCGCCTGGTCGTCGACGAGGTCCACGGCCCACTGGTCCACGCAACCGGCGTCCAGCACACGCCGTTCGCGGCGATCGACGCTCCGGCTGCGCGCCGCGCGTTCTCGCTTGCCTCGGCGAGCAAGGCCTGGAACGTCGCCGGTCTCAAGTGCGCGCTGCTCCTGGCCGGCCCCGACGCGGCCGACGATCTGGCGCGGATCCCCGAGGAGGTGTCCTACAGCGCCTCGCTGCTCGGGGCGCTGGCCAACATCGCCGCGTTCGAGCACGGCGCCCCTTGGCTCGACGCTGTGCTCGCGGGACTGCGCGACCGATTCGACGTGCTCGAGGACCGGCTACCGCAGGTCCTGCCCGGAGTCCGCTGGCATCGGCCGGCCGCGACCTACCTGGCCTGGCTGGACCTGCGCAACGTCGTCGTGGGTGGCGAACCGCTCGGGGACGACCCTGCCGACGTGCTGCTCGAGCGGGCCAAGGTGGCGCTGTCGCCCGGGGCCGACTATGGCGA
>JBQCDV010000003.1:0-8423 GCA_051960855.1 Actinomycetales bacterium
AAGCCGGCCATCGACCTCGAGAGCCTGCCGCTGGACGACGGCCCCACCTACGAGCTGCTCGGGCGCGGGGACACCCTCGGCGTCTTCCAGTTCGACGGCGGCCCGATGCGGGCCCTGCTGCGGCTGATGAAGCCGGACAACTTCGAGGACATCTCCGCGGTCGGCGCGCTCTACCGGCCCGGCCCGATGGGCGCCGGGTCGCACACCAACTACGCCCTGCGCAAGAACGGGCAGCAGGACATCACCCCCATCCACCCGGAGCTGGCCGAGCCGCTCAAGGAGATCCTCGGCACGACCTACGGCCTGATCGTCTATCAGGAGCAGGTCATGGCCATCGCGCAGAAGGTCGCCGGCTACACCCTCGGCAAGGCCGACCTGCTGCGCCGCGCCATGGGCAAGAAGAAGCGCGAGGTCCTCGACGCCGAGTTCGTCGGCTTCTCGGGCGGCATGCGGGCCAACGGCTTCTCCGACGCGGCCATCAAGGCGCTATGGGACATCCTCGTCCCGTTCTCCGACTACGCCTTCAACAAGTCCCACACCGCGGCCTACGGGCTCGTCTCGTACTGGACGGGCTACCTCAAGGCCAACTACCCGGCCGAGTACATGGCCGCGGTCCTCACCTCGGTGCGCGACGACAAGGACAAGTCGGCGCTCTACCTCAACGAGTGCCGGCACATGGGCATCAAGGTGCTGCCGCCGGACGTCAACGAGTCCGACGGCGACTTCACCCCGGTCGGCACCGACATCCGCTTCGGCCTGTCGGCCATCCGCAACGTCGGGTCCAACGTCGTCGAGTCGGTCATCCGCACCCGCCGCGACAAGGGCCGCTTCGGCGACTTCTTCGACTTCCTCCGCAAGGTGGAGCCGGTCGCCTGCAACAAGAAGACGATCGAGTCGCTGATCAAGGCCGGCGCCTTCGACTCCCTCGGGCACACCCGTCGAGGGCTGCTGGCGGTGCACGCCGACGCCATCGACGCGGTGATGGAGACCAAGCGCAACGAGGCCATCGGCCAGTTCGACCTCTTCGGCGGCGGCGAGGAGGACGGCGGCATCGAGGTGTTCGCGCCACCGGCGATCCCCATCGGCGAGTGGGACAAGTCGACGCTGCTCACGTACGAGCGCGAGATGCTCGGGCTCTACGTGTCGGACCATCCGCTGTTCGGCGTCGAGCACATCCTCAGCAGCTCCACCGACTGCTCCGTCGCCTCGCTGACCGGCTCCGACGACCGGCCCGAGGGAGCCGTCGTCACCATCGGCGGCCTGATCGCCAGCGTGCAGCGCAAGATCAACAAGAAGGGTGACTACTGGGCGATCGCGACGGTCGAGGACCTCGAGGGCGCCATCGAGGTGCTGTTCTTCCCCTCGACCTACACCCTCGTCGGCCCGATGCTCAGCGAGGACACCGTCGTCATCGTCAAGGGTCGGGTCAACCGCCGCGACGACGTCCCCACGCTGTACGCGATGGACCTCACCATTCCGGATCTGACCACCGGCCCGCGCGGCCCGGTCGTCGTGCGGCTGGCCACGACGCGCTGCACTCCGCCGCTCGTCGAGCGGCTCAAGGAGGTCCTGCGCAACCACCCCGGGACGACCGAGGTCCACCTCGCACTTGCCAGCAGCGCTCGCACCACGCTGATGAAACTCGACGACCGGCTGCGGGTGTCGGCGACGCCCGCGCTCATGGGAGAACTCAAGGAGCTGCTCGGACCCTCGTGCCTCGGGTGACGTGCTGTGTGCCGCCTCGCGCCGGACGCTCGCGTAACTCGTGAGGAGCGACACGGCATCTGACCCGTGACGTTCTGCCCTTTTTGTCGTTAGATGTCCTAGCGCGTCACTCGTGGCGCGTCCCTGGACCCGGCATCCCGCTCGTGACCTGGAACGCGAGCGGGATGCCGGCCGGCCGCGGCTCGAGCGGCAGGCCGCCGTGTGCCACCGCTGCCCCGCTGGCCGTCCCCCGACGCCTCGGCCTCATGCGCGCGGGTGGACCGCGAACCTCGCTCGCTATCCCGAGAAGTTCGGGCGGTCTACAGCGTCGGCACTGGCGAGCGGACGTCGGCGCCGGACCGGGAGCGGAGCCCGGAGGAACTCGACGAAGCGATCGACGATCGTCTACCGGGCCACGCGCCGTTGCCTGGTAGCACCTGGAGTGCTACCTTTCCGCGCATGGAGCGCATCGGGGTGAAGGAACTGCGCCAGAACGCTTCCCGCTACCTCGCGATGGTCAAAGGCGGCGAGACGGTGGAGGTGACCGAGAGGGGCACGTTGGTGGCCCTGCTGTCGCCGCCGGGGAAATCTCGGCGGGCGCGCGACAGGTTGGTCTCGGCCGGGCGACTCATTCCAGCTGCCGCGCGGACTGGACGTCTCCGGTCGCCGCGCCCTGTGGTCGTCGCCGCCGGCGAGCCGACCAATGAGGAACTGCTCGACAGCGAGCGCGAAGAGCGCCTGTGATCTACCTCGACTCCTCGGCCCTGATGAAGTTGGTCAGGCAGGAGCAGGAAAGCCAAACGCTCGGCGAGTGGCTGGCTGAGCAGAGCGACGAGGCCCTGGTCTCCAGCGAACTGAGCCGGGTCGAGGTCCTGCGGGCGGCCAGGCGCCTCGGCAGCCTGGTCTTGGCGGAGGCTCGCGCTGTGGTCGACGAGCTCGATCTGGTTCCCCTTGACCGCGTGGTGCAGGACGTCGCCTGCGACATCGGCGACCCGCTGCTGCGCTCCCTCGCTGCGCTACACCTCGCGTCGGCGCTGTTGCTCAGCAGCGAGCTGACCGCGTTCGTCTCCTACGACCGTCGGCTCACAGATGCTGCAGGACGTGCCGGTTTGGTCGTCGCGGTGCCCGGTCAGTCGCCGCTGCCACACGAGGAGTAGGCGGGGGAGCTGGCCGTCCGCGCAGTGCCGCTGTCCAGTCGCCACCGATTCGACCAGCGGCACGTACGCCGCCGTGGTCACTGGCGACTACCTCGCAGGCGGCTGGACTGTCCCGAATAATCACTCCGGATGCCGGTCGGGCTCAGCTCCTGGCGATCAGCGCGGTCGTCGCCGACGTCACGGCGACCAGGTCCGCCGGAGATAGCTCCAGATCGAGGCCGCGACGACCGCCTGAGACCAGCACCGTGTCGAAGGCGAGCGCGCTCTCGTCGAGGACCGTCGGCAGCGGCGTTCGCTGCCCGATGGGGCTGATGCCGCCAACGACGTAGCCCGACGAGCGCTCGGCGCGAGCCGGCTCGGCCATGGATGCGCGCTTGCCGCCGACAGCGGCGGCGAGCGCCTTGAGGTCGAGTGAGCGGTCGACCGGGACGATGCCCACCACGAGCCGGCCGTCGACGTCGGCGAGGAGAGTCTTGAAGACCCGTGCCGGCTCGACACCGAGGGCCGCGGCGGCCTCGAGCCCGAACGACGCTGCGGCGGGATCGTGCTCGTAGGTCCTCACCTGGAACGGGATCGCTGCCCGCGTCAGAGCGACGGTTGCGGGGGTGCCCGTGCTGCCGGTCTTCGCGTCCTTCTTCGCCACGGCGCCAGGGTAGAGACACGCCCACTCGTCCGGCGGCGGGTCGCAGGTGAGCCGCGGCTCCAGGAGCCCTCAGTGCTCGGGCTCTGACGGCTCCTGGAACTGCGGCGTCATGCCGTCATCCTGTGGCCCACCGTCGTGAGATGGGAGTGGGCGGTCGTCGGCGGCGGCCTCGGCCACCTCGATCTCCTGGGCGTCGGGCTCCTCGCCTGCGGCAGCCGTCGGCCGCTCGCCGGGCGTCCCCGCGTCACTGCCGGTCTCCATCGCATCGACCAGGTCGCCGGCGGGCGCGACGGGACGGTCGGGCAGGGGATGTTCGTCTCGGGCTGACATGACCGTCTCGTACCCGGCAGCGCACGCGCCGCACCTCGGCGGCAGGACCTGCCGGCGGCGCTGCTGGCTCCTCGGCTGCGGCTGCCGGTCTCGTGGACGCTCCTAGACTGGAGCGCGTGATCCCGCTGCTCGATCTGCGCTCCGCCCGCGACCGCGACCCGCGCGACCTGCTGCCGCGCGCCGCTCTGGACGTCGAGGCCGCGCTCGAGCATGTGCGCCCGATCGTCGCGGAGGTCCGCGACGGGGGAGTGGACGCGGTGCTGGCTCTGGGAGAGCGGCTCGACGGCGTCCGCCCGCCAGCCCTGCGGGTGCCCCGTGAGGCGCTGCAGCGGGCGCTCGCGGAGCTGCCCGCCGACGTCCGCGCCGCGCTCGAGGAGTCCATCCGTCGTGCCCGTCTGGTGCACCGCGACCAGCGTCGCGGCGAGCACACCACGCAGGTGGTGCCAGGCGGCACCGTGACCGAGCGCTGGCTGCCGGTGGGACGCGTCGGGCTTTACGTCCCCGGCGGCCGCGCCGTCTACCCGAGCTCGGTCGTCATGAACGTCGTCCCCGCCCAGGAGGCGGGCGTCGCCTCGCTGGCCATCGCCTCGCCTCCGCAGCGGGACTTCGGCGGCCTGCCGCATCCCACGATCCTGGCGGCCGCCGAGCTGCTCGGTGTCGACGAGGTCTACGCCGCCGGGGGTGCTCAGGCTGTGGCGATGTTCGCCTACGGTGTCCGGGACGCCGAGGGCGACGTGGTGTGCGCCAAGGTCGACATGGTCACCGGCCCCGGCAACATCTGGGTCACCGCGGCCAAGCGGCTGCTCAAGGGCCTCATCGGCATCGACTCCGAGGCCGGCCCCACCGAGATCGCCATCCTCGCCGACGACTCCGCCAACCCGGCCTGGGTGGCGAGCGACCTCATCAGCCAGGCGGAGCACGACGTCATCGCCGCCTCGGTCCTCGTGACGCCGAGCGAGAAGCTGGCGAAGCAGGTCGTCGCCGAGTTGGAGCGGCAGGTGCCGGCGACCAAGCACAGCGAGCGCATCCGCGAGGCGCTGTCCGGTCGGCAGTCCGGCATCGTGCTCGTGGAGGACCTTGAGCAGGGCCTACAGGTCGTCGACGCCTACGCCGCCGAGCACCTCGAGATCCACACCCGTGACGCCCGGTCTGTCGCCGAGCGGGTGCGCAACGCCGGTGCGATCTTCGTCGGGCCTTTCGCCCCGGTCAGCCTCGGCGACTACGCGGCCGGCTCCAACCACGTGCTGCCTACGGGCGGCTGCGCCTGCCACTCCAGCGGACTGTCGGTCCAGACGTTCCTGCGCGGCATCCACCTCGTCGAGTACGACGAGCCGGCGCTGCGCGACGTCGCCCACCACGTCGTGGCCCTGTCGGGCGCCGAGGACCTACCGGCGCACGGCCAGGCGGTCAGCATCCGCTTCGACGCCCCCTCGGGGGGCTGAGTGGTCTCCCTCGACGAGCTGCCCCTGCGCGAGGACCTGCGGGGGCAGCAGCCCTACGGTGCCCCGCAGCTGGACGTGCCGGTGCGGCTCAACGTCAACGAGAACCCCTACCCGCCCTCCCCTGAGCTCGTCGCGGCAATAGCGGAGGCGGTTGCCGGGGTCGCCGCCGACCTCAACCGCTACCCCGACCGCGACGCCACTGCCCTGCGTGCCGACCTCGCGGCCTACCTGAGCCGCGACACGGACGTGAAGCTCACCTCTGACCAGGTGTGGGCGGCCAACGGCTCCAACGAGGTGATGCTGCAGCTGCTGCAGGCCTTCGGCGGACCGGGCCGCACCGCGCTCGGCTTCGCCCCCACGTACTCGATGTATCCCGACTACTGCCGCGACACCTTCACGCGATGGGTCGTGGCAGGGCGCCGTTCGGACTTCACGATCGACGGCGAGCTGGCGATGCAGGCGATCGCCGAGCACGACCCGGACGTCGTACTGCTGGCTTCGCCCAACAACCCAACCGGGACGGCTGTGAGCCTCCAGGTCGTGGAGCAGGTGCTGGAAGCGGTGCGGGGCATCGTCGTCGTCGACGAGGCGTACGCGGAGTTCCGGCGAGGTGGGACGCCGAGCGCCGTCGAGCTGCTCGAGGGGCACCCGCGGCTGGTCGTGACGCGCACGATGAGCAAGGCGTTCGCGTTGGCCGGTGGCCGACTCGGCTACCTCGCGGCCGACCCCGCGGTCGTCGATGCCGTGCAGCTGGTCCGGCTGCCCTACCACCTGTCCGCTGTCACGCAGGCCGTGGCGCGTGCTGCCCTCGCGGCGGCCGACGAGCTGCTCGCCGGCGTCGCAGCCCTGCGCGAGGAGCGGGATGCGCTCGTCGTCTGGCTGCGGGAGCGGGGACACGAGGTCGCCGACAGCGATGCCAACTTCGTGCTGTTCGGCCGCTTCGCCGACCGTCACGCCCTCTGGCAGCGGCTGCTCGAGCGCGGTGTGCTGATTCGCGAGACCGGACCGGACGGGTGGCTGCGTGTGAGCGCCGGCACCCCCGAGGAGATGGCCGCCTTCCGCGAGGCGCTCGAGGATGCCGATCCGCGCGGGGCCCGCGCGTGAGCGCGGCTCCACCCCAGATTCCGTCCCAGCCCGACCCCCGACAGGAGACCTGATGACCGGTCGTACCGCCCGCGTCGAGCGCCGCACCGGCGAGTCGAAGGTCGTCGTCGAGCTCGACCTCGACGGCACCGGCCGTGCTGACGTCTCCACCGGGGTCCCCTTCTACGACCACATGCTCAGCTCGCTGGCCCGGCACGCTCTGCTCGACCTGCGGGTGGAGGCGGACGGCGACACGCACGTCGATGCTCACCACACCGTGGAGGACGTCGCCATCGTGTTGGGGCAGGCGCTGCGCGAAGCACTGGGGGACAAGCGCGGCATCCGACGCTTCGGGCAGTCGCTCATCCCGCTCGACGAGGCGCTCGTGCAGTGCGCCGTCGACGTTTCGGGGCGTCCCTACTGCGTCCACACGGGCGAGCCAGAGGGCCAGGCGTATGTCCTCATCGGGGGCAGCTACGTCGGGTCGCTGACGCGCCACGTGCTCGAGGCCCTCGCGCTGCAAGCCGGTCTCGCGCTGCACGTGCGTGTGCTGGCAGGCCGCGACCCGCACCACCTGGTCGAGGCCCAGTTCAAGGCGCTGGCGCGAGCGCTGCGGGAGGCCGTCGCACTCGATCCCCGCGAGGCCGGCGTCCCGTCCACCAAGGGAGCCCTGTGAGCACGAAGGCCTCGCTGCTGCTGATCCTGGCCGGCTTCCTGCTCGGCGGCGTCATCTCCTTCTGGCGGCAGGGCAAGCGTGTCGCCGCCGGGATCCTGCTGGTCGCCGCGGTGCTGTCCTTCGTCGCCTTCCTGCTCTACCGGTGAGGAGCCGCGCATGACCGCCGGCGGCAAGCCCCGCGTCGTCGTTCTTGACTATGGGGCCGGCAACGTGCGCTCCGCCGTGAGGGCGCTCGAGCGCGTCGGCGCCGAGGTCGAGCTGACCGCCGACCGTCGCGCCGCGTCCGAGGCCGACGGCCTGGTCGTCCCCGGGGTCGGCGCCTTTGCCGCCTGCATGCAGGGCCTGAACGCCGTCCGCGCGGGCGAGGTCGTCGGCCGTCGACTCGCCGGGGGGCGTCCCGTCCTCGGGGTGTGCGTCGGCCTGCAGGTGATGTTCGAGGAGGGTGTCGAGCACGGCGTCCGGACGGCCGGGCTGGGGGAGTGGCCCGGGGTCGTCGAGCGGCTCCAGGCGCCGGTCGTGCCGCACATGGGGTGGACGCCGGTCGAGCCGCCGGAGGGGACGCGGCTGTTCGCCGGCTTGGAGGGCGCGCTGTTCTACTTCGTGCACTCCTACGCCGTGCGCC
The DNA here is from genome assembly GCA_051960855.1 of Actinomycetales bacterium. Taxonomy (GTDB): domain Bacteria; phylum Actinomycetota; class Actinomycetes; order JAJZTN01; family JAJZTN01; genus JBQCDV01. The sequence goes on from JBQCDV010000003.1 coordinate 7,658, forward strand.
GCTTCGAGATGCCGGCCGACGGTCGCCTCAAGCCACCGCTGGTCACGTGGGCCGAGCACGGCGAGCCTTTCGTCGCCGCCGTCGAGAACGGGCCGCTCTCGGCCACGCAGTTCCACCCCGAGAAGTCCTCCGAGGCGGGATTGACGCTGTTGGCCAACTGGCTCGGGACGCTGTCGTGACCGTCGTCGTCACTCATCGCCCGGGCCAGTGAGCAAAGAGCGGGCGCAGCGGCGCGCGGCGCGGGAGGCCGAGCTCGCGGCGACCGCGGAGAAGCGGCAGCGAGCGGCGCAGGCAGCCCAGGCTCGCGAGGCCAGGCGGGTGAGCCGACGACGGCGTGTTGCGTCGCTGCGTCGTTCGGGTCGAGCCTTGGGGTTGGGCGGTCCGCGGCCAGGCGGGCCGCTGGCGCAGCGACGACGACGGCGAGCAGGGATGGCGATCGCGGCGTTCGTGGTCGTCGAGGGCGGCGTGTGGTTGCTGCGGGACTCGTGGTGGGAGCGGGGACTCGCGCTGGTGGTGGGGCTGCTCGTGCTGCCGGTCGCGGTGGCCTTGTCGTCACGGTGACGTCAAGTAGAGGGGTGGCGGAAGTGGTGCCCCGGACAGGCCGTGCCACGCGTGCGGAAGGATGAGCGCGTGACCGACTCAAGTGTGAACGATCCGGGACGTCTCGTGCTGCTGCCCGCCGTGGACGTCGCCGACGGCCAGGCCGTGCGGCTCGTGCAGGGCGAGGCGGGCAGCGAGACCTCCTATGGCGACCCGCTCGCCGCGG
>JBQCDV010000004.1:0-7611 GCA_051960855.1 Actinomycetales bacterium
AGGAACTGACCGAGATCCTCGACGCCACCTTCGCCCAGTTGCTCGACGTCGCGTACACCTACGGTGCGCAGCTGATCAAGTGGGGCGGCGACGCGGTGCTGCTGCTCTACACGGAAGACGGCCATGAGGGGCGCGCCTGCCGAGCCGCTGCCGAGATGCGCGCCCTGCTCCGCAGGCTCGGCCGACTTTCGACGTCCGTCGGGCGCGCGACCCTCCGGATGAGCGTCGGCATAGCCAGCGGACAGTTCGACTTCTTCCTCGTCGGAGCGCGGCATCGCGAGCTGCTCATCGCGGGGCCGCGCGCCAGCGACGCCGCCCGGCTGGAAGGCGTAGCGGTCGCCGGCCAGATCCTGATCTCTCCGGCGACGGCCGCCGCCGTCGAGCGCCATGCCGTCGGGCCCGAGCTGCAGCCGGGCATGCACCTGCTCGCGGCCGCACCGAAGGCACACGAGCGGCCACGGCGTTCGTCGTTCGAGCTGGGGGACCTTGACCCCGGCCTGCTCCTGCCGGCCTCGACGCGCGACCACCTGCTCGCCGGTGGGACCGATGGGGAGCACCGGCAGGTGGCAGTCGGCTTTCTCGAGTTCTCCGGTGTGGACGCGCTCTTGGCTAGGGGCGGCCCGACGGCCGCCGCTACCGCGCTGCACGAAGTCGTGTCGCTGACCCAGCAGAGCTGCGAACGCCACGGCGTGAGCTTCTGGGAGACCGACATCAACGCCGACGGCGGCAAGATCATGCTGACGGCAGGGGCGCACCGGTCGACCGGTGATGACGCCGGCGCGATGCTCGCGGTTGCACGCGACGTCCTCGACGCCCGTCCAGCGCTGCCGGTGCGGCTCGGTATCAACTACGGGCGCGTCTTCGGCGGGGACTTTGGACCTCCCTACCGACGCACCGCCTCGATCAAGGGCGACGCGGTCAACCTGGCGGCCCGCGTCATGGGAAAGGCCGCGATCGGTGAGGCCTGGGTAACGGAGACGGCACTGCGCGCTGCGCGCCTCGGCTTTGCCACCGACCGGCTTGCGCCCTTTACCGTCAAGGGCAAGACGGCGCCCGTGCAGGCCTTCCGGCTCGGTATGGCGCGCGCGGCCACCACGGCAGACCGTTCCACCGACCTTGCCCTCGTGGGGCGCCGCCACGAGCTGGACCGCCTGGTCGCCCTCGCCTCCGCATCTCTCGCCGGCCGCGGCCATGTCGTCGAGCTGGTCGGCGAGGCGGGATCCGGCAAGTCGCGTCTGGTCCTCGAGCTCACCTCCCGAACGCCGGAGCGAGCGTTGCTCGCCGTCGTCTGCGACTCCTACCAGTCCTCGACTCCCTACGCGCCGGTGCGATCGCTGCTCCGCCAGGCCGCGAACGTGGCCGAAGACGAGGACCCCCTCGCTGTCATGACGACATTAAGCCAGCGCCTGGTCGACGCTGCTCCGCAGCTCGTGCCATGGATGCCTTTGCTGGCCGCGGTTCTCGGCACCCACGTCCCGATGACCCCTGCCGTCGAGGCCCTCGACGAGCGCTTCCGCAAGACGCGCACCGAGCAGGTACTACTCGAAGCGTTCGGCGCACTCCTGCCCGACCCCGCCATCCTCGTCGTCGAGGACCTGCAGCACGCTGATGCCGCCACGCTCGATCTCCTGACGCGACTGCGCGACGAGGTCGGCAGTCATCCGTGGCTGTTGTGCGTCACGTCGCGTGCGCCGGCCCCGCTGGGCGGGGGCCTCGGAGCGGCCGCCGGCTCTGTTGAGACGCTGCCGCTGGGCCCGCTCTCCCCGGCGGACGCGACAGCGCTCCTGCGGGCGGCAACGGCCGAGGCCCCCTTACACCCGCACCACGTCGCGGCACTCATCGCCCGGGCCGGTGGCAATCCGCTGTTTCTGCTGCAGCTGGCATCGGCCGTGGCCGAGTCCGGGGGTGTCGCCGACCTACCGTCGTCGATCGAAGGCTTGATCAGCGCGCGCATCGACCGGCTGGCTCCCAGCGAGCGACGCCTGCTGCGGGCGGCATCGGTCCTCGGAGTCGTCTTCTCCCTGGAGACGCTGAGAGAGCTGGTACGATCCACCGCCGGAGAAGCGGACGACAGCTGGTCGGCAGTCGACTGGGACCGTGGTCCGCTTTCCGAGCTGCTGCACCGGATCGACGCACGTTCGGGCCGCTTCCGACAGGCACTCGTGCGTGAGACCGCCTACGAGGGTCTCCCGTATCGGCGGCGCCGGGAGCTGCACGCCGTCGCAGGCGACGTCATCGAGCGCTTCAGCAGTGGGCGCCTCGACACCGTCGCCGACCTGCTCTCGCTGCACTTCCTCGAAGCGGGCGCTAGTGACAAGGCGTGGACCTATGCCCGGCTGGCCGCCACCGGCGCCCAACGAGCTGCGGCCTCCGCGCAAGCAGAGATCTTCCTCGTGCGGGCTCTCCGCGCCGCGCGCGGGCTCTCGACGCTACCGCCGGGAGAGCTGGGCGACGTTCTCGAATCCCTCGGAGACGTGCGGACCCGGCTGGGCGAGATGCGGCGGGCTGACGCGACGTACGCCGAGGCGCGCCGCGCTGCAGGTGGGTCCGTCGCGGTCGCCCGGGTGCTGCGCAAGCAGGCCGACCTGCGCATCCGGGAGGGTCGCCACGTCGAGGCGCTGCGGTGGCTGCGACGCGGACTCACCGCGCTCGAGGGTGACGGGTCGCCGGAAGCGAAGGCCGCCCGCGCTCAGCTGCAGTCCTACTACGGGCTGGTCCGGCACAACCAGGGCCGGGCCGCCGAGGGCGCGCGCTGGTGCCGGGAGGCGGTCGCCGAGGCGGAGGCTGCCGGGTCGCCGGCGGCGCTGGCCGAAGCTCTGCTGCATCTGGACGTCTGCCTGACCTTTGACGACCCGAGCGACCACGGTGTGCACGCCCAGCGTGCGCTCGACCTCTGGCGCAAGCTCGGCAATGCGTGGCAGGAGGCCCGGACCCTCAACCAGCTCGGCATCCGGGCCTACTTCTCCGGCCGATGGGACGACGCTCTCCGCCACTATCGCGCTGCCGCCGAGGCCTTCGACCGCTCCGGTGACCTGTGGATGGCGTCCGTGACGCGCGGAAATGTCGCCGAGACGCGCTCCGACCAGGGCGCCAGCGACGAAGCGGCCGGCATCTTCCGTGACCTGCTCGACCTGTGGCGCGCGTCTGGGGCCCCGACGATGGTCGGCTTCGGGACGTCGCTGCTCGCCCGCGCCTGCGCGCGCAGCGGGCTGTTCGATGAGGCCGAGAGCTTGTACAACACGGCCGCCCTGGTGCTCGCCGAGCACGGCGAGCCTGTCGAGGTATTGGAGAACGACGCCCGCATCGCCGAGCTCGACGCCTGGCGCGGGCGCCCCACAGTGGCCCTCGACCGCGCGGCCCAACTGCTGGGACGCGTCGCCGACGTCCCCGGGGGCTCCGGCCTCCTGCCGCTACTCGAACGCGTCCGCGGCGTCGCCCTCGCGCAACTCGGTGACATCACTGCCGGTCTCGCAGCCATCAGAACCAGCCTCGAGTTGGCCGACGCGCGTGGCGCCGAGCACGAAGCAGCGTGGTCGCTCTCGGCCCGCCTGCACGTGCAGCAAACCGCTGGACTCGACGTCGACCCCGCTGATGTAGCGCGTCTTTCTGCTCTCAAGCAGCGGCTCGGGATCCTCGACCTGCTGGAGGCGCCGATGCCGCCGGTGCTGTCGTCGGTCCCGGAGCCGCAAGTGGAAGCGCCGCTTCCGAGCTCCTCGCACGCGGCGCCATCGTTAGGTCAATCAGCAGAACTTGGGGTCGAGACTGCTGGGAACCGAGACGACGATGCGCTGCTCCCCCGCGACTCGGCTTCGGTCACTGACGCACGGGTAATTTCGAACGGCCTTCGAACCACAGTCGGGAAGTTGCGCTTGGGCCAGCGCCCCGTCAGCGGGGCGCACGATACCCCGGCTCGCCTGGTCGTACAGGTCATAAGGCGCCTGCATGCACACGGGCCATTTCTTGCTGCTGATGCCAGACGCCGCCGTGTAGTCGGAGGTCCACGAAAGCTCGACGGACTTGCCGTCGGCTATATCATCGACAGTGGCGACGGTTCGACCACTCGCCCCCGCGCACTGAAGCACGGCGCCGTCCAGGACGATGTTTGTCTGGGTCGAGGAATCATTCGTGGCATCATTCGTGACCACGAGACGGCTCAGAGCCTTGTCGTCATCGATCTTGAGAGTGCAGGGATCTTCGCCCTTGCACTGAGCGGAGGGAAGAATCGAGAACACGGGCGACGGCCCATACAAAGCAAACTCGTTACCGCTTCTGGCGTCGTTGAAGGTGTTCGACTGCTTCGCGACTGTGATCACAGCAAGGTCGACTCTGCTGCTTGACGAGAGATTATCCGAGCTATAAGTCGGCGTGGCCGTGAGGACGATAGCGTCCCCGTCCCGAAGAGCGGCGTTTGTACTGCTAGCCGTCTCCGCCGTCACCGTTAGAGCACCAGAACCTCGACTAGAAGTAAGGGTCCACAACGATGCGCAGTCGCCCGAAGGGAGTGAGCTGTTGGCGCTACGGACGATGGTGCACCCGGGGGAATTCCAACCTTCGATGACTCCCGTTCCGTCCGTCGGGAAGGTCGCCCGCACCGCGCCCAGAGTGTGCCCCGGATCAACGTTGGTGAGCGTGATGTTCACAGGGTCGGGGTACCCAACGGCGATGGCGCTGGGACCAACGGTCGCGGTGTAATACTTACCGGCATCCGCACCTGCCGGTGCAGCGACGCTGGCAACCCCGACGATCATCAACGCCGAGCCCAGCAGCGCCAAGGGGCGCGAGATCAGTCGACGCATGCAACTCTCCTTGCTTCCGTAGTCGCCCTGATGGTGCTCCTGCATCACTCGGCGTCGCAAGCAAGCTCTCAGCTACACACGCACGGTGACGATCGACAACGCGACGTCGTCAAGCTTATGTCCCGGTTCGCGCTGGAAATTCCAGAATTTCGGCCCGATACCTGCCGCGACGTTACTGCGCGGAGTAGGTTGCCGCCCTGCAACCGTCATCGTCGAGCGGAGGGGTCAGACATGACAGCGGGCACGGTCACAGCAGACGAGGCACCCCTGACCCGACGTGAAGACCACACCTCCGCCCTCCTGATCTCCTGCTTTGGGGCACTCCTGGCGTTTCTGGACGTCACCATCGTCAACGTCGCATTTCCGGATATTCAAAGCACGTTTCCGAGGTCGTCCCTCGGCTCCCTGTCCTGGATCCTCAACGCCTACAACATCGTCTTCGCCGCTCTGCTGGTGCCCGCCGGCCGCTTCGCAGATCTCTTCGGCCGGCGCCGCGTTTTCAACCTCGGGATCCTCGTCTTCACTCTGGCCTCCGTCTGGTGTGCGGTCTCGCCGTCGGTCCCGATGCTGATCACCGCTCGCGTCGCGCAGGCGGTCGGAGCCGCGCTGCTGGTCCCCGCCAGCCTGGCTCTGGTGGTCGAGGCCTTCCCAGGCGAACGCCGCACCCACGCCGTCGGCCTCTGGAGCGCGACGGCCGCGATCGCCTCAGGGCTCGGTCCGCCGCTCGGCGGTCTGCTCGTGCAGGCCGAGAGCTGGCGCCTCGCCTTCCTCGTCAACCTGCCGTTGGGCGTCTTGGCCCTTCTCGCCGGGCGCCGCAAGCTCGTGGAGTCCCGCGCTCCCGGCAGGCGAACTAAGCCCGACCTACTCGGCACCGCGCTGCTGGCGATCGCCATGGCGCTCGTGACCCTCGGCATCGTCCAAGGGCCGGACTGGGGGTGGGGCAGCCTCGGCGTCGTCCTGTCTTTCGCCCTGACAGCCGCGACCGTGGCAGCCTTCGTCGTCCGTTCGCGCACCCACCGCTACCCGGTGCTCGATCCGAAGCTGCTGCGCATCCCGACCTTCTCATGGGCCAACGCAGCCGTCGCCGTCGCCGGCGCTGGCTTCTACGCCTACATGCTCAACAACATCCTGTGGCTGCACTACATCTGGGGCTACGGGATGATCCGCGCCGGCCTCGCGGTGGCGCCCGGCGCCCTCGTCGCAGCCGCAGTCGCCGGCGTCCTCGGCAAGCTCGCCGACCGGCACGGCCACCGTCTCATCGCCGTTCCGGGCGCTCTGATCTGGGCTCTCGCCTATGTCTGGTACCACCAGCGCGCCGGAGTGCAGCCGGCCTTCCTCGCCGAATGGCTACCCGGTCAAGTCATCAGTGGCGTCGGTGTCGGCATGACGCTGCCCATCCTGTCGAGCGCTGCCCTGTCCGCGGTCCCCGGCGGTCGCTACGCCGGTGCCAGCGCAATCGCCTCCGCCACCCGCCAGCTCGGCGCCGTCATCGGCATCTCCCTGCTCGTCGTCATCGTCGGGACGCCCTCGGGTGCCTCGGCGGTCGCCGCTTTCCAGCGCGGGTGGGTGCTGTCGATCGGCTGCTTCGTCGCCACGGCCGTGGTCTCGCTCTTCGTGGGTCGTCCCGACGCAGCCACCCTCGAGGTCCCCGACGAGCCCATCGGCGAAGCTCTCCTCGAAGTCAACCCCGCCGCTCTCCTCCGACCTCACCGGGAGCTCCCCGCCAACAGCATGCTCGCCCGGCTTCCAGGCGGTGTGCGGGACGCCCTGCTCGCCGACGCGGAGCTCGTGCATCTGCCCGGCGGCCACCTGCTCTTCTCGGAAGGAGATCCAACCGACGCCATCTATGTCGTGCGTTCCGGACGGGTCGAGGTCCTGATGGGCGGCGAGGTCGTCAACGAGCTGGGCCAGGACGCCGTCCTCGGCGAGCTCGGTGTCCTCACCGCCGCGCCGCGCTCCGCCGGCATCCGAGCCAAGCGCGACACCCTCCTGCTGCGCATCTCCCCCGCGCTGTGGGAGCGTCACGTCGAATCCGACACCCACGCCCTGCGCGCTCTCGCCGTCGGCCTAGCCGAGCAAGTCCAACGCAGCAGAGGCGCCGGCACTGCCGCCGCCGCTCCGAGTCCCACCGTCGTCAGCGTCCTGTCACTGGGCCTCAGCCGGGAGTTCCCGACCCTCGTTGGGCAGCTCGGCGAAGCCCTGCAATCCCACCTCCGGATCGTCATGCCCGGTCGCGTCGACCCCTCGGGGCTCGAACGGGCAGAAGCCGACGGCGACCGCGTCCTGCTCGTCGCCGGCCCCGACGACGAAACTGCCTGGCACGACTACTGCCGCCGGCAGGCGGACTGGATCGTCCTCGTCGCCGATGCCGCGACCCCTCCCCCTCCCGCGGGGGCGACGACAGCGACGTTCGTGCTGCTCGTGGGCGGACCCGTGAGCCGCGAGACGCTGATCGCCTGGCACGACAGCGTCGAGCCGCGGCACGTCTTCGTCACCGCGACACCATCCCCGAACGACGCCGTCCGTGCCCTCGCCGCGCGCCTCGCTGGCCGCTCCATCGGGCTGGCCGTCGCAGGCGGGGGTGCCCGGTCCTTTGCCGCCCTCGGCGTGATGGAGGAGCTCGAGGCCGCCGGCGTCGTCGTGGACCGGTTCTCCGGTGTGAGCATGGGCGCGGTGGTTGCGAGCCTGCTGGCGGAGGGGCGGTCGGCGCAGGCGGCGGATGCGGCGATCTACGAGGAGTTCGTGCGCCGCAACCCCACCAACGACTACACCGTGCCGGCGCACGCGCTCATCCGGGGCCGGAAGACCGAGGCCG
>JBQCDV010000005.1:0-12317 GCA_051960855.1 Actinomycetales bacterium
CCGGAGAACCGCAGCCCGGCAGCGCCAGCCGGCCCCTCGTCGTACCCGCGATCACTCCGAACACCGCCCCACCCGATCAGACGCCCCCGACGCGACCGCGGCTGTCGTCATGAAAGACCGGGGCTAGCAGCCCCTGACGCATGGCGACGTCGAACGCCTGACGGGCGTGGTCGGCCAGGGCGAGGTCGCCGCGCTGCCCCGACTCGGCGAGCGCGTCGGCCAGCGAACGACGAGCGGCGGCGGACGCGCCCCGCAGCTCGCTGCCGTAGGCGGCCGCCGCGACCGTGCCGAGGACGGCGACACCGAAGGCGGCCCCGAGCTCCTGCAGGGTGTCATTGAGGGCCGAGCCCACGCCGGCCTGCTGGGTCGGGAGCGACGACATGAGCGCCGCGCTCGCGGGCGCGATCGCGCAGCCCATCCCCGCCCCCAGCATCGCCCCGCCGAGCAGCACCGGCCAGTACGACTCGACGGTCGCAGCCAGCGCGATCGTGACCATGCCGACCGCGAGCGTCGACAGGCCGAGGGCAACCGTCTCCCCATTGCCGAGACGGCGCGCGAGCCGATCAGAGACGGGCGCTGTCATCCCTACCGCGAGCGCTACGGGGACGGTGCGCAGCCCTGCGCCGATCGGCGTGTAGCCCAGGACCAGCTGCAGGTACTGCGTGAGAAGGAACGTCGTGCCGGCCAGCGCGAACATCAGCAGCAGTCCCGTGGCGCTGGCCCCCGCGAACCGCCGGTTGCCGAGCAGCCCGAGGTCCAGCAGCGGCTGCGTCGTGGTGCGCTGCCGGACGACGAATCCGGCCAGTGCGAGGACGCCAATCACCGCCGCAGCGACGGTCCGCGGCGTGGCCCAGCCGTGCTCCGGTGCACCGATGATCGCCCAGACCAGTGAGACCATGCCAACGGTGACGAGCAGGGCGCCCGGAACATCGGGACGCGCGGCGACGGGGTTACGCGACTCCGGCACGAGCACGGCGGCAGCGACGATCGCGATGGCGATCACGGGCACGTTGACGAGAAACACCGATCCCCACCAGAAGTGCGTCACGAGCGCTCCCCCGACGACGGGGCCGGCGGCGACGCCCAACGCGCTGACGCCGCCCCAGATGCCGATGGCTCCTCCGCGCTCGTCGGCGTCGAAGACCTGCACGAGGATGCTGAGCGTCCCTGGCATCAGGAACGCGCCGCCCACTCCCATCAGCCCGCGCGTGAGTACGAGCTGTGCGGCCGAGCCAGAGAGGGCGGCAGCAGCCGATCCGAGCCCGAAGACAGCGAGTCCGAGCAGGAGCCCCTTCTTGCGGCCGAACTTGTCGGACAGTCCCCCAGCAGTGAGAAGCAGCCCGGCAAACACGAGGCTATAGGCGTCGACAACCCACTGGGTCTGCCCCGCCGTGAGCCGGAGGTCATGCACCAGGCTCGGGATGGCGACGTTGAGGATCGTGTTGTCCAGGGTGGCGACGAACAATGAGACCGACAGGACGGCGAGCACCCACCAGCGGCGGGGATGCCGCGAGGTCGGTCCCGCGCCTGGGACGTCTGTCGGATCGGGCAACGTCGATTCAGCGAGCACGTCAGATCTCCTGGCGAGTGAGCAGCCGCGGCGCGATGAGCACGGCAGTGATGGACATGACAAGGGCGGCGAGGTCGATCAGGCGGTGGTCGCCACCCACCACCCCGGCCCAGGCAAAGACCGCGTCGAAGGACGAGTGGAAGACCGCGGCCACCAGCACGCTGCCGCCGGCGGCGTTGACGAGAGCCGTGATGAGCACACTCGCCGCGACGACGAGCACAGCGAAGGGGAGCAGTGGCAGGCCGCTGTCGCGCTCCCCGGGTGTGAGCAGCAACGGCACGTGCCAGCCAGCCCAGATGACACCGAGGACGAGGCTGGCCGCGAGCGGCGACAGGCGCTGTTGGAGTCGCGGCAGGATGGCGCCCCGCCAGCCCGCTTCCTCCGTGAGCAGCCAGAGTCCGATGCCGTAGCCGAAGTAGACGAGCGCGGCCGGCCCGCTGAGAGAGGCCCCAAGCTTCACCGGGACGCCGACAAGATCAGCGACACCCAGCGTGGCCGCCGCAACCGCCGGAGGCAGGAGCAGCGCCGCTGCCGCGACGGCCGGTCGCACGCGCCACCGCAGCAGCCTCCGAGCGACGTCGGCCACCGCGAGGCGACCACCCACCACCAGCAGGGCGGTCAGCAGGCCCGGGACGATGCTCCAGATCGCCAGGCCCTGCGGCAGTCTCCAGGTGAGCAGCCCTCGGTCCTGCGCTATCGCGCTGAACCAGACCGACCAGGGCCCGACCGTCATCCCGACGGCGAGGACGGCGACGGCAGCCCCTGACGAACGGCGTTGGCCGCCGCTCCTGTTCGCGGAACCGCTCGCCTTCGTGTCGCAGCGACGGTAACCGGAACGGCGGGATGCCACCCGAGTGTCGGGTGCGGTCGTCGAAGTGGAGCCGAGCGCGGGGTGTGCGGCGAGCTCGGGGACGAGGGTCATGTCAGGCTCCTGGACGGTGCGGACTGGGGGTGGCGGGAGGAGGGCGAGACGCGGAGGGAGAGCGCGAGAGCGGACAGCAGCTGCCCCGGGTCGCTGTCCTTCTCGACGTAGGCCACCGCTCCCGCCTCGAGCGCAGCGGCCCTGCCGGATGAGTTGATGCTGAGGGCGATGACGGGACATCCACGGGCCGTCAGAGCAGAGATGGAGTCGACTCCGACCGAGCGCTCCGGCAGGTGTACGTCCACCACAGCGACGTCGGGAGCCGGCTGAGGAGCGTCCGCTGTCACGACGTCGTAGCCCCCGGCGGTGAGCAGGTCGGTCAGCGCCGTCATCACGCGCGGGTCGTCGTCGACGAGCAGGACGCGGTGACGTCGCGCGGTCACGCCGGCACCGCGACCAGCGGCAGCTGCCGCCGCCGGAGGGCGGCGCGGGCGGCGGTCGTCACGACACGCCCCACCACCATCGCCAGAGCCATCAGCACGAACGCCGCTGTCCACGCGTCCGCACCGGTGATGGCGTGCTGCATCGAGAACCGGCCGATGCTCGAGGCGCCGACCCCGTTGGCCCACTCGGCGAAGGCGATGCGCCCGCCGATGACCACGACCCACAGCAGGGCGAAGCCGGCACCTGCCTGAACGACGAGGCCACGGCCCGTCTGGTCGATCCGGGTGAGCAGCGTCGCGACGCCGCCGAGGAGCAGGCCGATCGTGAGTCCCACCAGCTCGAGCGTGAGGTCGTGGCCGGCAGTGGGCAGATCGCGCAGGAAGACGGCGGCGGCCACGACGCAGACCGCGATCGGGACAAGCAGGAGCCCGCGGGTGAGCGGCTTGCTGCCGAGGTTGCGCAGCAGGACCCAGCCAAGCAGCGTGCAGTTGAGGAACCATTGGGCCGTCGACATCGTCGTGCGCCTTTCGAGATGGGTGGGGGACCGACATCTCGAGAGTCGTGGCACAGGCGGGTGCCGACATCGGCCCGACAGCGCGAGCCGGGCGCGACCTTGCGGCTACGTCAGGCTGCCACCCCGGCTACGTCGTTCGTCGTGCGTGGCGTGTGGGGTCGAGGCGAGCCAGTCAGCCGCAGGCGGCGACGACGGCGAGGACCTGCTCGACCACGGAGGGCAGGGGCGCCTCAGCATCGACGACGACTGTGGCGTGCTCGCGGAAGACGGGGTCGCGGCGGTCGCTCGTCTCCTGGACGAAGGCGTGGATGTCGACGTCCTCCAGCCAGGGCCGCGGCGCGTCGGCCTGGACTCGCGCGACGAGCACGTCGACGGAGCAGCGGAGGTAGACCAGCAGGCTGCGCTTTCGCACATCCGCGAGCTCGTCGGGCCGGTCGCCGCAGCTACCGGGCAGTCCAGCGATGAACGGCGGCTGCTTGTCCAGCAGCCAGTAGGCGTACGTCGACTCCCACTGGTGGAGGGTGTCGTCGCCCGCATGCGAGAGTGCGAGCGTGCTCTGGCCGGCGAGCCGGGCGATCTCCGGGTCGTTGTCGACGAGGGGCCAGCCCAGCCGGGTCGACAGGGCCTCCCCCACCGTGGTCTTTCCCGAGCCCATCAGCCCCACGAGCAGCAGGCGGACCGCTGGGTAGTCGCGGGCCTCTGGATAGTCACGGGCCTCTGGAAAGTCGCGGGCGCCTGTCACGTCGCGGGCTCCTTCCCCCGTGGCTGCAGGGACCGCAGCCCCTGGTCGATCGCGGCAAGGTGCTGGTGCAGCGCGAGCAGGCGCCGCCGCCGCTGCTCGGGATGGCAGTCCAGCACGTCGGACTCGAACTGCGACAGCGCCAGACCCGGGTCCCGCTCGCCCGCCGACTCCGTCGCGGCCCGCACGCCGGCGGCCACGCCGTCGACCCGGACGACCTCGGCCACCGTCGAGACTTCCGCGCGTACCGCATGCACCGCGCGGCCGAGGCTTGCGGCGAGGGCCGGCTCGGCTGCCAGGCCTGCTGCCGAGCTGGCAAGTCGCGCGAGCACGCGAGCGTGCTCCTCGATCGCCCCCATGGCCTGCAGCAGCCGGCGGTGGGCCGCACGGTTGTCCAACCCCGACGGGCCCTGGGTCAGGGGCTTCGCCTTGAGCTTGAGGGCGTCGAAGCTCTCCCGCACGTCCAGAGCACGCGTCTGGTCGAAGTCCGTGCCGCCGTCGACGACCTCGTGCCCGACCTCGTCGAGCAGAGTGTCGAGCCGCTCGAGGTAGGTGGCGATGGCCTCCCGCAGCGCCTCCCGAGTGCTGCGTGGAAGGACCAGGAAGCTCACCGCCACGCCGATCACCGCGCCGATCGCGGTCTCCTCCAGCCGCACGACCAGCAGGCCGACGCTGAACTGGCCAAGCAGGTCGTAGAGCAGGGCCAGCATCGTGGTGATGAAGAAGATGCCCCAGGCCTGCGAGACCCGGATGACGTAGATGGTCAGGAAGAGGCACAGCAGCACGAGGGCGATCGCCACCGGTGCGTCGCGACCGACGAGCTCGGCGACCACGACGCCGGCGACCACACCGGTCAGCGTGCCGAGGATGCGCTGCCACCCCTTGCTGAGGATCTCGCCGCGCGTCTCCGCCCCGATGAACACGACGAAGGCTGTGATCGCCGCCCAGAACCATCTCGTCTGCGACACCACGAGCCCGGCCGCCACGGACAGGGCAGTGGCGAGGGCGACCTGCAAGGCGGTGCGGGACATGCCCACCACCGGTCTCGGGCCCTCGGTGGTGCCCGGCTTCTCGGCGTCGCTGTCGGCGGAGCCGGCCCGAACGTCGCTGTCGGCAGAGCCGGCCCGAACGTCGCTGTCCGGCGTCTCGCCGTCCGCCTCTGCGCGCGCGTCAGCGGGATGACGGGTGGCGTCGACCAGGTGCTGCCATGTCTCCGCCAACGCTTGCAGCCGTCGGTCGAGCAGCTGCTCGGCAGGGTCGTGGGCGTGATCGCCCGCGGCCGCAGCGGTCTGCCCGGCAGCTGCGTGCCGGACAAGGTGTCGCAGCACAGCAACGGTGGGCGTCCGCAACGCCAGCCGCAGGTCCCGCAGGGACGCAGACACGCGCGCCCGCGCTGCGTCGTTCGGGACCGGGGTGGCCGCCTCTCCCGTGGGCAGCGTGCGCCCGCTGCTGGCCACGCGGACAAGCTCCTCGAGCGCGAGCTGAGCATCGAAGACCGTGGCGGCAAGTGCTTCGTCGTCGATGTCAGCGAACAACGGCGGAGCCGGCTCGCGGTTGGCCAGCTGCTGCTCGACGACGAACGCCGCCTCTCCCGCCCGGCCGAGGCGGTCACGGACCTGCTGCCGGGAGCGGGCGTCGTTCGGGTCCTCGACGGTGCGCGCAAGCGCCGCGAGCACGCCGCTATGGCGGAGGGCGAGTGACGAGAGCATCCGGCGCACGTCGCGCGCGGGACGACGGGGGCGCAGCAGGTAGCCGACCACGGCGCTCGCGACGGCACCGAGCACGAGGGCGACCAGCGCGCGGGGCAGGGCCGCGAGTGGCAGACGCAGGAACAGCGTCATGAAGTAGGCGATGAAGGCGACCATCCCCATCGCCAGCCCGCGCGGGCCGAGGAGCCGCAGGTACACCGCCGCGACGGCGACCGCCACCAGGGCAGCGTCGGCCAGGACCCGGTGCGGCTGCAGCAGGGCGGCCAGCACGGCGGTGACGGCCGCCGGCGGCACCAGGAGCAGCACCGTGACCGCACGCGCGCGGGGGTCCGGGTCCTGCACAGCCATCCCGGCGACCATGGCCACGACGACACCGAGGGCGACGCCGAAACCAGCGCGCGGTCCGGCGGAGGCTGCGGGCGGCCAGACGACGAGCAGCAGCACCACGAGCACGAGCGCGGACACGAGGCTCGCCAGACCGGTGGCCGCGGTGCGGAGCCGCTGCAGGCCGGGGTCGGTGGCCACCAGGACGTCGGTGATGCGCCTGCGCCATGGCACCGGACGGGGGTGGTCGCCGGTGTCGTGGGCCAGAGGCGCCGCGTGCGCGGCGGGCCTGAGCCGCGACGCGTGACTGCCCCTGCCGTCGGTCCCCGCCTCCTGGTCCGAGCGAGGCGCGGTCGACGTCATGCCGTTTCCCCTACCCAGCGATACCGCCGGAGGCACTTTCGGCTGCCGCCTCGCCCAGAGGCAGCATCGGGACGGTGAGCGTGACGACCGTGCCCCGGCCCGGCTGGGAGGCGACGTCGAGCTGGCCGCCTACCGCCGCCGCTCGCTCCCGCATTGTGTGCAGCCCGAGGTGGCCGGGCCGGGGTGCGGAGGGGTCGAAGCCGCGGCCGTCGTCGACGACCCTCGCGCGCAACACATTCGGGGCGTCGGTGACAGCGAGGTCGACCGTCACGCGGGAGGCGGCGGCGTGCTTGAGGGCGTTGTTGAGGGCTTCGAGGATGAGCCGGTAGAGATGCTCCTCGATCTCCGGTGCGAGCGGGAGGCGCTCAGCCATGGCGGTGACCTCGACGGGCACACCGGTGCGGGCGGTCATCGCCGCGGCCTGCTTGCGCACGGCCGCCACGAGTCCCTCCTCGGTCAGGGCGCCGGCTCGCAACTCGAAGATCAGTGCGCGCATCTCGGCCAGCGCTCCCGCCGTCAGATCGCGCAGCGTCGCCACTTCGCCCGCGACCGCGCTGTCCGTCAGGCCCACGGCCTGTAAGTGACGCTCGGCGGCCCGGGCATGCAGCGTCATCGAGAACAGCGCCTGCGACACCGAGTCGTGCAGGTCCCTCGCCAACCGCTGGCGCTCGACGAGCCCGGCATGGGTCTCGGCCTCGCGGAGCAGGCGGGCGTTTTCGACGATGACCGCGGCCAGGTCCGAGGCCGCGTCGAGGAAGTCGATGTCGTCCTCGGGCAGCTCGGTCCCCGCCGGCAGGTAGATGTTCAGCGTGCCGACGTTGCGCTGTTTGGTGTCGAGCGGGAAGACGACGATGTCCTCCCAGCCAGCGTTCACCCAGTAGGGGTGCAACGGGGCATAGCCCGGATTCGCCAGCCCAGAGGTGCGGAAGCCGCGGACGACGGAGACCTGCTGCTCGTAGGTCGCCTGCCGCACGGGCGACACCACGCCCCGCTCCCACGCCTGGCGCATCGCCTCGCCGTAGCCCTCGCCCAGCCCGTGGGAGGCGAACAGCCGCACCACCCCCTGCTCCGGGTCGTCGAAGACCACGACTGAGCAGGCGAGCGCGTCCGTCGCCGACGACACGACGGCGGCGAGGCGGTCGAGGATGTCGCGCAGCGGCTGGTCGACGGTCATGGCCGCCGCGATGTCGGTGAAGGCGGAGATGCGGGCCTCGAGCCGTTCGAGCGCGAGCACCCGGTCGGTGGCATCGGTGACGATGTCGACGACGGCGACGACCTCGCCCCCCGCGAACAGTGGCGCGAAGGTGACGTCCCAGTAGGTGTCGAGCCCGGGGATCCCGATGTGGTGAGCCGCCTGTCGCACGACGAGGCCGGCCAGCGCCTGGTCGAACAACGGCTGCACCGATCCCTCGTTGCCGGGGATGAGCTCGAAGATGTGCTTGCCGGGAGCCGTGTACTCCGGCCCGGCCCCGAAGTAGTGCTCGTAGAAGCCCGTCCACGTCTTGTTGCACCGCTGCAGCCGCATGTCCGTCCCGAAGACCGCGATCCCCATCGGGACCT
The DNA here is from genome assembly GCA_051960855.1 of Actinomycetales bacterium. Taxonomy (GTDB): domain Bacteria; phylum Actinomycetota; class Actinomycetes; order JAJZTN01; family JAJZTN01; genus JBQCDV01. The sequence continues at coordinate 8,086 of JBQCDV010000005.1, forward strand.
GGTCGAAGAACACCTCGAGCAGCTGGGCCTCGAGCGGCAGGTCGCTCGCCCGCATCTGCTGGCTGACCTGCTGGAGGGGCATGGAGGTGCTGCGGAGGCGGGCGAGGGCCGCCGCGCCGGAGGCGCGAGTGGGGGCCGCGCCGGAGGCGCGAGTGGGGGCCGCGCCGTCGGTCACGCGGGCACCAGACCCTCGCGCACCGCCCAGAGCGCGGCCTGCGTCCGGCTGGCGAGGCCGAGCTTGGTCAGGATGTTGCTCACGTGGGTGCGGGCGGTGCGTTCGGTGACGCCGAGGTGCCGCCCGATCTGGCGGTTGGAGCTCCCCTGCGCGACGAGGACGAGGACCTCGCGCTCGCGGGGCGTGAGGGCGTCGACAGCGGAACGCGGGGCCCGCAGGGCAGCAGTGAGCGCTTTGGCGGCGGCCGGGTCGAGGTGCATCTCCCCGGCGGCCGCGGCGCGGACGGCGGCGGCTACCTCGTCGGCCTCCGCGTCCTTGAGCAGGTATCCGGTCGCGCCCGCCTCGAGCGCCGAACGCACGGTGGCCTCCTCGACAAAGGACGTCACCGCCACCACCTCCACCGCCGGCCACCGCCGCTTGATCTCGGCGGTCGCGGCGACGCCGTCCAGGCGCGGCATCTGCAGGTCCATGAGAACGACGTCGGGAGTTGCCCCGCCGTTGGCCAGGACCGCGATCTCGTCCAGCGCAGCCTGTCCGTCGGCCGCCTCACCCACGACCGTCATGCCAGGCTCGGTCGCCAGGTAGGCCGACAGCCCCCGCCGCACCACAGTGTGGTCGTCGCAGAGAAAGACCCGGATGACGTCGGCGTCGGGCGCGTCCGTGTGCTCCACGGGCGCGAGTCTGCCGCAGCGTCGCGGCAGGGCCGAGCGGATTGGCGCGAAGTCACCGGTCAGCGGACGAGGCGACAGGCGCGAGCCAGAGCGAGGTCGAGCGCCGCCAGCCAGCGCAGCACCGTGGGAGCGACGAGGGCGGCGGCGACACCGACGGCCACGGCGAGAAGCGCGGCCGGGACCCCCGAGAGCGTCCACGAGCCGACATGCACCGCGGCATCGCCGAGGAAGGGTGCGTAGAGCGGATAGCCGACGCCGCCGAGCGCCAGGGACCACACCGTGAGCGCCAAGGTCCCGGTCACAGTGCCGACGGGCAGCAGCAGCACCAGGTACAGCACCGCCCGCCACGCCTCGGCGTCGGCGAGCTTGCGCCAGAAGCCGACGGGCGTGGCCGCAGCCGGACGCGGCGTCGCGGCGAGCAGGACACCGAGGCGCTTGCGCTCCAGGGAGGCAAGGCCGCGAGCCGCGAGCAGGGTGAGGACCAGCAGCGGCGTCCCTACGACGGTCACCGCGAGCCCGGCCGAGGCAGCGACCGCTGTGACGGCCAGAGAGAAGACGACCGGCCCCAGCACGAGGTCGGCGAGCAGGTGCAGGGTGCGCAGCAGGGTCACGCGCAGTTCAGGGCCGGTCCACACCCGAGCTGCCCGAACGCCGTTGGCGGTGGTGACGCTCATCAGTCCTCCTCAGGACGCGCGACGAAGGCCGCGCTCACAGGCGCCCGGCGGACGCCGCGCGTGCCTGCACTGCGATCACCCTCGCGCGGCGGTCGGGCTCTGCCATCGGTTGGGCGACGGCCACCGAACGCGACGTGCGGACGAGGACGGATGGCGAGGGCGAGCTACGTCGTTCGTCGCGCCAGGACCGGAAGATCCGCTCCTGGGGCCCGTCTGCACCGCAAGAAGGAGCGGTGCCACGGCAAGAACCAGACGGCTCTTGCAACCGTCAAGCGAAACGCGCCCATCGTCCGAGAAATGTGAGCCGTCTCACCCAGTGGGACGAGCCACTTTCCTGGCAATCCCCCTACCGTGGGTCCACCCCGCAGGAGAGCCCGGGCGAGAGACCCTCGCCCGCGTCGTCGTACCAACTCCGCCCGACGTGCTGCGCGGGCGCCGACCGCGCTCGTCCGGCGCCTCGCGTGGCCGATGGTGAAAGGGACTGACCGCCATGACCGCTCCCACCGCAGAACGCCCCAGCAGCGTCCCCGGCTCCCGCGGCGAAGCCGCCGGCTCTGACGCCCTCACCGTGACGCTGCCGACGCGCCACCAACGCCTCATCTCGTGGGTGCAGGAGGTCGCCGCGCTCACGACTCCTGACCAGGTCGTGTGGGTCGACGGCTCCGACGAGGAGTGGACGCGGCTGACCGACCAGCTCGTGGCGGCCGGCACGCTGGTGCGCCTGAACCCGGAGAAGAAGCCCAACTCCTTCTACGCGCGCACCGACCCCTCCGACGTCGCCCGCGTCGAGGGTCGCACCTTCATCTGCTCCCGCGAGGAGAAGGACGCTGGGCCCACCAACAACTGGATGGACCCGGCCGAGATGAAGGCCACGATGACCGAGCTCTACCGCGGGTGCATGCGCGGCCGGACGATGTACGTCATCCCCTTCTGCATGGGTCCGCTGGACGCGGACAAGCCGATGTTCGGCGTCGAGATCACCGACAGCGCCTATGTGGTGTGCTCGATGCGGATCATGGCGCGCATCGGCAAGGACGTGCTCGAGAGGATGGGCGAGGACGCGCCGTTCGTGCCCTGCCTGCACTCGGTCGGGGCACCGCTGGAGCCGGGTCAGCAGGACGTGCCGTGGCCCTGCAGCGACACGAAGTACATCACCCAGTTCCCGGAGGAGCGGATGATCTGGAGCTACGGCTCCGGCTACGGCGGCAACTCCCTGCTCGGCAAGAAGTGCTACTCGCTGCGCATCGCCTCGGCGATGGGCCGCGACGAGGGTTGGCTCGCCGAGCACATGCTGATCCTCAAGCTGACCTCTCCACAGGGAACGACGCACCACATCGCCGCGGCTTTCCCGTCGGCGTGCGGCAAGACGAACCTCGCGATGCTGGAGCCGACGATCCCGGGCTGGAAGGTCCAGACGCTCGGTGACGACATCGCCTGGATGCGCTTCGGCGAGGACGGCCGGCTCTACGCCCTCAACCCGGAGTTCGGCCTCTTCGGCGTGGCGCCGGGCACGGGCTGGCACACCAACCCCAACGCAATGCGCACCATCGCCCAGGGCAACTCGATGTTCACCAACGTCGCCCTGACCGACGACGGGGACGTGTGGTGGGAGGGCATGACCGAGGAGCCGCCGGCGCACCTGACGGACTGGAAGGGCCGGGACTGGACGCCGGCCTCCGACGAGCCGGCTGCCCATCCGAACTCGCGCTTCTGCACCCCGATCAAGCAGTGCCCCATTCTCGCGCCGGAGTACGACAGCCCGCAGGGGGTGCCGATCGACGCCATCCTCTTCGGCGGCCGGCGCCAGACAACGATCCCCCTGGTGACGGAGTCCCGCGACTGGGTGCACGGGGTGTTCCTCGGGGCGACGCTGTCCTCCGAGACCACGGCCGCGGCGACGGGCCAGGTCGGGGTGGTCCGGCGCGACCCCTTCGCGATGCTGCCGTTCATCGGCTACAACGCCGGTGACTACTTCGCCCACTGGATCAAGGTCGGCAAGTCCCATGACTCCGCGAAGCTGCCCAAGATCTTCTATGTCAACTGGTTCCGAAAGGGTGACGACGGCCGCTGGCTGTGGCCCGGCTTCGGCGAGAACAGTCGCGTCCTGAAGTGGGTCATCGAGCGGATCGAGGGCACCGCCGCCGCCGTCGACACTCCCATCGGCCGGGTGCCGGCTCCCGGGTCGCTCGACGTTGACGGGCTCGACCTGACCGAGGAGGACGTCGCTGCCGCCCTCGAGGTCAACCCCGAGGAGTGGCAGGCGGAGCTCCCGCAGATCACCGAGTGGTTCGAGAAGATCGGCGACTCGGTGCCCACCGTGCTGTGGACCGAGCTCGACGGTCTCAAGGCCCGGCTGGGCGAGACGTCGGCGGAGTAGGCGGTGGCGGAGTAGGCGGTGGCTAGAGGAGCGACCGGCACCACGCGGTGACCCGCTGCAGCAGCCCCGCGTCCACCGCCTGCTTGATCTCCTGCTTGTACAGCCGGAGGGAGGCTGGCTTGGGCTGCCGCCGCAGCAGGTGGGACAGGTCGGGGGCCAGCCAGGTCTCGACCGGATGCTCCGGCGTCCCCGGCACCTCCGCTGCGATCACGGCCAGATCCTCCGGCCGCGCCGGGCGGTCCGTGCTCCCCGGGGTGGCGGGCCACCGGCCCCGCCGGGCCCGCCGGGGCCCCCGCGGGTCGGGGGGGAGGGACACCCGGGGCCACATGGCAGTA
>JBQCDV010000006.1:0-9202 GCA_051960855.1 Actinomycetales bacterium
AGCAGCGTCGTTCGGGACCACGGGGGTGTCGGGCAGCGCCAGCACCGCCTCCTCGGCCACCGGTCCCTCGGCCAGCCGGTCGAGCAGCGGGTCGGCGACGTGGGGCAGGGAGCCAGTGGTGAACAGGTCAGCGGGCAGCCACACCTTCGCGACGGTCCCGCTGCGGCGGCCCTTCCGGAGGGTGACGCGGGCCCCGAGCCGGGCGGCCAGCCGGCCGACGACGTAGAAGCCGAGGCGCTGGGCCAGTGCGAGCTCGAGGACGGGTGGATTGGCCATGACGTCGTTCGCGCGGGCCAGGTCCTCGTCGGACATGCCGAGGCCCTCGTCGGTGATCGTCACCTCGACTCCGCTCTTGGCGGGCGAGGTGGCCACCACGACGCGACTGCCAGGGCTGGAGAACGTCGTCGCGTTCTCGAGCAGCTCGGCGAGCAGGTGCGCGGCGGTCATCGCGGCGCGGCCGAGGACCGGCGCGTCGAAGCCGGCGGCGAGGTCGACGCGGTCGTAGGACTCGATCTCCGAGACGGCGGAGCGCACGACATCGGTCAGGGCGAGCGGCTCGCGCAGCCGGCGGCTGGCGTCGATCCCGGCGAGCACCAGCAGCGACTCGGCGTTGCGCCTCATCCGCGTGGAGAGGTGGTCGACCCGGAAGAGGTTCTCGAGGGTGTCGGCGTTGGTCTCGCGCGACTCCATGGCGTCGATGAGCGCGAGCTGGCGGGACAGCAGCACCTGGTTGCGCCGTGCGACGTTGACGAAGATGTCGGCGATCGAGCCGCGCAGGGCCGCCTGCTCCTCGGCCACGCGCATGGTGACCTCGTTGACCGCGTTGAAGGCCTCGGCCAGCCGGCCCACCTCGTCGCGGGAGTCGACCGGGACACGGCCGAGGTCGAGGTGCGGCTTCTCCCCAGGCGTCTGCACCTGCTCGACGAGCGAGGGGAGGCGCTCGGCGGTCAGCGTGGCCAGCTGGGTCAGGCGGGTGAGGCGGCGCACCAGCCGCCGGGCCATGAGGTAGGCCAGGCCGAGCAGCAGGAGGACACCGGCGCCGGTGACCGCGGCGAGGGTCAGGGCCCGCTGCCGTGCCGACGCGGCGACGTCATCGGCCTGGACCCCGACGTCGGCGCCGAGTCGCGGCAGCAGGCCAGTCAGGGCGGCGATGCGAGCGTCAGCGACCTTGTCCCAGTCGAAGCCCTGGGCGCCGGCGGTGGCGCCGAAGAGCAGCTCCTCGACGTGCTGGCGGCCCGCCACGAGCTGGTACTGCAGGTCCTGGGGGACGGCCTTGGCGAACGCCGCCCGCGCGGCTGCTGTCGCGGTCGACTGGAAGGCCTGGAAGGTGGTCTCCTCCTGACGAACGGCGCCCGCGTACCTGCTGTAGTCGCTCGGGCTGATGCTGCCGGCGGCGAAGGCGTCGGAGGCCACGTCCCGCTCGTGCCAGGCCTCGTCCACGCCCTCGGCCAGCGAGACGTAGGAGCGCAGAGAGGCGGCGACACCGGGGTCGTCGGTGAGGTCGGAGACCGCGCGGACCAGGGCCAGGTCGCGGTCGACGGCGGTGTCGTAGGAGGCCATGACGAACTCGAACGGCTGGTCGCCGGTGTCGGCGCTGCGCCGAGCCGACTGGATCGCACCGTGTCCGTTCTGCGCGGCCAGCACCGCCTTGGCGAACGCCGCGCCGAAGCCCTTGGTCGACGCCTGCTCGAGCTGGTCGCGGGTGTCGTTGAGCGACAGACCCGTCGCGACGCGCTGCTTGACCAGCTGCGCCTTCAGCGCGCCGCGCGCCTCGTCGCTCGCATGCTGGACTGCGTCGGTCAGGCTACGTTCGCGCTGCAGCTGGCCGATGAAGGACATGACGCTGCTGGACATGCCGGTCAGCGAGCTCACTTGCTCGGCCCGGCTCGCCGTCCGCATGGCACCGTTCACGACGATGCCGGACAGCACCACCAGGACGATCAGTGGTGCCGCAAGGATCGCGAGCAGCTTCGCCCGGATGCCCAGAGTGCGCAGCATGGACGTCCTTCCCCTCGTTGCCCGACCAGGCAGTCCGTTACCTCGGTCGCCAGCGGTGGCCCTGTAGCCGTGCTGAAAATCGCTATCGACCCTCGGCGAGTCGAACTTGATCGCGCGTTACATCTGCGCTAGTTCGTCACCCGGATGGAGCAGCGCGACGGCAGACCGGACAGGATGGGATCCATGCGCGCTGTCACGATGACCGGCTCCGGCGGCCCCGAGGTCCTCAGCTGGGGCGAGGTCCCGGACGTCACGCCGGGACCCGGCGAGGTGCTCATCGACGTCGCCGCCACGGCGGTCAACAGAGCCGACACCCTGCAGCGGCAGGGCAACTACCCGCCGCCGCCGGGGGCCTCGGAGGTCCTGGGCCTGGAGTGCGCCGGCTGGGTCGCCGCGCTCGGGGACGGTGTCGAGGGCTGGCAGGTCGGCGACGCGGTCTGTGCGCTGCTGGCCGGCGGCGGCTACGCCGAGCAGGTCGTGGTGCCGGCCGGGCAGGTGCTGCCCGTGCCCGACGGTCTGTCCCTGCAGGAGGCCGCCGCCCTGCCGGAGACGGTCTGCACGGTCTGGTCCAACGTCTTCATGCTCGCGGGCCTGCGTCCCGACGAGACGCTGCTGGTCCATGGCGGGGCCAGCGGTATCGGCACGACCGCCATCCAGCTCGCGACCGCCCTGGGCGCACGGGTCGCGGTCACGGCCGGCTCGGCGGCCAAGCTGGACCGCTGCCGGGAGCTGGGGGCGCAGATCCTGGTCAACTACCGGGAGCAGGACTTCGTCGCCGAGGTGAAGCAGGCGACCGACGGACGCGGCGCGGACGTCGTGCTGGACATCATGGGAGGGGCCTACCTCGGACGGAACGTCGAGGTGCTCGCCATCGAAGGGCGGATCGTCGTGATCGGCCTGCAGGGCGGGCGGCGCGGTGAGCTCGACCTCGGCGCGCTCATGGCCAAGCGGGCCGCGGTACTGGCCACTGGCTTGCGCGCGCGGCCGGTGGAGGAGAAGTCCGCGATCGTCGCCAGCGTGCGGGAGCACGTGTGGCCGCTGGTCGCGGACGGCGCGGTGCGCCCGGTGATCGACGGCACCCTGCCGATGTCGGAGGCAGGCGAGGCCCACCGCCAGCTCGAGGCCAGCGAGCACGTCGGCAAGATCGTCCTCGTGCGTTCAGCAGATTCAGCGCGCTAGCTCACGACGCGGGACCTTCGTCCCCTTGCGTCCCGGTCCGAGCTGCGGCTCGTGGCACAGGTCACCCTGACATCCCCCTGGCTTCCACCTGAGACAACCGCACTGGCCCAGTTGCGCCAACTAGCGTCGCTTCTGCAGGCAGTACCTATTGTCGTTTGTAAGGGAAGTCTTTGCCATGAGCAGTTCCTCCGACTCCATCGTCACCCCGATGGTGCCGGCGCAGGCGTCTGCGCCGGCTGCGGGAGCCGGGGCAGGAGCGCCGTCCGCCGTCGCGGCCGAGGTGCGCGACGCCCGCAAGGTCTACGGCAGCGGCGACGCTGCTGTGGTCGCCCTGGACGGCGTCACCGTCCAGATCGAGCAGGGCAGCTTCGTAGCCATCATGGGCCCCTCGGGCTCGGGCAAGTCGACGCTGCTGCACTGCCTGGCTGGCCTGGACACGCTGACCGCTGGACAGGTGCTGATCGGCGGCACGGACCTCGGCTCCCTGTCGGACAAGCAGCTCACGCTGCTGCGCCGCGACCGGCTCGGCTTCGTGTTCCAGGCGTTCAACCTCCTCCCGACCCTGACGGCTGAGGAGAACATCCGGCTGCCGCTCGACCTGGCCGGTCGCAAAGCCGACGCCGCCTGGGTCGCCTCGGTGGTGGACACGCTTGGCCTGCGGGAGCGGCTGCACCACCGCCCCACCGAGCTCTCCGGCGGCCAGCAGCAGCGCGTCGCCGTGGCCCGCGCCCTGGCGACGCGGCCGGAGCTGATCCTGGCTGACGAGCCGACGGGCGCCCTCGACTCGCGGACAGGCGCCGAGCTGCTCGGCTTCCTGCGCCGCGCCGTGGATGACCTCGGCCAGACCGTCGTCATGGTCACGCACGACGCCGTGGCGGCCAGCTACGCCGACCGCATCCTCTTCCTCGCCGACGGCCAGGTCGTGGGCGAGCTGGCCGACCCGACGGCCGAGCAGGTGCTCGACGCCATGAAGCGGCTGGAGCGGCTGGACCGGCAGGCCGACAGGCAGGGTGAGTGACGCCGTGCTCCGCATCTCGCTGCGCAGTCTCCTGGCGCACCGGCTGCGCCTGGCCCTGACCGCTCTCGCGGTGGCGCTGGGCGTGTCCTTCGTCGCCGGCACCTTCATCCTGTCCGACACGATGGGCAAGGCCTTCGACCAGCTCTACGCAGGCCTGTCACAGGGCACCGACGTCACCGTCCGCGCCACCGCCGCCTTCAGCGGCGACCCCAGCTTCATTGGCAAGCCGATCGACGCCTCGGTGCTGTCGACGGTGCGGGGCGTCGACGGCGTCGCGGCGGCCGAGGGCGGCCTCACGGGCTACGCCCTCGTCATCGGCAAGGACGGCAAGCCCGTCCAGCCCGGCGGCGCCCCGACGCTCGCCTCCGGTTACTCCAAGGACCGGGACCTGGCAGGCGGCTTCGTCCTGCGCTCGGGCACGGCACCGAGCAGCCCGAACGACGTCGTTCTCGACGCCGGCACGGTGAAGAAGGGCGGCTATCAGCTCGGCGACACCGTGCCCGTCGTCTTCACCTCCGGCCGCGGCGAGTTCCACCTCGTCGGCATCTCCGGCTTCGGCAAGCAGGACAACCTGCTCGGCGCGACGCTGGCGACCTTCGCGACCCCGACCGCCCAGCAGTACCTCGGCCTCGACGGCAAGTACACCCAGATCGCCGTCCGCGCGGCCGCCGGTGTCTCCGCCGAGCAGCTGCAGGCCCGCATCGCGAAGGTGCTGCCGCACGGCACGGAGGCGGTGACCAGTGCCGACCTCACCCAGCAGCAGAGCAAGCAGACCCGCGACGCCCTGCAGTTCTTCACGACGTTCCTGCTCGTCTTCGCGGTCGTGTCGCTGGTCGTCGGCGCGTTCCTGATCTGGAACACCTTCAGCGTCCTGGTCGCCCAGCGCACCCGTGAGACCGCGCTGCTGCGCGCGGTCGGCGCCAAGCGGTCGCAGGTCATGGGCGGTCTCGTCGTCGAGGCGCTCATCGTCGGCATCGTCTCCAGCGCCGCCGGCCTCGGCGTCGGCATCGGGCTGGCCGCGGGGCTGCGCGCTCTGCTCGGCGCCATCGGTGTGGACCTTCCGACCACCTCGATGGCCATCGAGACCCGCACCGTCGTGGTCACCTTCGCCGTCGGAGTCCTGGTGACCCTGGTCAGCGCCGTCCTGCCGGCCCGCCGCGCCACGAAGGTGCCGCCGATCGCCGCGCTGCGCGAGGCCACGCCCGCGGAGAAGGCACCCAGCCGCTGGCGCACGCTAGTCGGGTGCGTGCTCACGGCCCTCGGGGTGGCGGGTCTGGTCGGTGGCGCCCTGGGCGAGCAGCTTCCGCTCGTCGGGCTGGGGACGACGGCGTCGTTCGTGGGTCTGGTCGTGCTCGGCCCCGACCTCGCCCGCCTCACCGCCGGCCTCGTGCGCGGCGGCAAGCCGACCGGCTGGGGCATGGCCGCCCGCACCGTGGCGCGCAGCCCGCGGCGGTCGGCCACGACCGCCCTCGCGCTGACGATCGGGCTGGCTCTCGTCAGCGCGGTCACGGTCACAGCCGCCTCGACCAAGGCCAGCGTGTCCGACCTGCTCGACACGAGCAGCAACGCCGACCTGATCCTGAAGTCGAGCTCGCAGACCTCGGGCGGCTTCACCCCGAAGGCAGCCGACGCCCTCCGCTCCGTGCAGGGGGTCGACCGCGTCGCTGAGCTCCGCTTCGGCCAGGTGCAGGTCAAGGGCGCGACCACCGCGATGGCCGGCCTCTCCAGTGACGCGGACACGGTCGTCGACCTCGGCGTCAGCTCTGGCCGGTGGTCGGACCTGCGCGACGGCACGGTGGCGGTGTCCAAGGCGATGGCGACGACGCAGAAGATCGCCGTGGGTGACCGCCTCCCGGTGACCTTCGCGGAGACCGGTCCCACCACCCTCAAGGTCGTCGCGGTCTTCGACAACGACGCCCTCATCGGGGCCGGCTACCTCGTGACGCTGTCGGAATGGGGTGCACACACCACCAACCCGCTGGACATGGCCGTGCTCGCCACCGCCAAGCAGGGCGCGAACGCCGCTGCCGTGCGCACCGCCGCGCAGCAGGCGCTGGCCGCCTACCCCGGCATCGCCGTCGACGACCCCGCCACGTTCGCCAAGGACTCGGCGAAGTCCGTCGACCAGCTGCTCGGGCTGGTCACCGCCCTGCTGCTGCTCGCGGTCATCGTCGCGCTGCTCGGCATCGTCAACACCCTGGCGCTGTCGGTGCTCGAGCGGACCCGTGAGCTCGGCCTGCTGCGCGCCGTCGGTGCCCAGCGGCGTCAGGTCACCGGGCTGGTGCGCCGCGAGTCGGTGCTGATGGCGGCGCTCGGCGCGGTCATCGGGATCCTGCTTGGCACCGGCGCCGGTGTGGCGCTCGCACGGGGCCTGGCTGATCTGGGCCTCTCGGTCGTGGCCGTGCCGTGGGCCCGGCTCGCGGCCTACCTGGTCGCAGCGATGCTCGCTGGCGTCCTCGCCGCGGTCGGTCCGGGCCGTCGGGCGGCTCGCGTCGACGTCCTGCGGGCGGTCACGGCCGACTAGTCACAGCCGGTCGGCGTCGGGCAACCCCAGACACGAACGACGGGGCCGCCCCTCCCCTCGCCGGGAGGTGCGGCCCCGTCGTCGTCTCCGGACCGGTGCGGCGGGTGCACCGTCGTTGGGGGCTGTGGCCCCCCCGCGTCAGCGCAGGCAGCCGTGCGAAGCTCCCACCTTTGCCAGTCCGTAGAGGTCTCCGGTGCCGTAGCGGGTGCTGCTGCGCCACAGCGTCTGGGGGTACATGATCTGGCTCGAGCTGGACGCGTGGTTGAGACCGACCGCGTGGCCGAGCTCGTGGAGCAGCAGCTCGCCGCGGGTCTGCCCGCTGCCGAAGCCAGCGCGGTAGAGGCGGTTCTTCGTCGAGTCGAGCACGACATAGCCGGTGCGGATGCGCAGGGCGTGCGCGCCATCGCCGTCGGTCCAGCCGTAGGCCTGCCAGCCGCCCTGCCCGGAGTTGGAGCCCCCGAGCAGCAGGTTGGAGCGGCCCTTCCCGGTGCCCGGCTTGGCCCAGGCGATCACCAGCGGGGCGGGCTTGTCGTCCCCGACGGTGTCAGCGCCGTAGCCGGACTGCGGGATCACGCTGGTCTTGCCGTCGTACCAAAAGGTTAGGCCGGTCCGCTTGTGCAGCTCGTAGAGCGCCTTCTGCAGGTCCGTCCAGGCGCCGGGGGCGGCTTGGCTGAGGTTCACGCGGTAGTGGACCGGCTCGCACGGGTTCCACCGAATCACTTGATCGGCATAGGTGTTGACCGAATAGGTACGCGAGCCGACCGCGAGGACGGCTGCGGTAGCGGCCTCACCCCCGCTCGCCGTCGACGTCGCCCAGGCAGGCTTGGGCGAGGCGGCGGACGGGCTGGCGGCCGCGCTGCCGGCGGTGGCGCCTGCTGCTGTCGCGAGGACGGCAGCAGCGGCAACTCCGGCGAGACGGCGGGGAAGTCGGCGAGAGCCTCCCAGACGGCGCATGGTGAACTCCTTGAGCAAAGCCGGGCGAGTGCTTGCTCAAGGGCTGTCGGAGACGTGACCCCACCGTCTTGACGTGATGCGGATGCTTCACCCGGATGGGGCAGACCGGACGGCCCAGCGCGCCGGTCTTGATGCTCCGAACGGAGGAAACGGCGCCGCCACCTGCCGCGGCTCCCCGTGGCCGCGGTCGCGCATGCGGTTCCTCCTTGACGTCGGCCGTACATACCCGGTATGCATATTCCTACCTACTGAGTAACTAGGGGGCGGGATGTCGATCCGGCAGGGACTGCTGGCGTTGCTGGAGGAGGGGCCGAGGTACGGCTACCAGCTGCGGACGGACTTCGAGACCCGGACGGGTGGCACCTGGCCGGTCAACGTGGGACAGATCTACACGACCCTCGCGCGCCTGGAACGCGACGGGCTCGTCCGCGCCGCCGGGGCCGACGAGGAGGACCGGGTCGTCTACGAGCTGACGGACGAGGGACGCACAGAGGTGCTCGCGTGGTTCCTCACCCCGGTGCGCCGCGAGGACCGGCCGCGCGACGAGCTCGCCATCAAGCTCGCGATGGCGGTCACGGTGCCGGGGATCGACGTGCAGGCCGTGGTGCAGACGCAGCGGACCGACTCGCTGCGCGCCCTGCAGGACTACACCCGACTCAAGCGTCAGAGTGACGGTAACGACCTGGCGTGGGAGCTGGTCCTCGAGTCCCTGATCTTTCAGGCCGAGGCGGAGGTCCGCTGGCTCGACCACTGCGAAGCACGGCTGGCGCGCGCCGAGGCCGAGGGGGTCCCCGTCTCCGGCACGGTGTCCCCGACGCGGGCACGGGCGGACCGGCGGTGAGCACGATGACCCCTTCCCCGAACGACGCCGCCGTCGCTCCCGTCGTCCTGTCCCTGCGGGCGGTCACGCGGATCCACGGCAGCGGCGACACCGCGGTGCATGCCCTCCGGCAGGTCTCACTCGACGTCGCCGCCGGCGAGCTCGTCGCCGTCATGGGTCCGTCGGGCTCCGGCAAGTCGACCCTGCTCACTCTTGCCGGCGGCCTCGACTCCCCCACCGAGGGCGAGGTCGTCGTGGGGGGACAGTCGTTGCGCGGCGTGTCGAAGAGCCGCGTGGCCGCGCTCCGCCGGCGCGAGGTCGGCTACGTCTTCCAGGACTTCAACCTCGTGCCTGCCCTCACCGCCGCGGAGAACGTCAGCCTGCCGCTGGAGCTCGACGGGATGTCCGCACGCCGAGCGCGGCCGCTCGCACTCGCCGTGCTCGAGGAGGTCGGTCTGGCCGAGCTCGCCGACCGGTTCCCTGACGACATGTCCGGCGGCCAGCAGCAGCGCGTGGCGATCGCTCGCGCGGTCGTCGGCGACCGCCGCCTCGTGTTGGCCGACGAGCCGACCGGCGCCCTCGACTCCGTCACCGGCGAGCAGGTCCTGCGGCTGCTGCGCAGCCGGTGCGACGCCGGCGCGGGCGGAGTCCTCGTGACCCACGACGCCCGTCACGCCGCCTGGGCCGACCGCGTGGTCTTCCTGCGCGA
>JBQCDV010000007.1:0-25515 GCA_051960855.1 Actinomycetales bacterium
TCGCCATAGGTCCGCTGCACGAGCCCGGAGCAGTCGAGCCCCGTCGCCGGATCGGTGCCGCCCCAGACATAGGGGATGCCGAGGTAGCGCTTCGCGTCGGCCACGACCTGGTCGCCGGTCACACCGACGCCAGCCGGCGCGGTCGGCTGGCCGAGGGCCGCCTGCAGCGCACCGGCGAAGTCGGTGCCGGCGGCGCCCATGGTCGCGAGCCCGTTCGCGGTCGCCGTGGGGGCGCTGCTGGCGGTAGCCGTCGGTCCGGACACGCCAAACCGCGACTGGATCGCGGTGATGCGACTCATGACGTCGGACATGCCGCTGGGCGCGAGACCCGTGATGCCGAAGCTCACGACAACCGCCTCCGCTGCTCGAAGGCTGCTCCCGCAAGGTCATCGGCGATCCGTTGCCCGGCACGGTCCTCGGCGGCGCGCACGGTCTCCCGGTGGCGCTCCTCGAGGGTCTCCAGACCGCGCTCGCGGGACCGCGCGCCCTGCCAGCACTCCAGTGCGACGGCGGCCTCGTGCTCGTCAACCGCCAGCTGGAGCCGCGTCTCGATGACCTGCGCGCCCAGCCAGAGCCGGCGCTGCGCGTCGGCGGCGAAAGCAGACCCCGACATCCCCGAACGGCGCCCGTCGGTCTGCTGCGCGTTGTCGGCCTCGACTGCGGCCAGCCGCTGCCCCAGCAGGTCCCGGGTGGATCGGACGGCGGCGTTCCGAAGGGCGAGGTCCCCGCGCGCCTGGCGCACCTGCAGCCGGCGGACCCGCAGCACGGTCTCGAGGGGGAAGCGCGCGCTCATGGCAGCAGCCCGATCGGCTGCTCGAGCAGCGCGTGCAACTGTGCCCACGACTGACCGGCCGGCACGGTTTCAGTGAGGTCCTGACGCAGGAAGGCGTTGATCGCAGGCAGCAGGATCCGGGCGCGGTCGACATCGGCGTCGCTGCCGGTGACGTAGGCGCCGATGTCGAGCAGCTCCTTCGCGTCCCGGTGCGCCGCGAGCAGGCGCCGGACGGTGACGGCGTCGAGCCGCTGCTCCCGCGTCGTGACCGCGTTGACGACCCGCGACACCGACTCGAGGACGTCGATCGGCGGAAAGTGTCCGGCTGTCGCGAGCCTTCTCGTCAGGACGACGTGACCATCGAGGATGGAGCGGGCGGAGTCGGCGACGGGGTCGTTGTGGTCGTCGCCTTCGACGAGCACGGTGTAGAGACCCGTGATGCTGCCACGGGCGCCGGGGCCGGTGCGCTCCAGCAGACGCGGCAGCATGGCGAAGACGCTCGGCGGATAGCCACGCGTGGCCGGTGGCTCGCCTGCCGACAGACCGATCTCGCGCTGGGCCATCGCAGCGCGGGTCAGGCTGTCCATCATCAGGACGACGTCGTTCCCGGCATCCCGGAACCACTCGGCGATGCGCGTCGCGACGAAGGCTGCACGCAGCCGCACCATCGGTGGCTGGTCGCTGGTGGCGACCACGACGACCGAGCGGGCGAGACCCTCCGGTCCGAGGTCGTTCTCGAGGAACTCCCGCACCTCACGACCGCGCTCGCCCACGAGGGCGATGACCGACACCTGCGCCTCGGTACCGCGCGCGATCATCGACAGCAGACTGGACTTGCCGACACCCGAGCCGGCGAAGATGCCGAGGCGCTGACCGCGGCCGCACGGGACGAGCGTGTCGAGCGCACGGACCCCGAGGCTGAGCGGCGCGTCGACCCGGCCCCGCTCGAGCGGGTGGGGCGCGGGGTTGTCGACGGGGACGAAGCCGACCGCGGCAAGCGCCGGCCCGCCGTCGATCGGGCGGCCCAGCCCGTCGAGTACACGCCCCCGGAGTGCGTCGCCGACAGGAACCGACAGCTGGCGACCCGTGGCAGAAACCCTTGCTCCACCTCGGATTCCCGTCAGCTCACCGAGCGGAGTGCACGACAGACCGGCAGCGGTGACAGAGACAACTTCGGCCTGGAGCGGCCCGGCGGGAGTGTCGATGACGACGAGCTCGCCGACGGCGGCGGCGATGCCGTCGACAACGACGTTCAGGCCGAGGACCTCGCGCACGCGCCCCTCGACGCGCGGACGCGCCGCTGCGACGGCCTGGTCGAGCAGACTCGCGAGCGCGGTCACTCGCCACCGCCGCAGAGGATGCCGCGCACGCGCTCGAGGGCTTCCCCGAGACGCGCGTCGATGACGGAGGCGTCGCACTCCGCGACGGCGTCGCCGCTGCGCAGCGTGGGGTCGGCGACGAGGTGGAGGGGCCGGTCGTCGAGCTCGGTCGGCGCGGCCCCGAGGGCGGCGAGGTCTGCCGGGTTGAGGCGGACGACGACGGCACGTCCCTGCGGGACAAGGGAAATCGCCCGCCGGATGGCGTCGAGACCGGGCTCGGCGGCGAGCTCCAGCTCGCGACCGAGTAGCTGCTCGCAGAGCGCGAAGGCCAGGTGGCAGGCCGCTTCGGTGACCTCGTCAGCCGCCGGAGCCGACCGGACCTCGAGGGCGCGGGCAGCGGTCGACAGCGCCCGCAGTGCCGCCTCCAGGTGCACGGCGTGACGGCGTCGTTCGTCCTCGACCTGCTGGTGGTGGGCGTCCAGCTCGGCCTGCATGCGGGCCTGCGCCTCGCGCCTGCCCTCGGACCACCCGGCCGCGTAGCCCTCGACGCGGGCCTGCTCACGCGCGGGCCCGGCGACCTCCTCGACGAGGGCCGCGATCCGGGGGTCGACGAGGCGTGCGTCCATCACGGGACGGCCGCGGCGCTGGTGCAGCCGGAGGTCCAGGTCGAGGCGGGCGGCGGTCACACCGTCGGTACCCGCCCGAAGCACCTCATGGTCGGGGGCGGGCGAGGGCCGGTGTGCCGACGGCACGGCCGCAGGCACGAGCGGCTCGAACGACGTTGTCATCGCAACCCCGCTCAGTCGACGAACTCGTCGTCGCTGGTGCGGCGCACGGTGATCTGGCCGCTCTCCTCCAGCATCCGGATGGCCTGGACGATCTTCGCCTGCGACTCCTCGACGGTGCGCAGCCGCACCGGGCCGAGCATCTCGATCTCGTCGCGCAGGTTTTCCGCGGCGCGCTCTGAGAGGTTGCGCATGATCTTGTCGCGCACGGGCTCGGCGACACCCTTGAGGGCGGTGGCGAGCTCGGCGGCCTCGACCTGGCGCAGCACCAGCTGGATCGCCTTGTCGTCGAGGGTGACGATGTCCTCGAACATGAACATCCGCGAGCGGACCTCTTCGGCCAGCTGCGGGTCGCGGCGTTCGAGGCCCTCGAGGATGAGCCGCTCGGTGCCGCGGTCGGCGCGGTTGATGATGTCCACCAGGGGCTGCAGCCCGCCGACGGTCATCATGTCCTGCGGTGCGAGCACGCTCGACATTCGCCGTTCGAACATCGACTCGACGGTGCGGATGACCTCCGGGGAGGTCTGCTCCATCGTGGCGATCCGGTGGGCGACGTCGGCCTGCACGTCGGGCGACAGGCCGGACAGCACGATCGAGGCCTGGTCGGAGCGCAGGTGCGCCAGGACGAGGGCGATGGTCTGCGGGTGCTCGTCGCTGAGGAAGCTCAGGATCTGCCGGGGATCGGCGCGCGAGAGGAAGTGGAAGGGCATCTCGCTGAACGACGCCGAGAGCCGGGCGACCAGGTCGCGGGCCTTCTCCGCCCCCATCGACGCCTCGAGGACCTCCTGGGCGAAGGCGAGACCGCCCTGCCCGACGTAGCGTCGCGCCTTGACGAGCTCGTGGAACTCCTCCACGACGCTGTCCGCGATCGTCGGGTCGAGGTTGCGCAGCCGCACGATCTCGGCGGTGATCTCCTCGACCTCCGACTCGCGCATCTGGCCGAGGATCTTCGCTGACGCCTCTTTGCCCATCTGGACAAGGAGAATCGCGGCCTTGCGCAGACCGGGGACCGCGTCGGTCCCTGCGCCGTTCATGGTGATGACGTTGGCCATGGCGCTCAGCCCCTACGGTCCGCGAGCCAGCTGCGCAGCAGGGCGGCGACTTCCTCGGGCTGCTGGTCGACCATCTCGACAATGTCGTCGCGGGCCCGCTCGGCGCGCATCGCCTCGAGCTCGTTGCGGCCGCCGGATTCGATCGCGGGTCGCTCGGCCGCCGCGATCGCCGCGGCCTGCGCCTGGGCACGGGCGGTGAGCTCGGACTCGATCGTCTCGAGCCGGACCAGCTCCTCGGGCGAGAGAGCGGTGCGCTTCTTGCGACTGGACAGGAAGGCGAGGACCAGCACCGCGAGGACCAGCAGGGCAAGGCCGGCGGTCTTGGCGATGTTCATCATCCCGGCCTGCGAGGTTGCGGCCTGCGCGTCCTTGAGCTCCTTGGCCGTCTGCGCGGCGACCGTCTTGTCGAAGGGCAGTGCCGTGACCTGGATGGTGTCACCGCGCTTGGGGTCGATGCCGATGGCGGAGGCGATCAGAGCCTGGATCTTCTGCGCCTGCGCGGTCCCGCCGGCGGAGGAGTCGACGAGCACACCGACGTTGAGCTTGCGGACCGAGCCCGGAGCCGTCTTGCGGGTCTGCACGACCTCACCGACGGAGTTGTTCCGGGTGA
This sequence comes from Actinomycetales bacterium, assembly GCA_051960855.1. Taxonomy (GTDB): domain Bacteria; phylum Actinomycetota; class Actinomycetes; order JAJZTN01; family JAJZTN01; genus JBQCDV01. Next base: position 4,539 of record JBQCDV010000007.1, read on the forward strand.
CGGTCTCCTTGGTGTAGTCCGTGGTCCCGGCCGACCCGCTCGGCGTGCCCGTCAGGGTGCCGGACGTGGTGTTGCCGAGGATCCCGGAGGCCGAGGCACCGCCGGTGCCCTTGAAGGTCTCCTTGGTCGTGGAGTCCGCGAGCGGCGGCACCTTCGGGTCATTGACGTACGTCGTCGTCTTGGTGTCGGTCGCGTCGTAGTCGAGGTCAGCCGTCACCTTGACGAAAGCGTGGTTGGGGCCAAGGACCTTGTCCAGCATGGCCTGCAGCGAGTCACCCGTGCGCTGCTCCCAGTCCGCGGTCTGCTGGGCACGGGCATCGCCGGCTGCGCTGCTCGCGGTCTGACCGGCAGCGGTGAGGATGCCGCCCTTGCTGTCGGCGACCGTGACGTTGTCCGGGGTCATACCCGCGACACTGCTGGCAACGAGGTTGACGACGGCCTGCACCTGCTGGCTGCCGAGCTGCGTCCCGGGCTGCATGTCCAACAGGACCGACGCTGTCGGCTTCTCGCTGTCCTGGGTGAAGACGTCCTTCTGCGGAATCGCCAGGTGCACCACCGCGGTGCGGACTCCCGACAGTGCCTCGAGCGTCTTGGTGAGCTCTCCCTCGAGTGCCCGCTGGTAGCCGACCTGCTGCTGGAACTCCGAGGTCGTCAGCCCCTGCTTGTCTAGCAGGGCGTAGCCGCTCTCGCTGCCGGCGGGCAGGCCCTGGCCGCTCATCGCCAGACGCGCGGAGTAGACCTTGTCCTGCGGCACGAGGATCGTCGTGCCACCGTCGGCGAGCTGGTAGGGCGTGCCCGACGAGGTGAGCTTGTCGACGATCGCGCTGGCGTCAGTCGTCGACAGGTTGCTGAACAGCGGGGACATCGATGGTGCCGACGCCCACTTGCTGAAGAACATCGCGCCCAGCACGAGACCGATGACCGCGAGCACGGTCACCGTCCGCTGCCCGGTCGTGAAACCGGCCAGCATCCGCTGGAACCGCTGCATGGAACCGCCGAGTGCGCTCTTCATCAGACCGGCATCCGCATGATCTCGTTGAAGGACTCGATGGCCTTGTTGCGCAGGGCCACGGTCAGGTCAGTCGCCAGCGACGCCTCGGTCGCGGCGATCGTGTAGTCGTGCACGTCCTTGAGGTCCCCCGTCGATGCCTGAATGGCGAGCGTGTCGGCGCTGCTCTGCGTGGCCTGCAGGCCGTCCACGGCCTGGGTCAGGGCATTGCCGAAATTCACACCGCTGCTGGACGGCGCACCGGCGAGCGCGCTCGCGCCGCCGGCACTCGCGAGGCCTGACGTTGCGACCGTCCCGGAGGCACCGAGCGGGCCGCCGAGGACGGACATCGCCGCCGCTGCGCCGTTCGCGCCTGAGATGGCACCAATCCCCATCGCGCTCATGCGCCGCGGCCCAGCTGGATCGCGGCCTGGTAGGCGTCCTTGGCACGGTCGACGGTGGCGAGGTTCGCCTGGTAACCGCGCTGGGCCATGATCATCTGCGACATCTGCTCGCCGAGGTCGATGTCGGGCATGCGGACGTTGCCGTCCTTGTCAGCCAACGGGCTGTTGGGGTCGTAGACCACGCGGCCGGTCGCGTTGCCGAAGGTCGCCCCCTGCACCTCGACACCACCCCCGTCCACCGACTGCGCGACGACGAAGCGCTCCTGGAAGGCCGGCCCGCTCATCGGGCGGACCGTGTTGATGTTGGCGACGTTGTCGGAGATGGCGTCGAGCCACTGCCGGTGCACGGTGACACCGCTGCCGGCGATGTTGATCGCGTCGAAGAGACCCATCAGGAGCTCCTCAAAGCCGAGCGCAGCAAGGAGAACTGGTCGTCGACGCCGCGCAGCGCCAGCGAGTAGCGCAGGCCGGTGTCCATCTGGATGAGGGTCTCCTCGTCCAGGTTGACGTTGTTGCCGTCGAGGCGCGTCGGCTCGGTCGAGAGAGCAACGCCCGGATCGCCGTTCGCGCCTGCCGCGTCGCCATTGTTGACCGCGTCGCGGAGAGCGCTCTCGAAGTCGACGCGACCCGCGTGGAAGTTGGGGGTGTTGATGTTCGCGATGTTGTCCGCGGACACCCGCTGGCGCTCGGCCAGACCTCTCAACGCGCCATGCAGCGCGGAGATGGTGATGTCGTCAAACACGGGTGGCGCACTCCTGCACTCGTTGCGAGAGCGGGTCGCCGGATCCGTGGCGGGGGGTGAAGCCTTCCTGGCTCCGCCAGCACTGTCGGCGGCTGGCGGAGCGGGTTGAGGAAGTTACGGCAGGTGGTGGGCGATCACCCGTTTGGAGCAGTGTCGCTGCTGGACCACTGCGGCAGTTGCTGCTGCGTCAGAAGGCGCTGTCGAAGTAGACCGCGGGCACGCGGCCGGCCGGCTCGTCGAGCTTGCCGAGCAGCTCCATCTCCCGCCGCGCCTTCGAGGTGGCGGCGGCGAGGGAGTGTGCGGCGTCGAGCTGTCGCTGCAGGAGCCGGCGGGCGCGCGGCACGAGCCGGTCGGGCAGCGGACCTTCCAGCACGGGTGGCTGCCAGGCGGAGAGAGCCAGCAGCCGGTCGGCGGCTGGCTCGGCGCGGACCAGGAGGGCCTCAGCGGTGTCCAGGTCCAGCTCGAGCTCGTCGAGCGCCGACTCCCAGGCGGCGTCCCACGAGACCGGTGCCGGGGCCACGGGTGCAGGCATGTCAGGCCGTCGCCGCGAGCTGCTTGGCCGCCTCGACCCACGCGTCGCGCAGCGGCTCCACGATCTGACGGCACGAGGTGACCTTGCCGGCGTCGGCGTGGACGTTGGCGTCGAGGAGCTCGCGGAGCAGGAACTGGTAGATGCTGGCGAGCCGGGCTCCGCCGCTCCACTTGGTGACGTCGAGGCTGGTGAGCAGCTCGACGACGATGTCCTGCGCGTGGATGAGCGCGTCGTTGCGCGCCTCGCGGTTGGCCTGCTCGATGGCGGCCTCGGCGCGCATCAGGTCGAGCACGAGACGGTCGTAGAGCATGCAGAGCAGTCTCTGCGGGGACGCGGTCTCGATGGCGTCGTTGACGTAGGCGTTGCGGTACGCGCCGTAGGCGGTGGCGGGCATGCTCATGGTGTGGGGCTCCCTGCATCCGTGCGTGGGTTAGCCGTGGTGGGGCTGGCGGTCCTCATGACCTGAGCCTGCTCAGTTGCTGCCGCTTGGCAGCGAGGCGAGCTGACCTGCCAACCAATTCGACTGGTCCTTGAGCTTTCCAAGGGAAACCTCGAGGTTGGAGTAGTACAGCTGCAGCGCCTGCTGCTTCGCCGCCAGCCGGAGGTCCCAGTCGGCGATGTCGTCGTCGAGCCCCTTGATGGTGGCGTTGTGACTGTTGATCGCCGACGTCAGCATGCCGGTGACCGAGTCGGTGGCGCCGTTGGCGACGAGGGCGAGCTTCTGCGCGACACCGGCGGTGAAGTTGAAGGCACCACTCGCGCCGGTGGCGCTCTGGGCCACGTCAGCGGGTGTCAGCGTGACGAGAAGAGCCAGCCCATCTGCCGAGGTGCCGCTTTGGCCGCTCAGCACCTGGCCCGTGCCGGTCGCGAGCTTGCCGTCGATGGTGCCGACGACGTCGGTGCCCTTGGTGGTGCCGGTGGCCGTCAGACCGCTCCCCGCGACCGTGGGCGTGAAGGCGGACGAGGCACCGTAGCCGACGGAACTCAGCGTGACGGTCGAGCCGCTGAGGCTGGCCGTATAGCCCTTGGTGGAGAGCGCCGCGTTGAGTTTCGCAGTGAAGGTGTCGGCGGTGTCCCCCGCTGCCGCGGTGACGGTGACGCCGGCAAGGGTCACCTGCGAGGTCGTGTCGAGGGTCCCGACGTCGATGGTCGCGGTCGACCTCGTCGCGGCGGTCGTGACGGTAATGCTGTGGCCCCCGGCGGCTTCCTGGGTCCGCTGCGTGCTGGTCAGCAGTGTCATCCCGCCGGCGTAGGTCGCCCCGGCCGTCGGGGTGAAGCTGCCAGTCGCACCCACCAGCTGCTGGAGGGCCTGCGGGTCCTTGTCGTAGGCGGTCGTGAAGACCGACCGGTCGAAGGACAGGTGGCCGTCACGGGTCACGCTGATGCCGGCGCTGCTGGCGCTCTGGTTGCCACCGATCCCCGACGTCACCGCTGAGAGGATCTGCTGCTGCAGCTGCCGCACGGTGTAGTCACCGGTCAGGGGCGCCGCCTGCTTCTTGTCCGGGTCGTAGGCCGTCAGCCCAGCGATGCCGTCGAGTGCCGCGTTGGCGGCGTCAACCAGCTTCTGAACGGCGTCAGCGGGGGCACTGGAGTCGCTGGCAAGGCTGAGGTTCACACCGGTCTTGACCGCACTGACCGTGAAGGTGAGGCCGGGCAGGACGTTGGTGAAGGTGTTGGTGGACGAGGTGATGACGTGAGCCGCTGTCGTCCCGGTTCCAATCGAGATCGTGGCATCGGCGGCCTTCGAGCTCTCGGTCAGAGCGCTGCTGAGGCCCGACACGGAGAACGAGGCCGCAGCGCCCGTCGAGGTGGAGTTCAGTTGCAGAGCGTAGGTGCCGTTCCCGAGGGCGACGGCTGCAGCCTTGACCCCGAGACCCGCCTGGTTGTTGACGGCGCTGACGACCGCACCGAGGCTCGAGTCGGTCGGCGTGACGGTGACCGTGGAGCCGTCGGACTTCGTGAAGGTCAGGCTGCTGCCGCTGAGGGCGGAAGCGTTGAGCGACGAGTAGGTGTCGTTGCTGAGCTGCACCTCACCGGCGGCCAGGCCCGTGACGTCGAAGGTCAGGCTGCCGGCCTTGGCACCCATGCTGGTGCTCGCGGTCACCGAGGTGTCGCTCGAGGTGACCTTGACCGAGTTCCACAGCGTGTTCGACGTCAGCGCCTGGGCCGCAGTGAGGACGGAGGCCATCTGGGAGTTGACGCTCTGGTAGGCCTGAACCGTGACTTTCTCGAGCGCCTCCTTGTTCTTCAGCACCGTCTGAGGTGCAGCCTCGACCTGCATCAGCTGCGCGATGATCTGACTCGTCTGCAGGCCACTGACGAGGCCGTCGACACTGCTGCTCGACGTCATCGAGCCCTCCTTCCGAGTCGGTCGTGCCTAGGCAAGAAGGGCGGCCGGCAAGCCTTCCGCCCTTTCGCTTCCTACGAGTAATGCTTCCTGCGCTGCCTAGCCAAGTGGCTCAGCCGCGGAGGAGCTGGAGGACACCCTGGGAGGCCTGGTTGGCCTGCGCCAGCATCGCGGTGCCCGCCTGCGACAGGATCTGATTCCGCGTGAAGTTGGTCATCTCCTGCGCCATGTCCGTGTCGCGGATCTGGCTCTCCGACGCGGTCAGGTTCTGGACCGCGACGTTGAGGTTGTTGACCGTGTGCTCGAACCGGTTCTGGTAGGCACCCAGGTTCGCTCGCTGGTTCGAAACCGACGAGATCGCCGTGTCAATGGCTGTAATGGCGCCGCTCGCCGAGTTCACCAGGTCGATATTTCCCAGGCCGAGCCCAGCAGACGTGACAGCCGAGATTGAGATGTTGATGGACTCGCCCGCGTTCGCACCAATCTGGAAGATGCCCCCGGCGACGCCCGTGGTCGTCGAGCTGGTGGCTCGTAGGCCCGCCGCCGCGGCGCTCCCTGCCGACCCGCCATCGGCAACTGTGAAGGTGGCACCGGTGGTGGCGTTTGTGAGGGCCTTGTCAGAGCTGAGTGTCACCTTCCACACGCCATTACCAGCGTCCGCCACACTAGCCTTGACAGTGCCCGCGGCGTATCCACCTGCAGTCATCACGCTGTCAATGCCGTTCTGCAAGGCAGTCTGGTAAGCGCCAGCCCCGTTGTAAGTCGCCGAGGCCAGTGTCACGCTGGTTGCAGCGAGAGTGCCGAAGGTGCCGTCCGCCTTCTGGAAACTTCCCGACAGCTTAAAGTCGACAGCTGTGGTGAGAGAGCCCGAGGTGACCCCCGAGATCGCTCCGGAGAGGCTCGCGGCCGTGTTGCCGAAGGTGCCGTCCAGAAGCTTGCTGTTGCCAAAGCGAGTAGTACCACCGATCCGGTCCAGCTCCTGGTTCAGCTGGCTCAGCTCGGTCTGGGCAGCGTTGCGCGCCGTGCTGTCCTGAGAACCACTATTGCTGGCCTGGACCGCCAGGTCCCGCATGCGCTGCAGAATCGAGTGGACCTCGGTGAGAGCACCGTCCGCGGTCTGGACGACGTTGACGCCGTCCTGAGCGTTGCGGACGGCCTGCTTCAGGCCACCGATCTGCGAACGCAGGCCCTCGCTGATGGAGAGGCCAGCGGCGTCATCCGCAGCCCGGTTGATCCGGAAGCCGCTGGAGAGCTTCTCCAGGCTCTTCGACATCGCGGAGTCGGTAGCGGAGAGGTTCCGGTACGCGTTCATCGCCGCGATGTTGTTGTTAATACGGAGACCCATGACATCCTCCTGATTGATTGGGTCCTGGCGACCGGTCCATCCGTGGTCCGGCTCGTCCTGAGAGTCGGCAGGCCCCGGTCGGGGCTGAAGCTTTTTGGGAAGAGATGTTCGACGAGCCCTAGGCGATGCGCTCGACCGTGGCGGGCGTGTACTGCGCCGGCACGGCGGGAGCCGTGTAGGACAGCCGCGAGCGGAAGTCCGAGTGCGAGGCGACGGCGGCGAAATAGGCCTCACGGCGCCGGGCGACACAGCCGTCGGGCCGAGCGAGTGGCGTGACCTGCTCCGGGTCGAGCTGGCTGTTCATGGCCTCCTTGAGCAGCACCAGGGCCTCGCCGCGCATCTGCGAGACGCGGGACTCGGTGACGCCGAGCTCGGCGGCGATGTCCGCCATCGGCCGCTCCTCGAAGAAGTAGCCCTGGACCACAGCGCGCAGCCGCTCCGGCAGCACTGCGACCGCGTCGTGCAGGTAGGCGACCTGCTCGCGGGCCAGCAGGTGCTCGTCGGGAGAGACATCGCCGGTCGGGAAGAGCTCCTCGGCGGCGTTCGGGTCGGCGAAGCCCTGGATCGACAGCACGACAGCGCGCTGCACGTCCTCCTCCACGGCGTCGACCTCCGCGACCGAGACCCCGAGGAACTCGGCAACCTCGGCCGAGGTCGGCACCCGACCCAGGACGGTCGCCAGTTCTTCGACAGCGTTGTCACGCTTCCGCGCCTTCGCCCGCACCGAGCGGCTCGCCCAGTCCACGCTGCGCAGCTCGTCGATGAGCGCGCCCCGGATCCGGGTCGAGGCGAAGCGGCCGAAGGGCACGCCGCGCGTCGGGTCGAAGGATCGCACCGCCTGGACGAGTGCCAGCAGGCCGGCACTTGTCAGGTCGTCTCTGCTCACATGCGCCGGCACGCGGCCGAGCATCTCGGAGACGAGGTAACCCACCAGCGGGAGGTTCTCCCGGACGAGGGTCTCCTCGTCGAAGCTGCTGGTCGCCGGGCTTGCCGGCGGCACCGATGCGGTGTTCATGGGGCCGGTGTCGAACCGAACCCGAAAAACCTGAAGCCCTCCGAGCCAATTGGGACCGAAGATCATCCGGGTCTACTACGCGACTAGGCCCGACGTCCCCATGACGCCTAGGACCTAGGTCCCAGAGACGACCACCGCACTTACGTCACCGCCCGGTGGGACCAGCAGCGTCACTCAATCGGGTGAAAGCCTCAGGCGCTGCCCACTCGCGCCGATGAATGCTGCAGATGCGGGGTTTCCCCAAGGAGGTTGCGATGGGTCTGCCCGAGGTCTCGAGCGTGCTGTGGCGCGAGCGGGAACTGCTCGAGCTGCTCCTCTTCAAGCTGGAGGAGGAGCAGTTGCTGCTGTCCTCCGGCCGCACGCGCTGGCTCGCCCGGGCGACCCGTGAGGTCGAGATGGTCCTGGGTGAGATCCGCAAGGCCGAGGTCCTCCGGGCCGCGGAGGTCGAGGTCGCCGGCGCCCAGCTCGGTCTCGGGTCGTCCCCGAGCCTGTCGCAGCTCGCCGAGCGTGCGCCCGAGCCATGGCGCGGCCTGCTGCGTGAGCACCGCAACGCCTTCCACACCATGACGGCAGAGATCAGCGCGATGGCCGAAGCCAACCGCGAGCTGCTCACCGCCGGCCAGCGCGCCACCCGCGAGGCCCTGCTCGCCCTGAACGACGAGGTCACCACCTACTCCGCGAGCGGCGGGAGCGCGCCCGTCCTCGCCCGCGCCGGTCTCATCGACGAGGCCATGTAGTGGGCAGCACGTTCGGCAGCCTCTCGACCGCGCTGACCGCGCTCTACGCGCAGCGGCGCGGCCTCGACGTGACCGGGCAGAACATCGCCAACGCCAACACCGACGGCTACAGCCGCCAGCGTGTCGACCTGCAAGCCGTCGGCGCGCCCACGACGCCGTCGATCTGGAGCAAGTACGACGGCTCCGGCGGCGGCGTCAACGTCAGCGCCCTCGAGCGCATCCGCGACGCCTTCCTCGAGGTCCGCGCCCAGGTGGAGCACGGCAACCTCAACTCCCTGCAGACGCAGAAGTCGACGCTCGCCACCGTCGAGCAGACGCTGTCGGAGCCCGGCGACCAGGGCCTGCAGGCGCAGCTCGCGGAGTTCTGGTCGGCCTGGCACGACGTAGCCAACAATCCCGGCGACATCGCCGCGCGCAGCCAGCTGCTGCAGCGCGCCACGACGGTCGCGAGCTCCTTCAACCGGGTCTACACCGGGCTCGACGCGCAGTGGACCAACCAGGCGCAGCAGCTGTCGACGATGGTCGACGACGTCAACGCCACCGCCGCCCGCGTCGCCGACCTCAACCAGGCCATCATGCGCGGCAACCAGGCCGGCACTCCCACGGCGGAGCTCGAGGACCAGCGCGACTCGCTGATCATGCACCTGTCGGACATGGCCGGCGCGACCACGCGAGCGGGCCACGACGGCGGCATCGACGTCTACATCGGCGGAACGGCGCTGGTCGCCGGCTCCACGTCTGCCAGGCTGGCCGTCGACCCCTCCAACGCCTCGCCTAACGCCCGGGCCGACTCGCTCACGAACGCCGTGGCCAACAGCGCGTCGTCGCTGGGCAGCGGCGGCGTCCACGTTGTCTGGGAGGGCCGCGGCTACGACGCCGCCCTCTCCGGCGGTCAGGCAGGCGCCACCCTCATGGCGCTGAACTCCACGCTGCCCGGCATCGCCACCCAGCTCAACACGCTCGCCCAGCAGCTCGCGACGGCGGTGAACGACCAGCACGCCAAGGGCGCAGACCTTGACGGCAATCGCGGAACGGCGCTGTTTGTCGACTCGACGTCGTCGACCTCGCCGCCCAGCACGGCAGTCACCGCGAAGACGATTTCCGTCGGCTTCACCGATCCGCGGATGGTGGCCGCAGCCGCGCAGGTTGCCAACCCAGCTGTGCCACCGATACCGCCGTTCGTGCCGAGTCTGGACAACGGCAACGCGAACGCGCTCGCCGCGCTCGCGACCTCAGCCACCGGCGTGGACGCGGTCTACCGGAAGTTCATCGTGGACTTCGCGGTGCAGTCGCAGACGGTCTCGCAGCGCGTCGACATCCAGGCGGCGACGGCTACCAACGTCGACTCGGCCAGAGAGGCTCAAGCGGGCGTCAACTTGGACGAAGAGATGGTCAACATGATGCAGTTCCAGCACGCCTACGAGGGAGCTTCGCGTCTGATGAACGCGATCGACTCGACGCTGGACACGCTCATCAACCGCACGGGTCTGGTCGGGAGGTAAGGGATGTCTGGCGCCTTCCGCATCACGCAGCGCTCGGTCGGCCAGCAGGTGCTCATCAACCTGCAGGGCAACCTCGACACGCTCGGCCGCATCCAGGACAAGCTGTCCAGCGGCAAGGAGCTCTCCAAGCCCTCCGACTCCCCCACGGGCACTGTCGAGTCGATGCAGCTGCGCGGCAGCATGCGGCGAGAGCAGCAGTACGCCCGCAACCTCAGCGACGGCCTGGGCTGGCTCAACACCATCGACTCCGCCCTGACGACGTCGAGCACGCAGCTGCAGCGGGTCCGGGACCTCGTCGTGCAGGGCTCGTCCACCGGGTCGCAAGACCCGAACGCGCGCGCAGCGATCGCCTTGGAAGTCAACGCGATCAAGCAGTCGCTCATCGGGGTGGCGAACACGCAGTACGTGGACCGGCCGGTCTTCGGCGGGACCACGGCAGGGGCCGTCGCCTACGACGCGACCGCCACACCGCCGGCCTCCCCCTGGGCGACCGCCACGCAGGCGAACCCCGAGGTGTACCGGACGGTCGGCGACTCGCAGATCCCCACGCCGGCCTCCGGCTGGACGCCGCCTCCGGACGGCTCGGTCGTGTCGGTGAGCGTCGCCGGGCACAAGGTCTTCAACACAAAGTCCGACGGGTCGGGGACGGACCTGTTCACCCTGCTGGACCGGATCAGCGCGGACCTGACTGGCAACACCAACGGGCTCAGCCAGGACCTCGGCGACCTCGACGCCGCCATGAAGAACATCACCGGGACGCTGGCCGACGTCGGTGCCCGTACCAACCGGTTGGAACAGATGCAGCAGAACAACGCCTCGCGCGTGCAGAGCCTCACCAGCCAGCTGTCGGAGGTGGAGGACATCGACCTGCCGAAGACGCTGATGGAGCTGAGCATGCGGCAGACCGCCTACCAGGCGGCGCTCGGGGCCGCCTCCCGCGTCGTCACGCCGTCGCTCATCGACTTCCTCCGCTAAGAACCCGCATCCGATACTGAGGAGCCCGCTCCCATGACCGCCCTGCTCGCCACCCCCTCCGGCACGGATGCCGATCTCGTCTTCGACTTCCCTGCCGGCATCCCGGGCTTCGCGGGGCTGTCGCGCTACCTGCTGCACACCGTCGACGACGCCGGCGTGCTCTTCACGCTGCGGTCAGTCGAGGAGCCCGACGTGCGGCTGCTGGTCGTGCCGCCGGTCTACTTCTTCCCGGACTACGCGCCGGAGATCGACGACACCTCCGTCTCGCTGCTCGGGCTGCTCTCGGCCGAGGAGGCCGACCTCTTCGTCGTCGTGACAGCCGGCACGTCGCTCGCAGACTCGACCGCGAACCTGCTCGCGCCGATCGTCATCAACCGCCGCACGCGCGTGGCGGCGCAGGTCATCCTCACCGACGACCTGCCCCTGCGCGCACCCCTCGTCACCTGACGGCGACAGGGCCCGCCCACGCCCTCGCTCTGCGAGACTGCCGCTAGCGGGGCGAGTGGGGAGACGTCTAGACAAAGGCGGCAGGTCGTGATCGAAGCGTCACTGGAGGAGGGGCCGCTCCGGCTGCTGCTCGACGCAACTCCGAACGGGCTACTGGCCCTGTCCCCGGCTGGCGTCCTCTGCTACGCCAATCCCGCCGCACGCGAGTTGTTCGGCATCGGACTCGACGACCTCCTCGGACCCGACCCCAGCGCGCTGCTGGCAGGGCTGGACCGCACGGCGCCCGACGGGACGCGGCAGTGGGCACGAGGGTGTCGCCAGGACGGATCCTTCTTCGACGCCGAGGTCGTGCTGATCCCGCTCCGTGACGAGGGCGGCGCATGGACGTTCTGCGTCGTGCAGGACCTCACCGAGCGCCTCACCGCCCAGCTGCACCTGCAGTCCCTCAACCGTCTCTACCTCACGCTCATCGACGTGCAACGCGCCGTCGTCCGTGCCGGCAGCACGGCGGCACTCTTCGAGGATCTCTGCTGGGTCCTCGTGCGGGCGGGCGGGTTCCTTGCTGCGTGGGTAGGCGAGCCGCAGGCCGACGGGTCGGTGGCAGTAACCGCGTGCCAGGGCAAGGTCGACGACTACGTGCAGCAGGCGGACATCTCCGTCCTGCCGAGCACGCCGCGCGGTCAGGGCCCGACGGGCACGGCGCTGCGGGAGGACAGGCCCGTCTACACCCAGGACTTCTTCGACTCGGCCGCGACGCTGCCATGGCAGCAGCGGGCCCGGCTGGCGGGGATCCGGTCGTCGGCGGCGCTGCCCCTGCGCCGTCGCGGTGTCTGCACAGCAGCGTTGACCTTGTACTCGAGCCGACCGCACGCCTTCACGCCCGAGATCTGCGAACTCCTGGAGCGCGTCGCGGAGGACATCTCCGCCGCGCTCGACCGGTTCGCCGACCGCGACGAGCTGCGGCTGCTCGGGGAGCAGCGGCGACTCTTGCTCGAGCGGGTCGTGGATGCCCAGGAGCTGGAGCGGTCGCGGATCGCGGCCGACGTGCACGACGAGCCGGTTCAGACGCTGACGGCGGTCATGCTGCGGCTCGGCCTCCTCGAGCAGCAGCTGACCGCGACCGCACCAGCGCTCGTCCCGGAGGCTGCACGGCTGAGCTCGGATGTCAGCGACGCGATCGACCAGCTGCGCGCGCTGCTGTTCGACCTGTCGCCCGTGCCACCCGACACGCCTCTGGCCGCCGCCCTGCACGAGAGTGCCAGCGCCATTCTCAGCCCGGCGTCGATCAGGTGGAGCCTCGATGTCGACCCCCAGGCCCCCTCGCTGGCCATGCCGCTGCGTCGCAAGGCGGTGCGCATCGTCCGCGAGGCGCTCCGCAACGTCGTCAAACACGCCGCGGCCTCAGCCGTCACGCTGACCATGCGGCCGGAGCACGGCGGCCTGGCGATCTGCGTGACCGATGACGGCCGGGGACGCGAGCAGCACCTGTGGGTGTCGGCACCGGGCCATCGCGGGCTCACCACGATGAGAGACCGGGCAGCCATGGTCGCCGGGTCCTGCGAGTGGCTCCCCGGCGAGGAGGGGCGGGGAACGACGGTCCGGGTGTGGCTGCCGGCGGATGACACCGCCGCCTCGTTGGCCTAGCCGCTGCCTGCTTGCCTAGCCGCTGCCGAGCAGTTCCGGCCGGCCGTACAGCCAGCCCTGGCCCAGCCCGTAGCCCAGGTCGCGCAGCATCGCGGCCTGCTCGGCGGTCTCGACCCCCTCCGCCACGACCTCGAGGCCGAGTCCGGCGGCGAGCAGACTGACGGCCCGGACGATGCTCAGGTCCTCGGTGGGCAGCCCCTGCACGAACATCCGGTCGAGCTTGACCCCGTCGATCGGCAGGCGGGCAAGGTAGGCGAGCGAGCTGTAGCCGGTGCCGAAGTCATCGACGTGCACGCGGACGCCGAGGTCGCGCAGCCGCTGCAGGATGACGGCTGCGGCGGCGATGTCGGTGAGGACCTTGGTCTCGGTCACCTCGAGGATCAGATGCGACAGCGGCAGACCGGCCTGCTCGGCAGCGTGCAGCACGAGAGCGGGCAGCGCCGGGGTCAGCTGGTCGGCAGCGAGGTTGACCGCGACAGAGACCTGGTCACCCCGCCGCAGCCAGCCCGCGGCGTCGCGGCAGGCGCGCTGCAGCACCCACAGTCCGATCTCCCCCATCAGGCCACTGCGCTCGGCCAGGGGTAGGAAGGCGTCCGGCGACAGCAGCTGCCCCTGGTGCTCCCAGCGGATGAGCGCTTCCCGGTGCACCACGCTCGCGTCCTGCATCGCGACGATCGGCTGATAGGCCAGTCGCAGCTCGTCGGCCTCGCAGGCCCGGCGCAGCGCCGACAGCAGCCGCAGCTCCTGCTCGGCGTGCTCCCCCATCTCCGAGGAGAAGAACGCCGTCGAGGCGGCACCCCGCTCCTTGGCGCGGTGCAGAGCGGTGGAGGCCCGTCGCATCGTCGCGAGTGCGATGGCCTCGGCGAGCTCGTCCGGTGTCGCGACCGCCGTATCGATGCCGATCGTCGTGGTGATCGACATGGCGTGGCCGCCGGAGGGGATGGGGGCGCGAACGGCGTCCGCCACGAGCTGCGCCCAGCGCACGGCCTCGTGCGGGCGGGCGCGCACCGCGACGAGAAACTCGTCGCCCCCGTAGCGTCCGGCAACGCCCTGGTCGCCGACCACCGTCAGCAGCCGGTCGCCGACGACCCACAGCACCTCGTCGCCGCGCTCGTGACCGAGGCTGTCGTTGATGGTCTGGAAGCCGTCGAGGTCGAGGGCGAGGACCACGATCCCGGTCGGCTCCCCCGCCGCCGACGGCGACTGGAGCAAGTCCTCCAGGGCCTCCATCAGGCCGAGCCGGTTGGGGAGCCGGGTGAGCGGGTCGGTGACGGCCGCGTGCCGCAGGTCCCGCTCCAGCAGCTTGCGCCGCGTGATGTCCTGGTGCGTGACGATGACTGACCCGTCCGCCTGGCCGTCCTCACCGCCGAGCAACGCCGTGGCCATGAGATGGAACCAGCGCTCCTGCGTCGGGCTGGAGCACTCGTAGTCGAGCTCGAAGAGGGCGGCCTCGCCGGCAATGACCCGCCGGATCCCGCTCGCGGTGCGCTCCGCGTCCGAGTCACCCGCAGCAGCCGCGTCGTCGCACACGTCGAGGTAGTTGCCGGCGCAGCCGCCCCCGGCGCCGCCATTGCCGCACCAGAAGTCCTCCCAGGCGGCGTTGACGGCGAGGATCTCGCCGCTCGGCCCGAGGATCGCTGTCTGGGCAGGGAGGCTAGCCAGGACGCTCTGCAGGAAGGCCCGCCGGCGCCGTTCGGACTCCTCGCGCTCCCGGCGCTGCGTGACGTCTCGCTGCACCGACACCCAGTGGGTGAACCAGCCCGTGGCGTCGGCGACGGGGGCGATCGCCAGCTCTACCCAGAAGGGCGTGCCGTCCTTGCGGTAGTTGAGCAGCTCGGCGGTCACCGGCTGCCACGCTTCCAGTGCCTGGCGGACGCGGTCCAGCTCGTCGCGGTCGGTGTCGGGCCCCTGCAGGAGCCGCGGGGTGGCGCCCAGGATCTCCTCGAGGGCGTAGCCGGAGTGCTCGACGAAGGCCCGGTTGGCGTAGACGACCCGGGGCCCCGGCGCAGATACCGGCTCGGCCTCGGTGACCAGGACCGAGTCGCGGATGGAGTCCATGACGCTCGCGAAGAGCGCGTCGTCGAACGGTGAGGAGGCAGCCTGCTCGGCACGCCGGAGCCCGCCGGCCGCGCTGCCGGGCTCGAGCGCTCCCCCGAAGTCCGTCATGCGCACGATGCACCTCCCGCAGATGAGCGCCGGGCGTCAGTCGCCCGGCGGCTTGGGCTTCGGCGGCAGGACCCCGGGAAGGGACTCCGCCAGCTTGCTGAGCGTCTCGTCGCTGGTGGCAGCGGCGGCCTGGTTGCTCGCCTGCAGCTCCCGCAGCAGCTCCTCGCGGTGCACGGTCACGCTGCGCGGGGCGTTGATCCCGAGGCGGACGACGTCGCCACGCACCTCGAGCACGGTCACGGTGATGTCATCGCCGATGACGATGCTCTCGCCGACCTTGCGACTCAGGACGAGCATGGCGGGTCTCCCCTCCGTGGGACTGCCGCTGCCCGGGGGGCTGCGCGGGCCAGGAGGCCCGCGCCCGGTGGCGCGGTAGTCATGAGCGTACGGCGCAGCGGGGGTCCCGACGGCGAGAACGCGCGACTCCGCCGTTCGGGTGATGATCTCGCGCTGCGCGGCCGCCCGGACCGCCGGTCAGAAGACCTGCACGATCCCGAGCCGGCCCTTGCCGTAGCCCGCAATCGCGACCTCCAGGTCGAGGCGCCCGACGATCGACTGCGCGGCCGCGCTGACGTCGGCGGGCAGCGCGGCAGCCGGGTCGTAGCAGGCGTAGAGCTTCTGGTGCGGTGCCTCCGGCTGCTCGTTGAGGGTGCCGGCCAGGACGTTGAGGATCTCGGCGAGGTTCTCGAACACCATGCGCGAGAGCTCGCCGTCCTCGATGCACGCCTCCGCGCCGCCGACCGGGATCAGCCCGATGGAGGCGCCGGCGTAGGCCGACAGCGGGAAGTCCATCAGGACCACCGCGGTCATGCGCAGCGTGTCGTCGACGTAGACACCGACCGAGCACGGCGTGGACGGGCTCGGGTTGAAGGCGCCGCAGAGCGTGACGTCGACGTCCCGGCCGAGCAGGTCGGAGAAGAGGTCACGCAGGTGCTTGGGCTGCGGCAGGACCGCGGCAGCGAGGGCGGACATCGAGGAGCTCCCGAGAGGGTGAGGGGTGGCCGGCCGGACGAGTCGGCCGGAGTCAGCCGAGGACCGGGTCGAGGACGTCAGCGAAGGCGTCCGCGGTGAAGGGCTTGGCGATGAGGAACATCGCACCCGCCGACTCCGCCTGGGCACGCATGTCGCTGGAGCCCTCGGAGGTCACGAAGCCGAACGGCACCTGCGACCCGGAGGCGCGCAGCGTCCGGAGCAGCTCGATGCCGGTCATCTCGGGCATGTTCCAGTCCGAGAGCACCAGGTCAGGCTGCTCGGACTGGACGAGCTCGAGAGCCTGCCGGCCGTGCTCGGCCTCGACGACGTCGTGGCCGGAGTACCCGGCCTGGCGCAGGGTGCGGATGACGATCTGCCGCATCACGCGGCTGTCGTCGGCAACGACGATCTTCATCGTTCCTCCTCGGGAGCGAGAGCGGTCAGGGTGCTGGGGACGGCGGCGTGCACGACGACCGAGACCGGGTGCTGACCCCAGATGCGGTCGACGCGGGCAGCCTCGACGGAGTGCGGCAGCAGCGGCGAGGCGCCCTCCTGCAGCACGACGAAGGGCAGGGACAACGAGTGCGGAGTGGGCAGCAGGGCCTTGACGTTGCCGCCGACCATGTTGGCGAGCTCACCGAGGACGTCGGCGACGTCGGCCTCGGCCAGATCGGCCTCGTCGAGCATCAGCATCCCGGCGGCCAGGGCGCGGGCACCGGCGAGCGTGGTGCCGACGACGACGTTGCCGTTCCAGTCGCCGGTGATCGAGACTCCGCCGTGCACCAGCAGGTCGGCAGGCACGTCGGCGGGGATCAGCGGCATCGGGTCGAAGGCGAGGACCACGGACTCCCAGACGTCGTCCAGGATCGACCCGACGACGTCCTCGGTGACGAGGATGGCAGGGCTGTCGAGAGTGCTCATCACGCGGCTCCGGCGGTGAGGCCGAGCAGCTCGAGCTTCTCGGCGATGGCATCTGGGGTGAAGGGCTTGATCACGTACTCGTGGGCGCCGGCCGCGAGCGCCCGCACGATCTGGCCGTGCTCGCTCTCGGTGGTCACCATCATCAGCGAGACCTTGCGCCACTCGTCCTTTGCGCGCATGTGAGTGACGAACTCCAGCCCGTCCATCACCGGCATGTTCCAGTCGATCAGCGCGATGTCGGGCAGCGGTCCCGACTGCACCACCTCCAGGGCCTGAGCGCCGTCGCCGGCCTCGGCCACCTCGAATCCCAGCTGCTGCAGGATCCGCGACAGGATCTGGCGCATCACGCGCGAGTCGTCGATCACTAGGGCGAGCACGTCAGCCTCCGAGGGTCGGGCGGTGGATCGAGGTGCGGCCGACGACGACGCGTTGCCACGACTCGTCGATACCGAGGGTGGTCTCGGCGGTGCCGAGGAAGAGCCAGCCGTCGGGCCGCAGCAGCGGCCGGATCCGGCGCAGGATCGAGCGCTTGGTCTCGATGTCGAAGTAGATGAGGACGTTGCGCAGCATCACGACGTCGAAGCTGCCGAGCGGCGGCAGCGGCGAGGCGAGGTTGAGCTGGCGCACCGTGACGTGACGCCGGAGGTCCTCGCTCACCTGCCACTCCGCGCCGTCCCGGCGGAAGTGCTGCACGAGCATCGACGCCGGCAGGCCACGGTTGACCTCGAGCTGCGAGTAGCGGCCCGCGCGGGTCTTGTCGACCATCTCCTGCGACAGGTCCGTCGCCAGGATGTCCAGTCGCCAGCCCTGCCGGACGTAGTCCTGCAGGGTCATCGCGATGGAGTAGGCCTCCTGACCGCTCGAGCACGCCGCCGACCACACGCGGATCGTCCGGTCCGGCCGGGCGCGGACCAGCTCGGGCATGACGTGCGTCGTCAGCGCCGTGAAGGGCTCGCTGTCGCGGAACCACGAGGTCTCGTTGGTCGTCAGCGCCTCGACCAGCCGCCGGGTGCCCCCCGGCTCCCGGCCGCCGCGCACCCGCTCGACGTAGCTGCTGACGTCTCGCTCGCCGGCCTGCCTCGCCAACGGCAGCAGCCGTGCCTCGACGAGGTACTCCTTGCCGGGCTCGAGCACGATCGCAGACTCGCGTCGCACGATGTCGCGGACGTAGTCGAAGGCAACGGGTGCCAGAGTCATCGAGCTGCCACCTCTCTGCCTTGCTCTCTGGGGGGGAAGACGGGACCCGCGGTCGCGAGCCCCGGAGTCGTGAGGACGCGGCCACCGGCGGTGGGCGTCGTGATGGCTCGCAGCAGCGCGGGGGCGATCTCGGTCAGCGGA
The DNA here is from genome assembly GCA_051960855.1 of Actinomycetales bacterium. GTDB lineage: Bacteria > Actinomycetota > Actinomycetes > JAJZTN01 > JAJZTN01 > JBQCDV01. Next base: position 22,614 of record JBQCDV010000007.1, read on the forward strand.
AGCACGGCCTGGGCCAGCCCAGCGGTCGCCACCGCTCCCGGCATCCCCCACACCACGCTGGTCGCCTCGTCCTGCGCGAGCACACTGCCGCCGCGGCCGCGGATGTCCTCCGCCCCCCGCTTGCCGTCCTGACCCATCCCGGTCAGCACGGCTGCGAGGACGCCGCGACCGACGACGGCAGCCGCCGAGCGGAAGAGCACGTCCACCGCGGGCCGGCAGTAGTTCTCCGGCGGCCCCTGCTGCAGCCGGGTGCGCAGCACCTGCCGACCGTCGCGGGCGAGCTCGACGTGGAAGTCACCCGGCGCGATCAGCACGGTCCCGGGCACGACGGCCTCACCGTCGGTGGCCTCCCGGACCGTGAGGGCACAGTGGGTGTTGAGCCGGTCGGCGTAGAGCCGCGTGAACACCGGCGGCATGTGCTGCACCACGACCACCGGCACCGGCAGCGACGCCGGCAGCGCGCGCAGCACCTGCGACAGCGCCTCCGGCCCCCCAGTGCTGCAGCCGATCACCAGCAGCTCGACGGGCGCGGTCGGCGTGAGGACCTTCCCGAACGCCGCAGCTCCCCCTCCCGCCGTCGCCGGCTCTCCCGCGGGAGCGACGGCAGCGGCGTTCGGGGAGGGTGTGCCGGTTGTCGGGCCGAGCCGACGCACCGTCCCGAGGCCGGAGGCGCCACGACCCGGGACGAGGGCCTTGATCTTGGGGATCAGCTGGTCGCGGACGCTGCGGCGCGACTCCTGCACGCTGCCGACGTTCGCCGGCTTGGTGACGTAGTCGGTGGCGCCGGCGGCGAGGGCCGCGAGGGTCGCCTGGCCGCCGCGCTCGGTCAGGGTGCTGAACATGATGACCGGCAGGCGGGGATGCGTGCGGCGCAGGTGCGTGAGGGTCTCGAGGCCGTTCATCTCCGGCATCTCGATGTCGAGAGTCACGAGGTCCGGCGCGAGCTGGTCGAGCTTCGACAGGGCGATGCGACCGTTGGGCGCGGTGCCCAGCACGTCGATGTCGGCGTCCTCGCCGAGCACCTCCGTGACGATCCGCCGCACGACGACCGAGTCGTCGACGACGAGCACACCGATGCGGCCCACTGCGGTCCTCCTGACCACCCGTCCGACGGCAGTCCTTGCCGTCTGTGGCGCCTATCGGCGGAGGAGCACGATCAGTGAAGGTTTTGGCGGGGCGTCCTACCCCAGGTTGGGCCGAGGCGCCAGTCGAGCCGCTCTGCGGCTAGACGAGTGGCCCGAACGCCCGCTCCCACGGCCACAGCAGGGTGTCCATCAGGTCCGCCGGCAGCAGGTCGGCGACCATGGCGGCCTGGAGTGCGCCGCTGACGGCGTTCCAGGCGCCTTCGGCGCAGTCGCGGGCAGTCAGACCGGAGTCGGCGACAGCCTGCACCGCGGCGAACTGCACCCACGCGGCGTCACGGACCCGGCCGGAGAGGTGGACCGCCCACGAGGCCTCGTGCACCGCGCGGGACCAGGCGCCGACGTCTCCCATGCGCACGTTGAGGTCCCGCTGGGAGTCCACGGCCCGCAGGAGAGCCGCGTGGCGGTCGAGCCCGAGGTGTCGCACCACCTCGAGTCCACGGCGGATCGCAGCATCCTGCGGGCCGAGCTGCAGGGGCTGCGCGATCCAACGGCGTCGGAAGGCCAGCCAGGGCGCCCCCAGACGCCGAGCCGCGTCGGGTGTGAGCGGAACGTAACCGCTCACAGCCGCATCGCACAAGACCGCTGTCGCTGCGTTACCGGTCTCCGACTGCACCGAGACGTCCCCCGTGCGGCGCCAGGTCCAGTCGAGGACGTCGTGCCGGATCACGTGCAGCAGGCCGTCGACGGTGCCCAGGGGCTGGGTGGCGAGTGCGGCCGCGGCCGAGGCGAGCGCCGAGTCAGGTGCGGAGGCGTCGAGGGCCGAGTCGGGTGCGGAGGAGTCGGATAGTGCGGAATCCGGCCGCACCTCGAAGGCGCGTCGTGCCCACTCCGAGTGCAGGTGCGACCGACTGGACGCACGGTTCGTCGCGGTCGCGGCCAGCACCTCCCACCACGCGCGGTCGCGGGCAGGGTCGTCGTTGTCCAGCACGGCCAACCACTCGAGATCTGGCTCGGTCAGGCACAGGGCGTCGGCGAGCACGACGGCCGTGCGGTGACCTCCGGGCAGGCGGACGAGGTCGAAGCCCAGCACCGGTGCACTGACAAGGGAGTACACGCCGGCCGCCTCCTGGTCCGAGCTCCTGCCGAGCACTCTGCCCGAGCTCCTGCCGAGCACTCTGCCCGAGCTCCTGCCGAGCACTCTGCCCGAGTACCTCGGGCAGGGCACCTCGGGCAGGGCACCTCGGGCAGGGCACCCTGGCGCCACCAGCGTGGCACCGGCGGCCCCGACGTGCCAGATCAGGTCACCCTCGCGGACCACGCCCCGTCGCGCCCAGCCACCACCAGTCACCAACCGTGAACATCTCCTGGCCCCAAAAACAATGCATCGGATCACCCTGCTTCTAGGCCGGGCAATCCGATGCATTGAGTCAACTGGGGCCACGGAATGGGCCCTTCCTGTGGACACCGGCCTGCCTGGTGAGCCAATGAAGCAGCCAGCAGGTGGAGCAGCCAGCAGGTGAAGCAGCCAGCAGGTGGGGCAGCTCAGTAGGTAAAGCGGCTCACCAGGGTCTGCAGCTCACCCGCGGTGGTGGCCACATCACTGGCGCTGACGGAGGCTTCGGCAACATTGGCGGCAGCAACGGTGATGGCGTGGGCCATGTCACCGATGTTGGCGGCGATCTCGGCCGATCCGGTCGCAGCCTCCCCCACCGAACGGTTCATCTCATTCGTCGTCGCCGTCTGCTCCTCCACCGCCGAAGCAATCGTCGTCTGATAGTCATTGATCCGCGCGATGATCCCCGAGATCTCACCAATCG
>JBQCDV010000008.1:0-3765 GCA_051960855.1 Actinomycetales bacterium
ACGGCAGCGGCTTCACGCCGCGCCTGCTCGACCCCTCCGAGGAGCGCGAGCTGCTCGACCTCGGCCTCGGCATCACGAACGTCGCTGCTCGGGCGAGCGCCCGTGCCGACGAGCTGACGCAGGAGGAACTGCGGGCCGGTGGACGGCTGCTGCGCGAGAAGGTCCTCGAGCTGCGACCGCACTGGCTGGCGGTCCTCGGGATCGGCGCGTACCGGGTGGCCTTTGACGCGCCGAAGGCGGTGCTGGGCGAGCAGCCACTGCGCCTCGGTGAGACTCGGGTGTGGGCGCTGCCGAACCCGAGTGGGCTGAACGCGCACTTCACGCTGCCGGCGCTGACGGCGGCGTTCGCCGAGCTGCGCGGGGCGACCCTGCCGCGGGACCCCGGGTAAATGGCGCCGCCATAAATCACTCCGTCGCCGGCGGCCTCTGCCAGTAGGGTCCGAGGATCAACGGGGAGGGGCGCAGCGTGGCGGTCATCGAGGTCGAGTCCCTGACGAGGAGCTACCGCTCGCGGACGGGGATCCGGCACCGGGCGAGCAAGGACGTGCACGCCGTCAAGGGCATCGACTTCGAGGTGGAGCCCGGCGAGCTCTTCGGGCTGCTCGGCCCCAACGGCGCCGGCAAGACGACGACGATCAAGATGCTCATCACGCTGCTGCTGCCGACGGGCGGCAGCGCTCGGGTGCTCGGCTACGACGTCGTGACGCAGCCGCGCGAGGTGAGGCGGCGAGTCGGCTACGTCTTCGGCGGCGACCGCGGCCTGTACGAGCGGCTCTCGGGGCTAGACAACCTGCGCTACTTCGCCGAGCTCTATGGCGTGCCGCCGCGGGAGCAGAAGGCGCGCATCGGCGAGCTGCTCGAGCTGGTGAACCTCGCCGGCCGCGAGCGGGAGCGCGTCGAGGGCTACTCGCGCGGCATGCGGCAGCGGCTGCACATCGCGCGGGGGCTGCTGCACAAGCCCGCCGTCCTCTTTCTCGACGAGCCCAGCATCGGGATCGATCCCGTCGGCGCTCGTGAGCTGCGGCAGAGCGTGGCGGCCCTCGTGGAGACCGGGACGACGGTGCTGCTCACCACGCACTACATGTTCGAGGCCGACGAGCTGTGCGACCGGATCGCCGTCATCGCCGACGGCCAGATCGTCGGCGGCGGCACTCCAGAGGAGCTCAAGCGGCGCGTGGCGGCCGGGAGCGTCGTCGAAGTCGAGGTCTTCGGCTCCGCCGACGACGCGGCCACCACGATCCGGAGCCTCCGCGGTGTCACCTCGGCGACGGTCGAGACGCGGGCGCACGCCCAGGTGCTCGTCGTGCAGGCCGAGCCCGGCGCCGACGTCACGCCGGCGGTGCTGGCCGCGCTCGGCGACGTCCCTGTTGGGCGGGTCGCGACGCGGGAACCGACCCTGGAGGACGCCTACGTCGAATTGGTGACGTCCGGGGCCGCGTCGTGAGGTCCACTCTGCGCCTCGTCGGCGTCGGCTGGCTTCTGCAGCTCAAGCTCCGCAGCCGGTCGGCCTTCGACGGAGTCCTGCAGATCGTCTACCCGATCTTCTTCGCCACCTCTGTCCTGCTCATGTACCGGCAGGGTGGCAGTGCGGCTGCCCTCGTCGGCGCCGCCGTGGGGTCGAGCGTCCTCGGCGTCTGGTCCGCAGTGGCGACGACCGCGTCGACCTCGCTGCAGCAGGAGAGGCGCCTGGGCACCCTCGAGCTGCTCGTCGCGGCGCCGAGGAGCTTCTCCCTGCTCGTCCTGCCGATGACGCTCGCCATGGCCACGACCGGCTTGTACAGCCTGGTCGCGACGCTGCTGTGGGGACGGCTGGTGTTCGGCATCGACATCTCGCTCGAGCACCCTGCGTCGTTCCTGCTGGCCGCGGTGGTGACCGCCGTCGGGGTCAGCCTCATGGGCTACCTGCTCGCGGTCAGCGCGGTGAGATACCGCGGCGCGTGGGCCTTGGGCACCGCTCTGGAGCTGCCGGTGTGGCTGCTGTGCGGCTTCCTCGTGCCCCTCTCAGCGCTGCCCGCCTGGGTGCGTCCGATCTCCTGGGTCCTACCGCCGACGTGGGGCGCTAACGCCCTGCGGGAGGCCGCGTTCGGTGGCTCTCCCTGGACAGACATGCTCGCCTGCCTGGTGCTGTCCGCGGTCTACGGGGCGGCGGCCACCTGGCTGTCGGGGCGTCTGCTCACATCGGCCCGCCGCCACGCGACGCTGGCGCTGACCTGAGATGCCCTCGCTCCGGATCTTCTTCGTCGGCGGCTGGATGAGCTACCGCGCCCTCTTCGGCTGGCTCAGCCCCTGGATCCTCATCCCGACGTTCATCATCGAGCCGATCTTCCAGATCCTCTTCTTCGTCTACATCGGGCGTGACGCCGGTGTGGGAAGCGACGCCTTCTTCCTGGTCGGCAACGCCATCCAGTTCGCCTCGATCCCGTGCCTGTTCGCGATGGGCAACACGATCAGCGGCGAGCGGTACACGCAGACCCTCGGGCTGCTGCTGGTCAGCCCCGCACGGCGCATCCCGCTCTTCCTCGGGCGGGCGCTGCCGGTCATTCTCAACGGCCTGCTCTGCTCCCTGCTGGCGCTGGGACTCGGCGCGCTGATCCTGCGCGTGAGCCTTCCCGTTGGCTCACTCGGCCTGCTCGTCCTCGTCGTCGCGGTCTCGTCCTTCGCCTGCACGGGCCTGGGTCTGGTGACCGCCGCGCTCGCGCTGCGCGTCCGGGAGACCGCGGTGCTATCCAATCTCGTCATGGGCGTGCTCCTGATCTTCTGCGGCGTCAACGTCGCGCTGTCCGCCCTACCCGACTGGATGGCGACGCTCGGCCGGCTGCTGCCGCTGACGCACGGCATCGAGGCTGGACGTGACCTGGTGCGCGGCCAGGGGTGGGGCCAGGTTGCCGCCCTGCTGGGAGACGAGGCGCTCGTCGGGCTCGTCTACGTGGTCATCGGCTTGGCGATGCTGGCGTGGTTCGAGGTCGAGAGCCGGCGTCGGGCGACCCTCGACCGAGCGTGACGCCCGCGCCTTCCATGCGCCGCCCAGCCGCCGGTCTCAAGCGACACTCGCCGTCAATTGCGGTTTGGCGCTGTCGACGCGACTCTGACGCCATGCCCCGTGCACATCAAAGATGTGCCGGACGACGTGCATGCAGTACTGCGGCAGCGAGCAGCGGCTGCACACCAATCCTTGCAGGAGTACCTGCGTTCGCGGCTGATCGCCGAGGCCAGCCGACCGACCCTCGATGAGGTGCTCGATGGCGCCGGCGGAAGGTCGGGCGGCTCCCTTTCATTGGACGACGCGGTGTCGCTACTCCGTACCGACCGTGCTCGTCGTTGACGCAAGCGTCGTGGCCGTCGCCTTGGCCGACGACGGCTACGACGCGAGCTATGTCGCGCTCGCCGAGATGCTCGACGTGCCTTTGCTGACAGCAGATGCTCGTCTCGGTCGCGCCACGGGACCGCGATGCCGCATCGACGTCGTGAGACCTGGAGTCCAGGAGACCGGGCACCAGCGGCAGGGCCGAAGCGGGGCCAACGGTTGACAAGGACATCGGCTGGGCTTGACTGATCTCGCCTCACCGACGAGATCCACACGAGCACCCGTAGACGAAGAAGCCGCCGGAGCGGGTGCTCCGACGGCATCGACTCTGCCAGGGTTCGAACTCGGCAGGATGGGTGGAGCTGAGGGGATTTGAACCCCTGACCCCCTCGATGCGAACGAGGTGCGCTACCGGACTGCGCCACAGCCCCTCCGCGGGCGGACCCGCGTCGTAGAGGTTA
>JBQCDV010000009.1:0-2948 GCA_051960855.1 Actinomycetales bacterium
TCCTTCATCCAGCAGCTCGACCCGCGCCTGGCCAAGCCGTTCCTCATCGGCTTCGCCAACGCCATGGACGTGCTGTTCCTGCTCGGCGCGGTCGTCATCGCGGTGGCGTTCATCGTGGTGTGGTGGCTGCCCGAGGAGAAGCTGCGCACGCAGTCCGGCATCGACGCCGCTCGTGACAGCCACCGCAAGGGCCACGCTGCTCCCGCCGGCTCGCACCAGGAGGCCGAGATCGCCGCCGCTCTCGGTGACATGGCCGCCGGCCGTGCCGTCGAGGCCGACGTGCAGGACGGCCTGCGCGGCCCCGGCGAACCGGGAACGCACGGTCAGTCCGAGGGGCCCGAACGACGCCCTGCCACGTCTGCCGACCGCACCTGACGGTCGTCACCTCCCGGCTCGCGGCCGCCGTCCCTCCCCTGGGGCGGCGGCCGCTGTCGTATGTGGGCGCTGCGGCCGCTGGTGTGTCGGGGGCACGATGTGCTCATGACCGAACCGGGCCACATCCCTACCGAGCTCTCCGTCGACGAGCTGCGATCGCGGCAGCTCACGCTCCTGCAGGACACGGTGAGGCGCGCCTACGAGCACGTCCCGCATCACCGGGCGGCGTTCGAGAAGGTGGGGGTCCATCCGGACGACCTGCGGGAGCTGTCGGACCTGGCGAAGTTCCCGCTGACGAGCAAGGCGGACCTGCGGGAGGAGTACCCGTTCGGGATGTTCGCGGTGCCACGCGAGCAGGTCGTGCGGGTGCATGCCAGCAGCGGCACCACCGGCAAGCCGACAGTTGTCGGCTACACGCAGGGTGACCTCGACACGTGGTCGGAGCTGATGGCGCGCTCCATCCGCCTCGCTGGCGGGCGCCCCGGGGACGTCTGCCACGTGGCCTACGGCTACGGCCTGTTCACCGGCGGACTCGGGGCGCACTACGGCGCCGAGCGGCTCGGCTGCACGGTGGTCCCCGTCAGCGGTGGCATGACGGAGCGGCAGGTGCAGCTGATCGCGGACTTCGGCCCGCGGGTCATCATGGTGACCCCGTCGTACTTCCTCGCGATCCTCGACGAGCTGCAGCGGCAGGGAATCGACCCGCGCGAGACGTCGCTGCAGGTCGGGATCTTCGGGGCCGAGCCGTGGACCGAGCAGATGCGGCGCGAGGTCGAGGAGCGGGCCGGCATGGACGCCGTCGACATCTACGGGCTGTCGGAGGTCATGGGCCCGGGGGTGTCGCAGGAGGCGGCCGAGACCAAGGACGGGCTGCACATCTGGGAGGACCACTTCTACCCGGAGGTGATCGACCCGATCACCGGCGAGGTGCTGCCGGACGGCGAAGAGGGGGAGCTGGTCTTCACCTCGTTGACCAAGCAGGCGATGCCCGTCATCCGCTACCGCACCCGCGACCTCACCCGGCTGCTGCCCGGCACCGCGGTGCCGTCGATGCGCCGGATGGCCAAGGTCACCGGCCGCACGGACGACCTGATGATCGTGCGAGGCGTCAACGTCTTCCCCACCCAGATCGAGGAGCAGATCCTCTCGGTGCCGGGACTGGCCCCGCACTACGTGTGCGTGCTGACACGGCCCGGTCGGCTCGACGAGCTGACGGTGCGCGTGGAGGCGGCTGAGAGCGGTGCCGGGGGTGGGGGCAGTGACGGCGGGACCGGTGCCGACGCCGCCGAGCTCGGTCGCCAGCTCGCGGCCCGTATCAAGCACCTGATCGGTGTGACGGCGGCAGTCGAGGTGCTGGAGCCGCAGTCGCTTATGCGCTCCCTGGGCAAGGCCAAGCGGATCGACGACCAGCGGCGGCTCCGGCAGTAACCGACCTCTCGCTGTGGCCTCTGGTGCCTGTCGCTGTGGCCCCTGGCGCCTGTCGCTGTGGCCCCGAGTGCCTCTCGCTGTGCTACTTCTTCCGCTACTGCGCAAGAAGTAGCACAGTGGAGGGGCCTGCTGGTGGCCACGGCCTGCTGGTGGCAAGGGCCTGCTGGTGGCAGGACGAGGCAGCGCACCGACGAGGCAGCGCACCGACGAGGCAGCGCCGACCGGACGAGGGTTGTCACGTCGGTGACCCGGGCAGGGGCCTGTCATGGCTGACACGCAGGTAGGGGAGTTCGAGGCGGGCCGTCGGGTCCAGGTGACGCCGGAGCAGCTGTTCGCCGTCGCGGCGGATGTCAGCACGCTGGCCCAGTGGGTGCCGCCGGCGAGTGGGGTCCACGAGGTGGGTCCCGACGTCGTGGAGTTCGAGCACCACGGCGTCACCGACGAAGCCCTCTGGCGAGCCCGGCCGGAGCAGCGCCGCCTGGAGTGGGGCTCACGGTCCGACGGGAGCTACGCCGGCTGGCTGCAGGTCAACGCGCAGGGTGAGGACGACTGGTCGGAGGCCGTCATCCACCTGTCGTTCCTGCCCGTGCCCGGTGGCGCGGACGGGGACGGCAACGGCTCCGCCGGGGGCGACGTCGAAGGTGAGGGCGCCGGAACCCGTGCGCAGCATCCCCGCCCGAGCGACGACGACGTCGAGGTCATCCTGCAGCAGGCTCTGGACCGGCTCGCCGACCTCGCCACGCAGTCGAGGGGCAGCGAGTAGGCGAGAGCAGGGCCAGTAGGCGTGAGCAGAGCGAAGGGACCGGGTCGCGTCAGGTCAGGTGGTCTCGTTCTGGGCCGGATCAGCCCAGCGGCGTCGGCGCAACCGGCAGAGCCCGCTTGTGCGCGGTGGTGCGGTACGCCGTCTCGATGACCTGCCGTGCCCGGTCGTCGACGTCCCCGCCCTCGAGGTAGGTGTCGATGTCCTCGTAGGTCACGCCGTACGCCACCTCGTCCGGTAGCCCGGGCCGGTCGTCTTCGAGATCCGCCGTCGGGGTCTTCGACACGAGCTGAGCCGGCGCCCCCAGGTGCTGGGCGACCGCGCGGACGCGGCGCTTGGTGAGGCCCGCGAGCGGGGTGACGTCCGCAGCGCCGTCACCGAACTT
>JBQCDV010000010.1:0-10056 GCA_051960855.1 Actinomycetales bacterium
CACCCCCCCGCCCCCGGCGGGGTGGGGGCCGGCCCGGCCGGGCCGGGCCGGCGGCTGTGCCTCCGGGGGGGGGGGGTTTTGGGGTTGTGGGGGCCCCCGCCCCCGCCCCCGCCGGGGCGGGGGCCGCCCCCCGCTTCTCGTCGCCGGAGATACGTCAGGACTGGCGCAGGCTGGAGAGGTCGTGCGGCACGGCGACGGCGGTGGCTCCTCGCGGGTCCTCGGTCCCGCCCTCAGCGCCGTCGTCGGGGCCCCCGGCGAGCGGGGCCTGCACGACAAACCGGTAGCCGACGTTGCGGACGGTCCCGATCACCGCTTCGTGCTCGGGGCCGAGCTTCGCCCGCAGCCGGCGGACGTGGACGTCGACAGTGCGCGTGCCTCCGAAGTAGTCATAGCCCCACACGTCCTGCAGGAGCTGGGCGCGGGTGAAAACGCGACCCGGGTGCTGCGCGAGGTACTTGAGGAGCTCGAACTCCTTGTAGGTCAGGTCGAGGGTGCGCCCGTGGACACGTGCCGAGTAACTTCCTTCGTCGATCGTGACGTCGCCGGTGCGGATCTCCTCGACTCCTGGTTCCGGCGCTGCGGCAGCTGCCGCCCTGCCCATCGCCAGACGCAGCCTGGTGTCTACCTCCGCCGGGCCGGCGGTGTCGAGGACGACGTCATCGACGCCCCACTCGGCGGTGACCGCGATGAGGCCGCCTTCGGTCGCGACCAGGACAACGGGCGCCGACGAGCCGGCGGTGCGGATGAGCCGGCACAGAGCGCGGGCGTGGGGGAGCTCGCGACGGCCGTCGACCAGCACGACGTCGGCTGAGCCGGCATCGAGCAGCGCGGCGCCGTCTGCGGGCGCGGTCCGGACGCGATGAGGGAGCAGACCGAGCGCGGGAAGCACCTGCGCGGCGGGGCCGAGCGCACTGGTGAGCAGCAGGAGGTCTGCCATCGGTCCACCTCTCGCCGGGGGAGCAACGGTCGCGAGATTGCGGGCGGGCCGGCGACGCTGCCGGACCTTGCCAGGGTAGCCGAGCCCGCGCGGTGCGGCCGGCCGGTCGCAACAGGCGGGGACTGTGGGGGCGGTGACAGGATGGCGACGTCATGCGTGGACGAGGACGGGCCGGGAGCTACCGGTCGTTGCTGACCTCCGACGGCGTCGTGCTGCACGCCCACCATGCGCCCGCACGTTCGCTCGGCGCGGTAGCGGCGCGCGACCTGGCCATCGTCGTGGCCCACGGCTTCACCGGTTCTCTGTCAAAGCCCGACGTCCGTCGCATCGCCGACGTCCTGACCGGCGTCGCCGCCGTCATCACCTTCGACTTCCGCGGGCATGGCCGCTCGGGGGGCGCCTCGACGCTCGGTGACCGCGAGGTGCGCGACGTCGAGGCGGCGGTGGCGTGGGCGCGGTCACTGGGCTACCAGCGAATCGCCACGTTGGGATTCTCGATGGGTGGGGCCGTCGTGCTGCGCCACGCCGCTGAGGAAGCCGCCCGGCGGACGGCTGGCGACGAGGCTGAGGCGTCGACGGGACGAGTGGGCGTCGCGGCGGTCGCCACCGTGTCCTCGCCTGCCCGCTGGTGGTTCCGCGGCACGCCCGCGATGCGGCGTGTGCACCTGGCGATCGAGGTGCCGGCCGCCCGCCGGTTCACGGCGCTCGCGCTGCGCACGCGGATCGCGACAGACGGTTGGGACCCGCCTCCCTCGGCTCCGCGCGAGGCGGCTGCGGCACTGCGCGTGCCCCTGCTCGTCGTGCACCACCGTGGCGACCACTACTTTCCCGTCGAACACGCGGAGCAGCTGTACGCCGCGGCGTGCGAGCCCAAGGAGCTGTGGGTCGAGCCATCCGCGGGTCATGCGGAGAGTGCCGCGACGCCGGAGCTGGTGGAGCGCATCGGGCAGTGGCTCGAGCGGCACTCGTGGGACCGGCCGGCAGAGGAGGCGTCATGACCGAGCAGAACGGCGCCGCCGGAACGGTCACCGTCCGCTGGTGGGCGGCGGCCAAGGCCGCCGCCGGGGCCGCCGAGGACCGACTGCCCCCCGGACGGTTGTCGGACGTGCTCGAGGAGGCCTGCCGTCGCCGCGACCCTGGCGAGGCGGCTCAGCTGCGCCAGGTGCTGGCCCGGTGCTCCTTCCTCGCCGACGAGGTCCGGGTCTCACCCGACGGCGTGGTCCCCGCCGGCAGCGTCGTCGACGTCCTGCCGCCGTTCGCGGGCGGGTGAGCACGAGGCTAGGCTGCGGGTGTGCTGGCCGTCACGCTGACCAAGCGCCGCGCAGTGGACCTGCTGCGCGTCGCCGCGGCTCTCTGTCGCCGCTGACTTCCGCGGCCACGCCCGTCACCTCTCGACGCGAACCTTCGCGTCTGCCCGCGCGCCTGCCCGCGCGAGGCCGCCTCCCTCAGTAGCACAGCCTTCCTTCGCGACACCGGCCGCCGTTCCTGGCGCCCCGGGTACCGCGACCCCTCTTGACGCTTCCCGTGACAGGAATGATCAATGAGCCACAGCAGTAACCGTCGCGCTCAGGTGCTCGTCGACGCCGACTGGGTCGAGGCGCACCTCGACGATCCCGCCGTCGTGCTTGTCGAGGTCGACGAGGACGTCAGCGCCTACGACAAGGGCCACCTGCGTGGGGCCGTGAAGCTCGACTGGCGCGAAGACCTGCAGGATCCCGTCCGCCGCGACTTCGTCGATCGCGCCGGCTTCGAGCGGCTGCTGTCCGAACGGGGAATCTCCCGCGACGACACGGTCGTCCTCTACGGCGGCAACAACAACTGGTTCGCCGCCTACGCCTACTGGTACTTCAAGGTCTACGGGCACAACGACGTCCGCCTGCTCGACGGCGGCCGCAAGCGGTGGGAGCTCGACTCCCGCGAGCTCGTCACCGATCTGCCGCAGCGTGAACGCACCACCTACGTCGCCAGCGACCCCGACACCAGCATCCGCGCGTTCCGCGACGACGTCGTCGGCGCCATCGGCACGCTCAACCTCGTCGACGTGCGCTCCCCAGACGAGTACGCCGGCCGCCTGCTCGCCCCGGCCCACCTGCCCCAGGAGCAGAGCCAGCGCCCCGGTCACGTCCCGACCGCAGTCAACGTTCCGTGGAGCAAGGCCGCGAACGACGACGGCACCTTCCGCGCCGACGAGGAGCTGCGCGCGCTCTACGAGGCTGCTGGCGTCGACCTCGACCGCCCCACCATCGCCTACTGCCGGATCGGGGAGCGCTCGGCTCACACCTGGTTCGTGCTGCACGAGTTGCTCGGGCAGTCCGACGTGCGCAACTACGACGGTTCGTGGACGGAGTACGGCTCGCTGGTCGGCGTCCCTGTCGTCCTTGGTGACGAACCAGGTGACGAACCGGGCGACGAACCGGGCGACGAACCGGTTGACGAACCGGGCGACGAGCCTGGACACGGGTCTGGAGACAGCACCCGATGAGCGGCTCGAACGCCGCCGCCACCGCCCCCGCCCGCGTCGGCGGCTGCGCCGCTCCCGTGGGCGGGGTGCCGGTGCCGGCCGACGGCGACGGGACCCGCCGGACCGTGATCGAGGGAGCCGTGCGCCGCGACGCGCGCCCGGTCGCCGGGGCCTACGTGCGCCTGCTGGACGGGGCGGGCGAGTTCGCGGCTGAAGTCGTGACGGACGAGGCCGGCCGCTTTCGCTTCTATGCGGCGCCAGGCAGCTGGACCGTCCGGGCGCTGGCGCCTCGATCCCCCATCGCGGAGGTCATCGCCGTGGTGCGGTCCGGCTCGGTCGCAGAGGTGGCTGTCGAGCTGGCGTCCTAGACTCCCGTCATGCTCGAGGCCTTCTACACCACGCTGCTCGTCGTGGTCTTCCTGCTCGTGACGTGGTTCGCCGGCGTCGTCGTCTACAAGCTCTTCAAGGGCCAGGAGTAGCGGTGCCGTTCGAGATCTCCGCGGACACCTCTCCCGAGCTGCTTCCGGTCGCCTGGCTGGTGGGTCGGTGGGAAGGGGCCGGCGTCGGCGGCTACCCCACGACGGGTGAGTTCCGCTTCGGCCAGGAAACGGAGTTCGTCGCGCCGCCCGGCAAGACGTATCTCGCGTACACCAGCCGGACCTGGCTGCTTGACGACGAGGGACAGCAGTTGGAGGCGCTCGCCGTCGAGACCGGCTACTGGCGCCCCCAGCCCGATGGCGCCCTCGAGGTCGTCATGGCTCACCCGATGGGGTACGCCGAGATCTGGGTGGGACGCGCCGAGGGCGCCAAGATCGAGCTCCGCACCGACGTCGTCGCGCGGACGGAGACCGCCAAGGAGTACTCGGCGGGGCACCGTCTGTATGGGCTCGTCGAGGGCGACCTCATGTGGGCCTACGACATGGCGGCTGTCGGTCAGCCGCTGCAGCCGCATGCCAGCGCGCGTCTCAAGCGCGTCGGCTGACACGCCCTCCCACGCCCTCCTCACCGGGCTCATCTCTGCTTTTTGGCACGGTTCATGTGTCGGCTCCCGGACTTCGCGGTAGGCGGAGTAAGCGCGGGGAGCGCCTTGCCTGCTCCAGACATGTGTCTGGCATGTGCCGCATGTGCAGGGCCTGCCCGCCGCCGACCGTTTCGAGCTGACCGAAGGAGCCACGAGCATGAGCGACGGCACGAACACCAGTAGCGACACGCAGCCGGAGACCGCGCAGCCGGACGACCTGGAGACCCACGGAACGGGTGAGGCCGCCAAGCGCATCGGCCAGGCCTACACGACGACCGATGTCCTGGACCCGGAGCGGTCGAGCCGCAACACCGCGGCCGGCACCGGCTCCGACCCGGGCGAGGGACGAGTCCACCCCGACTCGGACTTCGACCTCGACCCGGACGCGAGCATCGAGCCGCACAACGAGGGCCTCGTCTGACCCCACGACGGTCTCACCCGGCGTCCCGCGCCCGGAGCCACGCCCCCAGCCGGGAATGGCTGCCGTTTCGCTGGTAGGGCACCTGGGGACAACGTCGGTGTCCTCCTCCAGAGCAGACGCGCAGAAGCCGCCCAACCCCCTGTGGGCGGCTTCTGCGCGTAGCGCCGCATCGAGAACACCTAAACTCGTCTCTGTGGCTACGGCGCTCGACGGGGACGGCCTGCTCAACGGGGACGGCCGGTCCGAGGGTCTGCCGCAGGAGGTTGTCGTGCACGGCGCTGATGCAGCCGAGGTCGCCGCAGAGGCCGACCTGGCAGCGTTGTCGGCCGCGCTCCGCTCCAGCGGCTACCGCGTGACACCGCAGCGTCAGCTCGTCCTCGAGGCGGTCGTCGAGCTGGGCCACGGCACTCCCGACACGATCGCGGCCGCGGTGGCCGCCAAGGTCCCGGGAATCAGCCTCTCAACCGTCTACCGCACGCTCGAGGTCCTGGAGGACATCGGTGCGGTCCGGCATGCCCATCTTGGTCACGGGGCTCCGACGTACCACCCGGCCGACGCACCCCACCACCTGCACCTGGTGTGCCGCAGCTGCGACTGGGTCGGCGAAGTGCCGGTCGAGACGGCCGGACCGCTGACGAGCCAGTTGCAGGACGAGCGGGGCTTCGTCACCGACCTCGCCCACTTCGCCCTCTACGGCACGTGCGCCGCCTGCGCGGCGGCCGCGAGCAGCGATCCGAGCTGATGACCACCCGAGGGAGGCTGAGATGACCGACGTCCTCGTGACCGACGGTCCGGACGCCGGACTCGTGTGGCACGGCGGCGACCCGCTGCGCGAGCAGCGCCTGCTGTCGCAGGGCGAGGGACTCGTCCGGCTGGGGAACCGGGGAGTTCTCCGCATCGAGGGGCCGGACCGCCTCACCTGGCTGCACTCCCTGACCACCCAGCATCTGACCGCCCTGCCGCCTGCCGCCGGCAGCGAGGCGCTCGTTCTGAGCCCGCACGGCCACGTGGAGCACCATCTGCGTCTCGTCGATGACGGAGCGGCGGTGTGGGCCACCGTCGAGCCCGGCACTCTGCCGGCCTTGCTGGACTACCTGCAGAAGATGCGCTTCTGGTCCCAGGTGGAGCTGACCGACGTGACCGACGAGGTCGAGTCGGTGTGGGTGCCGGCGCCGGACCATCCGCTGGTCGCGTTGGCCACCGAGCGCGGGCTGCCCGTCATCGCCACCGCCGAGCCTGCGCTGGCCGCGGTGACGTCCGCGCCGCTCGGCGTGCTGCCCGGTGCCGAGCTCCTGCTGCCACGCGCGCAGGTCGAAGCGCTCACATCCGGTGTACCCCGCGCCGGCGTCTGGGCGCGGGAGGCGCTGCGCGTGGCCGCCGGCGTCCCGCGGCTCGGACTCGAGACCGACCACCGGACGATTCCCCACGAGGTGGGCTGGATCGGCACCGCCGTGCACCTGGACAAGGGCTGCTACCGCGGCCAGGAGACCGTGGCGCGGGTGCACAACCTCGGCCGCCCCCCGCGGCGGCTCACCCTGCTGCACCTCGACGGCAGCGACAACGTGCTTCCCGGGCACGGGGACGAGGTGGTGCTCGACGCCTCGTCGCGCGTGGTCGGTTTCGTCGGGACGGCCGTGCAGCACTTCGAACTCGGACCGGTCGCCCTGGCGCTGGTCAAGCGGTCGGTGCCTGTCGACCAGCCGGTGCTCGTCCGTGGGGTGACCGCGACGCAGGAGGTCGTCGGCAGCGTCGACGAGGGCGGCGCGCTCACGGGCCGCCCGAGCGGGGCCCGGTGACGGCAGCCGCCATGGCACCATGCACGCATGTCCGCCGACAGTGACCGTCCCGTCCTCCCCGCCCCCCGGGTCGGCTCGACGCTGATCACGGTCGCACCGACGGGGGCGGAGTCGTCGAAGGCCGACGTTCCCGCGCTGCCGGTCACCCTCGATGAGTTGGTCGACACCGCGGTCGCCTGCGAGGCGGCGGGCGCCGCCGTGATCCACGTCCACATCCGCGGGGCCGACACCCGCCCCACGCTCGACCTCGGCCGCCTGCGCGAGACCGTCGCCGCCCTCCGCGAGAAGACCAGCCTCGTCGTTCAGCTCTCGACCGGCGGCGCGGTCACGGACCCCTACGCCGACCGACTGCGCGTCCTCGACGCCGAGCCCGACAGCTGCTCGCTGACCTGCGGCACCGTCAACTTCGGCGACGACGTCTTCCTCAACTCCTGGCCGTTCATGCGCGAGCTCTACCAGGAGACGATCGCGCGAGAGGTCGTCCCCGAGTTCGAGCTGTTCGACCTCGGCCACGTCGCCGCGCTCAACCGGCTGCTCGACACCTACGGCGCCCCCTACGGTGGCCGCGTCCACGCCGACCTCGTGATGGGAGTCCCGGGGGGGATGCCCGGCACGGCACAGGCGGTAGTCGCTGCCGTCGCCGCGCTGCCTGCGGGAGCGAGCTGGGCAGCGACAGGCATCGGCCGAACGACGCTGTCCGTGGCCCTCGCCGCCCTCAGTGCGGGAGGTCACCTGCGCGTCGGCATGGAGGACACCGTGACCTTTGCGAAGGGCCAGCCGGTGCGCGACAACGCACAGCTCGTCGAGCGGGCCGCGACGCTGGCCACCATCGCGCAGCGGCCACCGATGTCCGTTGCCGAAGCGCGGGGATTTCTCGGCGTGAAGGATCGCAGCGTGGAAGGGCAGTCATGAGCGCACCCATCCCCGGAGGCCGGCGCCGGATCGACCGTGTGCTCGCGCCCGGTTTCGCCGACGAGCTCGGCTCGCTGTCGCTTGAGGAGCTGCGCGAGCGCCGCGACGACGCCACCCAGGAGGAAGTCGACCTCTCCTACGCCCGGCGCCTCCTGCAGGGACGCCTCGACCTGCTGCGTGCCGAGACCGCTCGCCGCGGCGCCGCGCCAGGCGCTCCGGCGGCGGGGCCCGCTTCCGACGGCGGCAGCACGACCGGGGCGGCGGCCAGCCGTGACGAAGCGCTCGTGGCGCGTCTCACCGCGATTCTCACCGACGACCACGACGACGCACCGCGTGGCCTCGGCCGTCACCTCGACGTCGAGCCCAGCCGGGTGGGCGAGCATCAGCGCGCGGCGGAGGCGGCCGTCGCGGACCTGTCGGTCTCCGACCCCTCCGCGCTCGACGATGCCGGCCTGGCTGCGGCCGTCGAGCGGTTCGAGGGGCTGGAGCGGGGGGTCTCCGACCTGCGCCACCAGGTGCAGCGGGTCGTGGACGCCATTCACGCCGAGGTCGGCAACCGCCTCGGCGGCGGCGTCTCCGTCAGCGAGGACAGCCTGTGAGCTCTCCCACCGTGCCGACCGGGCCGACCGGGCCGACCGTGCCGGCCGTGCCCACCGTGCCGGCAGCTGCCCCTGTGCTGGCTGAGGTGGAGCGCTCGGGCTTCGTCGAGAGCCGGCACCGCGGCGCGGCAGTGGCGCTCGAGCCGAACGGCGATCCCGTGGTGGCTCTCGGAGACGTCCGTGTGCCGATGTTCCCGCGGTCCTCGAACAAGCCCATGCAGGCAGTCGGCATGCTGCGTGCCGGGCTCGACCTCGACGGCGAGCTGCTCGCGCTCGCCAGTGCCAGCCACTCGGGAGAGGCCTTCCATCTCGAGGGCGTGCGCCGGATCCTCGACCGCGCGGGCCTGGGCGTGGACGCCCTGCAGACACCGCCCGACCTGCCGGTCGACGAGCAGGAGCGGGAGGCTGTGTTGGCCCGCGGGGATGTGGCCAGCTCGCTGTACATGAACTGCTCTGGCAAGCACGCCGCCATGCTGCTCACCGCGGTGCGCGCGGGCGCGGACCCGGGCACCTACCGCAGCATCGACAACGCCGTTCAGGTCTCGATCCGCGACGCGCTCGAGGACCTGTCAGGAGAGCCGGTGACGGCAATCGGGGTCGACGGCTGCGGAGCGCCCCTGATGGCCATCAGCACGCTCGGGCTGGCGCGAGCCTTCTCGCGCATCGCCACCGCCGCCGACGACACCCCCGAGGGGCGCGTGGCGCGGGCGATGCGTGAGCACCCGCAGTGGGTGAGCGGGACGCGCCGGGACGACACCCTGCTCATGCAGGGCGTGCCGGGACTGATCGCCAAGGCCGGCGCAGAGGGTGTCTACGCCGCGGCGCTGCCCGACGGTCGCGCCGCCGCCTTGAAGATCGAGGACGGCTCGCAGCGACCGCGTCCCGTGGTCATGGCGGCGTTGCTCCACGCCCTCGGCGTCGAGGCGGACATCGTGCGGCAGCAGGCGACCACGCCCGTGCTGGGACACGGTGAGCCGGTCGGGGTGGTCCGGGCCGCGCGCGAGCTGCTCGAAGCCGCGCGGCGCTGAGCCTTCATGCGCGCCGTCGTCCAGCGCGTCCTGCGGGCGCAGGTGCGAGTCGCAGGCGAGGTCGTAGGAGACCAACCCGGACCGGGGCTCCTGGTTCTCGTCGGCGTGACCCATAGTGACGACGACGCGACGGCTGCGGCGCTGGCCGACAAAGTCGCCGACCTGCGCATCTTCGGTGACAGCCGCGACGAGCGGTCCGCTGCTGATCTCGGCCTCGGAGTGACCGTCGTCAGTCAGTTCACGCTCTACGGTGACGCCCGCAAGGGGCGCCGCCCCACGTGGGCAGCCGCGGCGCCGCGGCCTGTCGCCGAGCCGCTGGTCGAAGCCGTCGTCGCCCGGCTCGTCGAACGCGGTGTACCCGTCGCCACGGGGCGCTTCGGTGCCGACATGCAGGTCGACCTGGTCAACGACGGCCCTGTCACCATCCTGCTCGAGCTGTAGCCCAGTGCGGCTGTTGTCGCGCTGCCGACCATGCGAGCAGGACTGCGTCCTCACCCGGCCGGAGTTGCAGCGACCTCGCGAGTGCAGAACGCGCAGACAGCCGCGCTGTGCGGAATCGACGACAGGCAGTGCGGGCACGTCTGCGTAGGCGCCGGCTGCGCAGGCTCCGGCCGGAAGCGCTCCAGCAGCTTGCTGAAGGGCACGACGACGAGGAAGTAGACGACGGCAGCGATGATGACGAACGAGATCAGAGCGTTGAGGAACTTGCCGTACTGGAACTTCGACCCGTTGATCGTGAAGATCAGGTTGCTGAAGTCAGGCTGACCGCCGATCGCGGCGATCAAAGGGGTGAAGAGGTCCTCGACGAGCGCGGTCACGACCGAGCCGAACGCTGCGCCGATGACGACCGCGACCGCCAGGTCGACGAGGTTGCCGCGCAA
>JBQCDV010000011.1:0-3513 GCA_051960855.1 Actinomycetales bacterium
CGCGAGGGCGACGACGGCGGGGAGCCGCGCGGACGGCGTTCGGGAATGTGTCATGTAGCACGGGATAGCCCAGGGGTCATCGGGGGAATGACCGTTGCATGGCGAACAGAGGCGTAGCAGTCGTTACTGGTGGATCCGCTGGTCTGGGGCGCGCGATCACGCGTGAGCTGGCCGACCGCGGATGGGACGTGGCCGTGCTCTCGCGCGGCGAGGATCGGGTGAAGGCCGCCGCGGAGGAGGTGCAGGCCAAGGGGCGGCGCGGGCTCGGCATCTCGTGCGACGTGTCCAAGTGGGACGAGGTCGAGGCTGCCGCCGACCGGATCGAGAAGGAGCTCGGGCCGATCGAGCTATGGGTCAACGACGCGATGGCGAGCGTGTTCGCGCGCTTCGTCGACGTGACGCCCGAGGACTACGAGCACGCGACGATGGTGACCTACCTGGGCTTCGCCAACGGCACGCGTGCGGCGCTCAAGCACATGATCCCGCGCAACCGCGGCCACATCATCCAGGTCGGCTCGGCGCTGGCCTACCGCGGCATCCCGCTGCAGAGCGCCTACTGCGGAGCGAAGCACGCGATGGTCGGTTTCACCGAGTCGCTGCGCACCGAGCTGTTGCACGACAAGAAGAACATCTCGCTGTCCATGGTCCACATGCCGGCGATGAACACGCCGCAGTTCTCATGGGTGCGCAACAACCTGCCGAAGCACCCGCAGCCGGTGCCGCCGATCTACCAGCCGGAGGTGGCCGCTCGTGCCGTCGCGCACGTGGCCGAGCACCCGAAGCGGTCGACGTGGGTCGGCATCACCACGGCGCTGACGATCATCGGTAACCGCACCATCGGTGGGCTGCTGGACCACTACCTGGCGCGGACCGGCTTCAAGTCTCAGCAGACCGAGGGACCGGGGCTGACGCGGCTGGGTGACGACTTCGACACGCCGGTGCCGGGCGACCCCGGTGCGCACGGTGACTTCGACTCGCGGTCGGCGGACTCCAGCCTCTTTACGGAGATCGCGGTGCGGCGCACGCCGACGGCGACAGCGGTGGGGCTTGGTGCTGCTGCTCTCGTGGCTGTGGGTGCGGCTGTGAAGGGTGCCAGGGACTGACGATTTTGCCGGAGGAGTGATGGCCGGTGCGCTACCTGTGGCGCACCGGCCATTCGCCCGTGGTGCCCTCGTTAGGACACGGTGTCGGCGTTGGGAAGGCAGCCGGTGACGTGGAAGTGCTCGTGGTCCCAGACTGCGCCGTCTGCCGCTGACAGCATCGGGCCTCCGGAGTTCACCGTCAGTCGGCTCCCGGTCTCACTGGTGCCTCGCACCCGGAACGTGCCGGTCTGCAGGAAGTGCTGCATGTTGCCCGTGTTGCCGATAAAGCTGTTGTCGTAGGTGCCGCTATATGTGTGATCGCCCTCGTAGGCGGTAAAGCTGCCGGACTCCCGGTAGTCGAGGTGCTGAATCGGCGCTGGGTCACCATCGGGGAAGAGGCCTTCGTTGTTCCACAACTCCAGGACTTCGTCTGCCGTGAGACCGCTGAGAGACGTCACGAGGTGAATCCGATAGGTGCCGTCCACGGTCACCGTCTCCTTGGCACCGCAGAGGCTGTCCGCGGCATTGGATGAGAATGTGCCCTGCACGGAGTAGCTGTAGTTGTAACTGTATTGCTGCCCCGCGGCGGCAGATGCCTCCCCGGAAGCGATGATCGGCGTCGCGAGCACCGTGGCTGCCATGAGCGCTTTCGCTGTCGTGAATCGCATGCTGGAGACCCCTCCTGGTCGCGTTCCTGGCGACAATCTGCCGCCGTGTGACGGACGCTAGGCGTGGTGCCCTGCTGACACATCAGCCCGCAGAATGACGTGACCTCCGCCCTGAGGATGAGATCCCCGCGGTCGGGTGTCTGGACTGATTACCCGCAGGAGGCGTCGTTCGTATCCGAGGTGCTCAACGCGGTGCTCCCGCAAGACCTGCAGAGTTAGGCTCGAGTGGCGGGCAACGCTGGCTCTCTTGGAGGACGGTGAGCGATGGACGGCGGCGCGGAACGGTTGAGCCAAGCGCAGATCGCGGCCGCCCGCGGTCTGGTCGAGATGGCCGAGCGGGATGGGCACCAGGTTTCCGATTTCATCCGGGCTATCGCCGCGGCTCGCCCTGGTGAACCGGTGCCAGGACGAGAGGGGCGCAGCAAGAATCTCAACCGTGCCGTCGGGGGAGTGAGCCGCCTTCGGCCGGCCCAGGTCGAGGCAGCGCGTGCCCTTGTGCAGATGGGCAAGCGGGATGGCAGACCCACATCGGAGTTTGTGCTGACGATCGCAAACTCTCGGCCGGGCGATCCGCATCCCGACGCCGCGGCAGCGTCGCATGGTGACGGGGTTCCTAGGCTGAGCCGGGCGCAGGTAGAAGCAGCGAAGCTGCTCGTCCGCATGAACAACCGCAAGCGGTTGGTCACCTCGCCGTACGTCCAGGCAATCGCCAACTCTCGCGCTGGTGACGAGTACCCGCCGCATTGTGAGGAGGACGACCAGGAGCGGCAGCCGTTGCCTGGAGGACGCTCTGAGTTGCCATGGTGGAAGCGGCTTGGACACCGCAATCGGGTCCAGGAGAAGCCCTGACTCGGGCCTGAGACGCTGCGCGTACAGTCGCCGCTCGTGACTGACGCCTACGAAGCCCGCCGGACCCGCCTGCGCTCGCTGATGGCCGAGCGCGACCTCCCAGCCGTGCTGGTGACGAAGCTGGTCAACGTCCGCTACCT
Source organism: Actinomycetales bacterium (assembly GCA_051960855.1). GTDB lineage: Bacteria > Actinomycetota > Actinomycetes > JAJZTN01 > JAJZTN01 > JBQCDV01. The sequence continues at coordinate 2,740 of JBQCDV010000011.1, forward strand.
CACCGGCTTCTCCGGCAGCAACGGCGCCGTCCTCATCACCCCCGACGAGGCCGTCCTCGCGACCGACGGGCGCTACAAGGACCAGGCCGCGGAGGAGGCGCCCGGGGTCGAGTTGCTGATCGAGCGTGCGGTCGCGACTGCGCTGGCCACTCGCGCAGCGACGGCCGGCAGGCTGGGGGTGGAGACGCACGACGTCGCGGTGGATACGTACAACGACGTTCTGAAATCGGCCGAGGACGCCGAGGTCGTCAGCCTCGCCCGTGCCGTGGAGAAGCTCCGCGAGGTCAAGGACGCCAGTGAGCTCGAGGCGCTGCGTGCCGCCTGCCGGATCAGCGTGGAGGCGCTGGCCGCGTTGGTCGTCGAGCCCCTGGTCGGGCGCAGCGAGCGGGAGATCGCGCGGGACCTCGAATGGCGGATGTTCGGGCTGGGCGCCGAGGCGATCGCGTTCGACACGATCGTGGCGGCGGGGGAGAACTCGGCCATCCCGCACCACCAGCCGACCGATCGCGAGGTGCGTCGGGGAGACCTGCTGAAGATTGACTTCGGCGCGCGCGTGGCGGGATATCACGCCGACTGCACCCGGACGTTTGTCGTGGGGGAGCCGGCGGACTGGCAGGTCGAGGTGCACTCGGTGGTCGCGCGGGCGCAGGAGGCTGGGCGGCTGGCCATCGTGCCGGGTGCGACCAGCAAGACGATCGATGACGCTGCGCGGAACACCGTCAAGGCTGCCGGGTATGGCGAGGAGTTCACGCACGGGCTCGGCCACGGGGTCGG
>JBQCDV010000012.1:0-14126 GCA_051960855.1 Actinomycetales bacterium
GCCGTGGGCGCTGCGACAGCTCGTCCTTCGACTGCCGTGGGCGCTGCGACCGCCGTGGGCACCGAGGCCGGCGTCGACATCAGTCTCGACGAGATCTCACCGTCGGCGCCCCAGCCCGGCGACACGCTCGTGGTGCGGGGCACGGTGCGCAATGGCACGGCCGCGACGCTGCAAGGCGCCCGCGTGCGGCTCCGCATCAGCGGCACACCGCTACGCGCGCGCTCCGAGGTCGCCGCCGTGGCCGCTGGTCGCGAGGTCCGCGAAGGCCGCCTCGTCCCCGACTCCACGGTCGACCTCCCGGACGCGCTGCCGGCCGGGTCCCGTGCACCGTTCAGCATCAGCGTGCCGGTCAACTCCCTCGGGCTGGACGGCTTCGGGGTCTACCCGCTGTCGGTGGAGGTGCGAGGGCAGCTCTCAGGCGGCGAGTCCGGCAGCGGCGAGTCCGGCAGCGGCGACTCCAACTCGGGCAACCAGGATGGCCGCCAGGCGCTCGTAGCCACCTTCCTGCCGTGGTCACCGCCCGGCGCCGGGTACCAAGCCAGCTCGCTGGTGTGGCTGTGGCCTGTCACCGGGACCCCGACGCGGAGCCCGCAGGGGCAGGTGCGGGACCCGAAAGGCCTGGCCGGCGAGCTGCAGCCGAGCGGCCGCCTGGGCCGCATCGTCGACTCGGCCTCCGACGGCGTGACCTGGATGGTCGACCCCGACCTGCTGCAGTCGGTCCAGCTGCTCGCGACGCCGGCCGCGACCGGCGGCACCCCCGCAGGCGGCACCCCCTCAGGCGGCAGTGGCGACGGCACGCCGGAAGCGACGGCAACGCCGTTCGGGAATGGCTCGGCCACGCCCACCACCCCCAGCCCGAACGCCGCAGCCACGGCGAGCGCGGCAGCTTCCGGCGGCGGCGAGCGCGGGGCGGGGACCGCGACGTCGGGGACGGGCGCTCCGGGCAGCAACCGTCAGGCGGCTCCCAGCGCATCTGCCAGTGCTCTGCCGAGCGGCTCCTCCAGTGCGACGTCGAGTGCGTCATCCAGTACGACGTCGAGTCCTCGGAGCAGTGCCAGCCAGACGCCCAGTCCCACACCGAGCGGCACTCCCACCCCGGCTCCCACGGACCCAGCTGCGCAGGCAGCGATGAGCTGGCTCGATGCGCTGCGCAGCGAGTCCGCGCAGAGCCCCGTCCTGCTGACGCCCTACGCCGACCCCGACCTCGTGGCCGTGCACCGAGCGGGACGCGACGACGACCTGCGCGCGGCGCTCGCTCTGGGGCGACAGGTCGGGGCACAGGTGCTCGGCCGCCCGGTCGACGCCTCCGTCGCGTGGCCCGCCAATGGCCTGCTGCCGGCCTCGCTGGTGACCACCCTTGCTCAGCTCGGGATGTCCGGCGTCGTGCTGTCGCCGCAGGCGCGCACCCTGGCCGCCACCCTGACCTACACGCCGGACGGGCGCACGGAGCTGGCGACCGGCAGTGGCACGCTCGACGGCTACGTCTACGACGGGGACCTGACCTCGCTGGTGATGGCCGGGGACCGCACCCATCCCGACCTCGAGGCGCGGCCCGGGATCCAGCCCGGGGCAGCGAACGACCAGCCGCTCACGAGCGGACAGCAGACCCTGCTGGTGCAGGAGTTCCTCGCCGAGACCGCCCTGCTGACCGCGGAGCGACCCGCGATGCCACGGACGTTCCTCGTGGCACCCTCGCGGGACTGGGACCCGTCCCTGACCTACGTGACCCGGCTCCTGACGTCCCTGCGGCAGGCACCGTGGGTGCACCTGGCACCCCTGTCTGCTCTCGCCACCACACCGGTCGACACCCGCGCGGCGCGCGCAGCGCTCACCTACCCGCCGGCCGCTGCGCGTCAGGAGCTTCCGGCGTCCTACCTCAGCGCCGTCGGTGACCTCGAGTCGCAGCTGGACACCGTGTCGTCCATCCTGACCCGGCCCGCGCAGCTGGTGCCGTCCTACCGGCAGGCGCTGCTGGAGCTGGAGTCGGTGGCGTGGCGCGACCTGCCCCATCAGCGGGTCCAGGCCGCGGGCGCCATCGCCGAGTCGCTGTCGAAGCTGCGACAGGCGGTCTCCCTCGCCGTGCCGCGCAACGTGACGACGGGCTCGCAAGGCGCCACGCTGCCGGTGACGGTCACCAACGGCCTCGGCCAGCCGGTGCGGGTGCGGCTCGGGCTCACCCCTGACAACCCGCGCCTCGTGGTCGAGCCGACCCAGGTCCTGACGATCGCGGCCGGGCGGCGCCAGCAGGTCAACGTGCCCGTCACCGCTCTCGCGAACGGCCTGGTCAAGCTGCAGGCCCAGCTGCTGACCCCCGCCGGCATCCCCCTGTCGCAGCCGGTCACGGTCTCGGTGCGCGTCACGCAGATCGGCGCGGTGGCCCTCGCCCTGATCGCCGGGCTGGCCGCGCTGCTGTTTCTCATCGGCATCCTGCGGCTCGCGCGCCGGGTCGTCCGTGCGCGCCTGGCTGAGGGCGACGGTGACGTCGATGGGACGTCCGACGCCACCTCCACTCCCGACCCCACCTCGACGGCCACGAGCGGACGGACGCCTCGGTGACGACCAGCACGACGACGACCGGCTCGGCGAGCAGCGGACTGCTGCGATCGAGCGCGGTGATGGCCGCCGGGACGGTCGTCTCGCGGCTCACCGGCTTCCTCCGCAGCGCAGTGCTGGCGGCGGTGATCGCCTTCGGGCCGGTCAGCTCCGCGTTCCAGCTGGCCAACACCGTGCCCAACATCCTGTACATCCTGCTGGCCGGTGGTGCGCTCAACAGCGTGCTGGTCCCGCAGGTGGTGCGGGCGATGAAGCGCGACGCCGACGGCGGCATCGGCTACGCCCAGCGCCTCATCACACTGACCCTCTGCCTGCTCGCTGGTCTGGCGGTCGTGGCGACCCTGGCGGCTCCGCTGATCGCACACGTCTACGCGACGACCGACGTCGCCGCGGTCACGGCAATGGCCTACTGGTGCCTGCCCCAGATCGCCTTCTACGGCCTCTACACGGTGGTCGGCCAGGTGCTCAACGCTCGCGGCAACTTCGGGCCGATGATGTGGGCGCCGATCCTCAACAACCTGGTGGCGATCGCGGCCACCCTGCTGTTCGCCGTCGTCACGCGCCACACGCTGGACCTGTCCGACCCGTCGTCCCTGCGTCCTCTGGACATCGCGCTGCTCGCCGGCGGAGCCACCCTGGGCATCGCCGTGCAGGCCCTCGCCCTCGTGCCGATCCTGCCGCGGGTCGGCATCCCGCTGCGGCTGCGGTTCGACTGGCGTGGAGTCGGCCTCGGCGAAGCGGGCCGCGCGGCGTGGTGGACAGTCCTCTTCGTCGCGGCGAACCAGGTCGCCTACCTCGTCATCGCGCGGGTCACCCAGACCGCTGACGCGGCGTTCGACTCGCTCGGCTACGGCGCCGGCTTCTCGGCGTACAGCAACGCCTATCTGCTGTTTGTGCTCCCGCACAGCATCCTCACGGTCTCCCTCGTGACCGCGCTGTCACCGCGGCTGGCGGCCCTCGCGACCGACCACGACTACGCCGGGCTGCGCGACCGCCTCGACGCCACTCTGCGCTCCGTGGTGGTGGTCAGCGCCCCCTTCGTCGCCGCGTTCGTCGCGCTCGGCCCGGCCATCGCCGAAGTCGCCCTCGGCTACGGCAAGGCCACCCCCGCCGACACCGCCTACCTGGGCCTGATCCTGGCGGCGTTCGGTGTCGGGCTCATCCCGTTCTCGTGCCACTACACGGTGCTGCGCGGCTTCTACGCCCTGCGGGACACCCGCACGCCGCTGTTCGTCCAGTTGGTGATCGCCGGCTCCAACGTGGTGCTCGCGCTGACCGCGCTCGCCCTTCCGGCCGGCGTTCGGGCCGTGGGTGTCGCCTTTGGGTGGTCGCTGAGCTACCTCGTCGGGCTGCTCGTGTCCCGCTCGGTGCTGCTGCGCCGGCTGGCGTCCCTCGAGGCCGACCCCGATTCCCGAACGCCGTCCGACCCCCTTCCCGAGCGCTCCCTGCTCGCCACCGTCACCCGCGCGGCGCTGGCCGCGGTCCCGCCCGGCCTGGCTGCCGTCCTGCTCTCGCTGCTGCTGCGCGGCGTCGGCCTCGCCGGCTACCCGCTGCGGCTGCTCGCCCTACTGATCGGCGGCGGGGTCGTGCTCGGCGGCTACCTCGCGCTGGCGCGGGTCCTGCACCTCACCGAGGTCGAGGCCGGGCTAGCCATGCTGCAGCGGCGCGTCCCCCTCGTCGGCCGCCTGCTGCCTGCCCGCGATGCCTCCCGGACGAACTCTGCGGATGTGCCCCGAAACGGTAAGTGAAGTTGCGATCATCGGTGGCCGATACACCCCCCACTGATGTCGCTCGAGGAGGCACCGCCGTGACGCATGCCGAGATGCACGGCGCGAGGCCCGGTGGACAGCCCGGTCGACAGCCCGAGCGGCGCCGCTCCCCCGACCGTGGGGACATCGTGCTCGGCTGGCTGACACGGCTGGTCGTCGTCCTCGGAGCACTGGGCATCGTCGGCTTCGACGTGATCTCCGTGGCGGCCACGCAGTTCACGGTCGCCGACACCGCGAGCAGCGCTGCCGTCGCCGCCCGCGACGACTGGCAGGCCCACCACGACGTGCAGTCCGCCTACGACAAGGCGCGCGCCACCGCAGCGGAGGACAACGCCCAGAACAAGGTGCCCGCAGCGTCGTTCATGGTGCTGCCCTCCGGGCAGGTGGAGCTGCAGGTCGACCGGGACGCGTCGACGATCCTCTTCGGGCACCTGCCGGTGCTGAAGGACTGGGTGCACCGCACGGCGACCAACACCAGCCCTGCCCCGGTGGGCTGACCCTGACGCGCTGTCGCGACCTTCCGTAGCATGGCGGGGACCGCCGGGGCGCTGCGGAGGAGGCTGACGTGTCCGCCTTCGAGACGCTGCTCAGCGACCGCTACGAGCTGCGCCAGCGCGTCTCGTCCAGCCCAGGCGACGGCCCCGCCAACAGCTACTGGCGCGCGCACGACACGGTCCTCGCCCGTGACGTCGGCATCCGCATCATGGACCCGGGTCCCCTGGCGGCGGCGGCTGCCGCGGCGGCGCGGGAGGCGGCGGGTGCCCTGGACGCCCGCTTCCTGCGCGTCCTCGACGTGGTGGAGACGCCGGACGCGGTCTTCGTCGTCAGCGAGTGGGCGCCGGGCCGCAGCCTCGAGACCCTCCTTATCGGCGGCACGCCCGTCCCCGCAGGCGTCGCCGTCCAGATCGCGGCAGAGCTGACAGCGGCGCTGTCCTCGGCCGCGGTGCAAGGTCTCCGGCACGGCGCCCTGCGCCCGGGGTCGGTCGTCATCACCGACGCCGGGGCGGTGAAGATCCTCGGGCTCGGCGTCGACGCCGCCCTCCTCGGCCGGCCCGCGTCGGAGCGCGCCGACGTCGTCGGCATCGGTCGCCTGCTCTACGCCTGTCTCACCGCGCGATGGCCGCTCGTGCACGGGCCGTCGGTTCCCTCCCGGCTGCGCCCCGCCCCCACCTCGGACGGCGTCATCGCCTCCCCACGGCAGGTGCGGGCAGGCGTGCCGGACGTCCTCGACGCGCTCGCCGCCGGCGCCCTCGGGCTGCCGCCGCGGTCAGCGATCACCACCCTGAGCGACCTCGGCTACGCGCTGTCCACCGCCGAACGCTCCGTTGGCGACGCGAGGGGTCCCATCGGCGAGCGCCGACTAGCTCTCGACGAGCCCCCGCTCGCCGCCGTGCCGCGAGCACCGGAGGCACCCGGCCCGAGCCGGTGGCTCGCGGTCGTCGTCGCGGGGCTGCTGCTGGTCGTCCTGGCACTGCTCGCCTGGCAGCTCGCGACCGCCGCCTTCGACGCCCCCCCGCCGCGGAGCAGCGGAAGCGGGACCGGTGGTGGGGCGGCTTCGCCGACCGCGTCGCCTCACCCGCTGTCGATCGCGGCTCTGCACGACTTCGACCCCAGGAGCTCGGGCGGCAACGGCAGTGAGAACCCCGACCTGGTCCGCCTCGCCGACGACGGGGACCCGACCACGGCCTGGCGCACGATGTCCTACCGCCGCCGGCCCGACCTCGGCGGCCTCAAGCCGGGAGTGGGGCTGATCGTCGACCTCGGGAGCCGTCGCGACGTCACCGCGGTGGCCGTCACGGTGCTCGGGTCGCCCACCACCGTGCAGCTGCGGGCCGCTCCCCAGGCGCAGCAGCTGGCTGAGGTCGACCGGCTCTCGGACTTCCGCTCCCTGGCCGCGGCCACCTCGCACGGGGCGCGCGACGCCCTCACGCTGCGACCCCCGGGCCCGCTCCAGACCCGCTTCCTCCTCGTGTGGCTCACCGCCCTTCCGCCAGACGGAGCGAGCAGCTACCGCGGACAGGTGGCGGAGATCCGAGTGACCGGCCGCTGACGGGCGGACGCCGCCCTACCCTGGCCCCGTGACCGCCGACGGGCAGCTCGACGATCGCGAGCTGATGCGCCGGCACGCCGACGGCGATCCCGAGGCCTTCGCCACCCTCGTAGCCCGGCATCGCGACCGGCTGTGGGCGGTCGCCTTGCGCACCCTGCGGCAGCCCGAGGACGCTGCCGACGCGCTGCAGGACGCGCTGCTCTCGGCGTACCGCGCCGCCTCGTCAGCCTCCTACCGGGGTGAGGCGAGCCCCACGACCTGGCTGCACCGGATCGTCGTGAACGCCTGCCTCGACCGGGCTCGCCGGGCTGCCGTGCGCCCCACGTCCCCCCTGCCCGACGAGGTGGCCGCCGCGCTGCCCGATCCCGGAGACCGGATGGCCGCGACCGACCTGTCGCTCACGGTCAACGCGGCCCTCGCGACTCTGCCGGTCGAGCAGCGCGCCGCCCTCGTACTGGTGGACATGCAGGGGTACAGCGTCGAGGAGGCCGCCGAGATGCTCGGCTGCGCCGCTGGGACGGTCAAGAGCCGGTGTGCGCGCGGACGGGCCAAGCTGCTGCCCCTCCTGCGGGACCTGCGGGACCGGGAACGGAACCGCGGCTCGGCTCCCGACGTCCCACTGACGGGGGCGTCAGCCCCCCAGCCGGTCCAGCCGCCAGCCCAGCAGCCAGCCCTGCAGCGGGCCCTGCAGCCGCCGCCTCACCGTTCAGCCACGACACCGTCTCTGACAACGACTCCGACCGAGGGGAGCACGACGTGACCAGCTCACATCTGCTGCCCCCTCAGCCACCGGTCCCGGAGAGCGGGAACGAGGGGCACGGCAGCCACCTGACGGACGAGGACCTCGCCGTTCTGCTCGCCGCCGCCGACGACACGCTGCCCCCGCTGGTCTCGCCCCCGCATCCGGGTGGCCCCGTGCTACCGCCGTCGTGGTGGGACGGGCTCGACGCGGAGGTCCTCGACGACCCGGACCTGCCAGGGGACGCGGTCGGCCACGCGAGCTCCTGCGGAGCGTGCCAGCGACGTCTCGTCGCCCTCGCTCCCGAGCTCGCCGGCCTGAGCGACCTGCTCGGCGTGTTGGCCGAGACACCGCTGCCCGACGCACCGGAGCTCACCTTCCCGGCAGCCCCTCTGGCAGACGTGACTCCCCTGCCCTCCCGCCGCCGACGCGCTGCCCCCGAATGGCTGCGCGCGGCCGCTGTCGTCGTCGCCATCGCCGCGGTCGGCGCCGTGGGCTTCTCGGCGGTGCGGCAGCAGTCCGAGCAGTCGAGCGGCGCCTCGGGAGCCTTTTCCAGCGGTGGCAACGTCGCGGGGGCGGCCTCCGATGACTCGGGGACCTCAGCCGGCCGACAGGAGTCCGCAGCCGCAGCCGCGGGCGCCGGTTCCGGGTCAGGGGCTGCTGCCGGACCGACAACCCTGTCGGCACCAGCCGCGGACCCACGCCTGACGCACACCGCGCTCGTGGCCAGCGGCACGGACTACAGCAGGGAAGCGCTGCCAGCTGAGGTGACCGCGCTGCTCGGCTCGGTCACGAAGTCAGCGGCATCAGCGACACCACCAGCCATGGCCTCGGGGATGGTGCCTGCCTCCGTGGTCAGGTGTCTGCGGCAGCTCGCGCCGACCGGTGCCGTGGCCGCCGTCGACAACGCACGATTCGAAGGGACACCGGCACGCGTCGTCGTCGCTGGCAGCGCCAGTGACAGTCCCAGTGTCAGCGCCAGCGCCAGCGCACATGCCGATGCCACTGGGGGCAGGGGTCAGCACGAGGTGTGGGTGGTGACGCCGGACTGCGGGACCACCAGCACGCCACGCGTGCTCTTCCACACCCTCGTCGCGCACTGACCGGCGCACTGACCCGGCGCACTGACCGGAGCGCTGACCGGAGCACTGACCATGAGGACTGACCCGGGTAGCGTGCGGGGGTGACGGGAATGCGTCCTGTGAGGGCCGCGTTGCCGCCGCTGCACAACAACCGAAGGGACCTGTCGATGACTGACGGCATTCTCCGCGTCTCCACCTCGCCTGCTGCCGGCACCGCCCAGCAGGACGACTCCGAGGTCCGTGAGGTGATCGTCATCGGGTCGGGTCCCTCCGGCTACACCGCCGCTATCTACGCCGCCCGTGCCCAGCTGCGGCCACTGGTCTTCGAGGGCGCCGTCACCGCCGGCGGCGCGCTGATGAACACCACCGAGGTCGAGAACTTCCCGGGCTTCCGTGACGGCATCCAGGGCCCCGACCTCATGGACAACCTGCGAGCACAGGCCGAGCGGTTCGGCGCGGAGCTCATCCCCGACGATGTGATCGAGGTCGACCTCACCGGTCCCGTCAAGGGCGTCACCGACTCGCGAGGCGCCGTCCACCGGGCTCGTGCCGTGATCCTCGCGATGGGCTCGGCCTATCGGAAGCTGGGCCTCCCGGACGAGGACCGCCTCTCCGGGCGAGGCGTCTCGTGGTGCGCCACCTGCGACGGCTTTTTCTTCCGCGACCAGGACATCGCCGTGATCGGCGGCGGCGACTCGGCGATGGAGGAGGCGACGTTCCTCTCGCGGTTCGCCCGCAAGGTCTACCTGCTGCACCGGCGTGACTCGCTGCGCGCCAGCAAGATCATGCAGGAGCGGGTGTTCGCCGACCCCAAGATCGAGGTGGTCTACAACGTGGAGGTCGCGGCCATCGAGGGCGAGGACAAGCTCTCGGGTCTGCAGCTGCGCGACGTCGTCACCGGCGAGCAGCGGCGACTCGATGTCACGGGGATGTTCATCGCCATCGGTCACGACCCGCGCAGCGAGCTCGTCAAGGGCCAGGTCGACCTCGACAGTGGCGGCTACGTGCTCGTCCGCGAGCGCTCCCAGTGGACCAACCTGCCTGGCGTCTTTGCCGCCGGCGACCTGGTCGACCACACCTACCGGCAGGCGATCACCGCTGCCGGGACGGGGTGCGCCGCGGCGCTCGACGCTGAGCGCTACCTCGCCGACCTCGACCAGGCCGTCGCCACTGGCGACCCGGTCCAGGCCGTGATGGCCACGTCACTGCCGTCGGCCTGAGGCACTCTGCTGCGCCAGGGCGCCGTTCTGGCCCTGCTCGACGTCCACCGGCTCGACTTCCACCAGCCCGACACCAGCCCGACTCCCACGAGAGGATCCCAGGATGGGTGCCAACACCTCTGACGTCACCGACGCCACCTTCAGCGACGAGGTCCTGTCGAGCAGCACCCCGGTGCTCGTCGACTTCTGGGCGGAGTGGTGCGGCCCGTGCCGCCAGGTCTCTCCGATTCTCGACGAGATCGCCGGCGAGCACCGCGACAAGATCCGCGTCGTGAAGCTGAACATCGACGAGAACCCCGCCACCGCCGCGAAGTACGGCGTCATGTCGATTCCGACGATGAACGTCTACCAGGGCGGCGAGGTCGTCAAGACGATCGTGGGCGCCAAGCCCAAGCCGATGCTGCTCAAGGACCTCGAGGCGTTCCTCTGACCGAGGGCTCGGCAGCACCCTCCGCCCCGAACGTCGCCCCTGTCCTCCCGGTCCGCCGGGGCGACCTGGGCGCGGTCGTGGCGGATGTCCGCGGCAAGCTCGCCACGCTGGGTCTGCTGCCCCCCGAGGATCTCGTCGCCGACGCCGCGGTCGCGCTCTTCGACGAGGACTGTGAGCTCGCCGTTCGGGCGTTCCAGCAGCGCCGGGGGCTCGCCACCGACGGCGTGGTCACGGTGTCGACCTATCGCGCGCTGGACGAGGCGCGATGGCGTCTCGGTGACCGCGTGCTGCAGTACCAGGTCGGCCACCCACTGATCGGCGACGACGTTGCGGCCCTGCAGGCACGCTTGCAGGACCTGGGTTTCGAGTGCGGCCGCCGGGACGGCATCTTCGGCCCCGAAACCGCCGAGGCGCTGCGGGACTTCCAGCGCAACTTCGGTCTCGTGCCCGACGCGGTGTGCGGCCCCGACACCCTGCACGCGCTCACCCGGCTGGCCCGCACAGTGGTGGGGGGACGCCCGGATGCGCTGCGGGAGAGCGAGCAGCTGCGCCGTTCGGGCCCTGCCCTGCACAACAAGGTCGTGGTCATCGACCCCGGCCACGGCGGCGATGACACGGGCGTCACGGCGGCCGAGGGGTCGGTCGAGGGCGCCCCGGTGACCGAGGCTGACGTCGTCTTCGACGTCGCCAGCCGCATCGAACGCCGCCTCACGGCCACCGGCGTGCTGGCCTTCCTCACGCGCGGCGAGGAGCTGGGCCTGGCCGACACCGAGCGGGCAGCCTTCGCCAACGCCGCCGAGGCCGACCTGCTCGTCAGCCTGCACTGCGACGGGATGAGCACCCCCGAGGCGAACGGCGTCAGCACGTGGTACTTCGGCGTCGACGGGCGCGACGGGACGCCGCTGCGCGGCTCCGCGACCGGGGAGCGGCTTGCGCGCCTCGTCCACCGGGAGCTGCTGGCCCGCACCGATCTGCTCGACTGCGGCGTGCACTCGGCCACCTGGGACGTCCTGCGGCTGACGCGGATGCCCGCCGTCCGCGTCGAGCTGGGCTACCTGACCTCGCCGCACGACCGGAGCCGGCTGCAGGACGCCTCGTTCCGCGATGCTGTCGCGGAGGGAGTCGTGGCCGCTATCCAGCGGCTGTACCTGCCGGAGGAGTCCGACGCGCCGACGGGCACGCTGAGTCTGGCCGCGATTCGCGCGGCTCTTGCGGCCGGCGGCGTGTGACCAGAGCCCGGCTAGTCGACACCGGCCTAGTCGACACCGGGCTAGTCGACACCGGGCTAGTCGACGCCGGGCGAGGCTAGACCGGGCGGAAGACCGGCTCCTGAGACAGCGCCCCGAGCCAGCGCTCGAGCGCGACCTCCATGTCCTCCCGCCACGACATCGTCGTGCGCAGGTCGAGCCGGAGCCGGGGGAAGCGGTGATGCGGCCGCACGGTCTTGAAGCCGACCGCGAGCAGGAAGTCAGCCGGCACCACGCACTGTGGCTTGGTCTCGTCGTGCTGGGCGTCGCCGAAGGCCTCGATCGCTTTGACCCCGCGTCGGAGGAGGTCCTTGGCTGCGCCCTGGATCAGCATCCGGCCGAGGCCGCCGCCGGAGAACTCCGGCAGGACGTTGGCTGTCATCAGCAGGACGGCGTCGCCGCTCACCGGACTCGTCGGAAAGGCCAGCGACCGCGGCGCGCTGGCGGGCGGGGCGTAGAGCACGTAGCCGGCCGGGACGGTGTCGACGTAGGCGATCTTGCCGCACGACCCCCATTCGAGCAGGGTCGCCGACACCCACGACTCCTTCTCGAACGCCGTGTCGCCCGCCTCCTCGGCGCGCTCCCGCGACACCGGGTCAAGCTCCCAGAAGACGCACTTGCGACACCGGCGCGGCAGGTCGTCGAGGGTGTCGAGGGTGATGCTCGCCAGGCGTCGTCCCATGTCAGCGTCCTCCTGACGGCTCAGTCGCGGTGTCGACGGCGACCCGGCGCCGGGGCAACGGCGGGACGGACGCACGAGCGAGCTTGGGTGTGGGGCCGACGCTTCGACCGCGGGGCATGCGAGACTCCCTCACACGGGGCGAAAGCGGACAACGACGTCCCGGCGCAGCACCGGTCATCCTGTCCCGCATGCTAGGCGGGACGCGCACGCGATGAAAGGGGAGCGATGGCTGGCCACCTTCCCGAGCCTGTCGCACCGTCCGCGGGGTCGCGGCTGGACAGCCACGTGGGGCGCTATGCCGCCCGCACCGCGGGGCTGACCGCCTCCGAGATCCGTGCCCTGTTCGCCGTGGCCTCACGACCCGAGGTCGTGTCGCTGGCCGGCGGGATGCCCAACATCTCGGGTCTGCCCCTGGACGTCATCGGAGAGCGGCTCGGAGAGCTCGTTAGTCACCGCGGCACGACGGCGCTGCAGTACGGCTCTGGTCAGGGCGACCCCGAGCTGCGCGAGCAGATCTGCGACGTGATGCGTCTGGAGGGGATCGCTGCCTCCGCTGACGACGTGACCGTCACCGTCGGCTCGCAGCAGGCCCTCGACCTGGTGTCACGGATCTTCCTCGACCCCGGCGATGTAGTCGTGGCAGAGGCCCCCTCCTACGTAGGTGCGCTGGGGACCTTCCGCTCTTACCAAGCCGAGGTCGTCCACGTGCAGATGGACGGCGACGGGCTCGTCCCGGAGCACCTCGACAACGCGCTGACCTCGCTGGCCGCGGCCGGGCGACGCGTGAAGTTCCTCTACACCATCCCGAACCACCACAATCCGGCCGGCGTCACCCTGTCGGAGTCGCGCAGGCCGCAGATCCTCGAGATTGCCGCTCGTCACGACGTCCTGGTCCTCGAGGACGACCCCTACGGCCTGCTGGGCTTCGACAGCGAGCCGCTCCGTGCCCTGCGAGCCGACGACCCCGAGCACGTGATCTACCTCGGGTCGTTCTCCAAGACCTTCGCCCCCGGTTTCCGCGTCGGCTGGGCCCTGGCCCCGCATGCGGTGCGGGAGAAGCTTGTGCTCGCCCAGGAGTCCGCCACCCTCTGCCCCCCGACCTTCAGCCAGCTCGCCTTGTCGACCTACCTGTCGACGTCGGACTGGCGGGGCCAGATCAAGGACTTCCGGGAGATGTACCGCGAGCGTCGGGACGCCACTCTCGCCGCGCTCGACGACTACCTGCCCCTGGCGACCTGGACGCGTCCGCAGGGAGGCTTCTACGTGTGGGTCACCCTCCCGGAAGGCCTCGACTCGAAGGCGATGCTCCCCCGGGCGGTCACCAACCGGGTGGCCTACGTGCCGGGCACCGCGTTCTACGCCGACGGCTACGGATCCCGTCACCTCCGCCTGAGCTACTGCTACCCCACGCCAGAGCGGATCCGGGAGGGTGTCCGGCGCTTGGCGGGGGTGATCGACCAGGAGCTCGAGCTCCGGCGCACCTTCGGCCTTGACCCTCATCCGGAGGCCTCCGCCGACCCGCGAGGCGCCATCGCGCCAGCCACCCTAGGCGTCGACTTCCCTGGCCCCGAGACGCAGTAGATCTGCCGCGAACCCCTCACCACCGCTCGCCTGTCCGTGCAACTGGAGCCGCGCACCGTGACGACCCTCGACCCGCCCTTCGACTCCACCATCCCCACAGCTGGCGCGGCGGCAGGTGCACCGGACGCCGCCCCTGAGCCGGCGGTTGGTCCCCTACCCGGCAGCGGGGGCGAGGGCCGTCCCCGGGACGGGGAGGTGGGGCACGTCGTCGTGCTCTCCGGTGGTCTCTCCCACGAGCGTGACGTGTCCCTGCGCTCCGGCCGACGCCTGGCCGACGCGCTCCGCTCCCACGGCGTCGACGTGAGCGAGATCGACGCGACCAGTGACCTGGTCGCTCGGTTGCGGAGGGAACCCGACCCGGTCGTCATCTCGGCTCTGCACGGCACGAGTGGTGAGGACGGCTCGGTCGCCGCCGTCCTTGAGCTGCTGGGGCTGCCCTTCGTCGGCAGCAGCGCTGCGGCGTGCCGGACGACATGGGACAAGGCGCTTGCCAAGCAGGTGGTGTCGGAGTCCGTCGGCTTCCGAGACGCGGGCGGCGTCATTGCCCCTTCCGTGGTCCTCACCCAAGCGGCCGTGCGTGACCTCGGTGCGCGATCGCTGCTGCAGGAGGCGGTGCAGCGCCTCGGACTGCCGCTGGTCGTGAAGCCCGTCCACGGCGGCTCCTCATTGGGCGTCACCGTGGTGACGGACGTCGCTGACATTCCGACGGCCCTCGTCACCGCCTTCGCCTACGACGACGAGGTCATGCTCGAGCCGCGCGTGGTCGGCACGGA
>JBQCDV010000013.1:0-6825 GCA_051960855.1 Actinomycetales bacterium
GACAAGACGAAGTGATGCCAACGGAGGCCGGACGCTCCAGCCTCCGCGTCACCGACGACGTCATGGGCACGGTCGCGACCATCGACGTGCGCACGGACACCACGACCCCAGGCCCGAACGACGCTGCTGACGTTCCTCGTGCGTCCATGGCGCGAGCCCTGGCGTGGCTGCACGAGGTCGATGCCCGGTTCTCGCCATACAGGGCGGCCAGCGAGGTCTGCCGCGTGCAGCGCGGGGAGTTGAGGATGAGCGACGCGTCGACCGAGCTGCGCGAGATCGCCGCCCTGTGCGACGACCTGCGAGCGCAGTCGAAAGGCGCCTTCGATGCCTGCTGGTCCGGCAGCTTTGACCCGACGGGCGTGGTGAAGGGCTGGGCGCTGGAACGCGCGAGCGAGATCCTGGCGTCGGATGGCTTCACGGCGGCGGCCGTCTCCGCTGGCGGTGACATGCAGCTCCGTGGCGGCACACCGGACCGGCCCTGGCGCGTCGGCATCAGCCATCCCACGGCGCCTCGGGCACTGTGCGCCGTGGTCGCCACGACGAGAGACCTTGCAGTGGCGACGAGCGGCACGACCGAGCGCGGGCGGCACATCCTCGACCCGCGGTCCCACCTGCATCCGGCCCGCCTCGTGCAGGTCACGGTCGTCGGCCCCAGCCTGACTCTCGCGGACGGGTACGCGACAGCGGCGTTCGTGCTGGGCGACGAGGCGCACGCCTGGCTGACCGAGCTCGACGGCTACGAGGGTCTAGGCATCCGTCCGGACGGCTCCGCCTGGGTCACGCCTGGCTGGTCGGAGTTCACAGCGGACACACAGGAGGAGCCCAGCCGGATGCCATGAGGGCGGCCGACAGTTGCCGTCATGACGACGACAACTGACAGGCCAACCGACGGCGTGGTGACGGCTGCCGGCGAAGCCGCCGCCGCCACCACGGTGGCGACCGCTCCCCGCCTCCCCTCCAGCGCCGGGTCGCCGCCGACCGTCGACATCGTGGTGCCGGTTTACAACGAGGAGCGCGAGCTCGAGGGCAGTGTGCGGCGGCTGCACGCCGCCCTGTCGTCGGGCCTGCCCTACACCTTCCGGGTGACGATCGCGGACAACGCCTCCACTGACAGGACGCCTGCGATCGCGGATCGGCTGGCCGCCGAGCTGCCCGAGGTCACCGCGGTGCACCTGCCGGAGAAGGGCCGTAGCCGAGCGCTCAAGCACACCTGGCTAGCCTCCGACGCAGCGGTCCTGGCCTACATGGATGTCGACCTCTCCACCGACCTGGCCGCCCTGCTCCCGCTGATCGCCCCGCTGGTGACCGGTCACTCGGATCTGGCTATCGGCTCCCGGCTGGCTCGGCACTCCCGGGTCGTGCGCGGCCCGAAGCGCGAAGTCATCTCCCGCTGCTACAACGTGCTGCTGCGCATGGCGCTGGCCGCGAAGTTCACGGACGCGCAGTGCGGCTTCAAGGCGATCCGAGCCGACCGGGCGCGTGCGCTGCTGCCGCATGTGCAGGACGCCGGGTGGTTCTTCGACACCGAGCTGCTGGTCCTGGCCGAGCGTGCGGGACTGCGCATCCATGAGGTTCCCGTCGACTGGGTCGACGACCCCGACTCTCGCGTCGACGTCCTCGACACTGCGGTGCAGGACCTGCTCGGCATCACCCGGCTGGCGCGCAGCCTGCTCACCGGCCAGATCCCCGTCGCCGAGCTGCGCGCCGAGCTGCGTCGCGACCCACTTCCGGTGCCTGTCACCAGCTTTCGCACCCAGGCGGTGCGCTTCGCCACCGTCGGGTTCGCCTCCACCCTGGCCTACCTGCTGCTGTACCTGGTGCTGCGCACCGGCCTTCCAGCCGAGGCGGCGAACGCCGTCTCCCTGCTGGTGACCGCCGTCGGCAACACCGCGGTCAACCGGCGCTTCACCTTCGGCGTCCGCGACAGCTCTCGCCGCACCTCCGACCACGCCTCGGGTCTGGTCATTTTCGCCGCGGGCCTCGCGCTGACCTCGGCTGCCCTCGCCGCCGTCCACCTCCTCGACCCTGACCCTCACCGCGCCGTCGAGCTCACCGCCCTGGTCGCGGCGAACCTGATCACCACCGCCCTGCGCTTCGTCGCCCTCCGCTGGGTCTTCACAGGGCGTCGGCGCACGACGGCTGCTGCCACCGTCGCCGCTCCCATCGCGACCCCTGGAGACATCTCATGAGCACGGCCTACCGCGACCTCCCCTCGACGACGGCGAGCACATCGGCTCCGTCGTTCGTCGATAACGTCAGGGCGACGACAAGGGCACGCACTCGCCGCCTGCTCAGTGGACCGACCGGTGCGGCCCGCTGGGAGCGTCCGGCCCTGCTGGGTCTGCTGGCTGCCACCGCACTGCTCTACCTCTGGGGCCTCGGCGCCTCCGGCTGGGCCAATGCGTTCTACAGCGCGGCGGCGCAGGCGGGTTCGGTGAGCTGGAAGGCCTTCTTCTTCGGATCCTTCGATGCCGGCAACGCCATCACCGTCGACAAACCCCCGGCTGCCCTGTGGGTCATGGCCATCTCCGCCCGCCTCTTCGGCGTCAACTCGTGGTCGGTCCTCGTGCCCGAGGCTCTGATGGGCGTGGCAACCGTGGGGTTCCTGCACGCCACGGTCCGCCGGCACTTCGGCGCCGCCGCCGGCCTGCTCGCCGGTGCTGTCATGGCGCTGACCCCGGTCTCGGTGCTGATGTTCCGCTTCAACAACCCCGACGCCCTGCTGGTCCTGCTGCTGGTCATGGCCGCCTGGGCCCTCACCCGCGCCCTCGAGACCGCCTCCACCCGATGGCTCACCCTGGTCGGGATCCTCGTCGGGTTCGGCTTCCTCACCAAGATGCTGCAGGCCCTGCTGGTCGTCCCCGGCTTCGCCCTCGTCTACCTCCTCGCCGCCCCCACCGGCCTCGGGCGCCGCATCCGCCAGCTCCTGCTCGCCGGCGCCGCCCTCGTCGCCTCCGCCGGCTGGTGGCTCGCCATCGTCGAGCTCTGGCCCGCCGGCTCCCGCCCGTTCATCGGCGGCTCCCAGACCAACTCCATCCTCGAACTCGTCCTCGGCTACAACGGCCTCGGCCGCCTCACCGGCAACGAGACCGGCAGCGTCGTCGGCGGCGGCGGCCAGGGCCAGCCCGGACAGTGGGGCGCCACCGGCGTCACGCGTCTCTTCAGCTCGGAGATGGGCGGCCAGGTCGCGTGGCTGCTGCCCGCCGCTCTGGTCTTTGCCGGCGTGCTGCTGTGGCTGTCGCGTCGCGCACCTCGCACCGAACCTCGGCGCGCCCAGGTCCTGACCTGGACCACGTGGCTGGTCGTCACCGGACTGACCTTCAGCCTGGCCCAAGGCATCATCCACCCCTACTACACCGTGGCCCTCGCCCCGGCGATCGGCGCACTCGTCGGCCTCGGGGCGGTGACGATGTGGCAGCGCCGGACCCATCTCGTCCCCCGGTTGACCCTCGCCGTCGCGATGGCGGCCACCACGGCTACGTCGTTCGTGCTCCTAGCCCGGAGCCCGCAGTGGCTGCCGTGGCTGCGCTGGGCCGTGCTCGTCCTCGGTGCTGTCGCCACGCTCGCTCTCGCCGTGCGCCCGCACCTGCCGCCCCGGCTGTCGCGCCGGCTCGCGATCGGAACGGCGTCCGCAGCGCTCCTCGCCTCCCTCCTCGGACCCGCCGCCTACGCCGTCGACACTGCTCGAACGCCGCACACCGGCTCGCTGCCCACTGCCGGCCCGGCCGTCGCCGGTGGCTTCGGTCCCGCTGGCTTCGGTCCCGGACGGGGCGGGATGCCCGGTGGCGGGTTCCGGGGCGGCTTGCCGGGCTTGCCGCAGGGTCAGGCGGGTCAGGGGCAGGCGGGTGGTTTCCAGCGCGGCCAGCAGGGCGGCCTCGGAGGCTTGCTCGACACCGCGACCCCCAGCAGCGCACTGGTCCAGCTCCTGCAGCAGAACGCCTCCTCCTACCGCTGGGCGGCGGCCGCCGTCGGCTCCAACTCCGCCGCAGGCGTCCAGCTCGCCACCGGACTACCCGTGATGGCCATCGGCGGCTTCAACGGCACCGACCCCAGCCCCACCCTCGCCCAGTTCCAGCAGTGGGTGTCACAGGGAAAGATCCACTACTTCCTCGCCAGTGGGCAGGGTATGCGCGGCGGATTCGGCGGCGGCGGATTCGGTGGCGGCGGATTCGGACCGGGCGGCTCCGACGGCCGCGGCACGTCGACCTCGATCACGAGCTGGGTGGAAAGCCACTACACCGCCACCACCGTCGGAGGCGTGATCGTCTACGACCTGACGACCCCTCCCTCGACGACGGGCACAACCGCCTGACGCCGCGCAGCGACGTCCGCGATGCATCGGCTTACCCCCCATATAGCGGGGGGTGAGCCGATGCATCGTTGCCTGCTGAGGCTGGCTATCCACCTCCCCCGACCACGCCGAACGCCGTAGCAGTGGCGGGCGTCGGCTCGTATCGTCACCGCATGACGTCGCTGCCGTCGCTGCCCCTGCCGAAGCTTCCCGACAGTCCGCTGGCCGCGACCCACGAGGTTCTCAACCAGGCACCGCCCCTCGAGGGCTACGACCTCTCGAGGGATGCCGCCCTGCAGGAGGCCCTCGAGCGTGAGGGAGCCGGCTGGTACCGCGAGCCGTTGTCGCAACTGGGGGTCACGGCCGGACTGCCGGAGACGCTCGTGCTCGGCGACGAGGCCAACCGGGATACTCCCCGCCTGCGGACGCACGACCGCTACGGACACCGCGTCGACGAGGTGGACTTCGCGCCGGCCTGGCACCACCTGCTCGGCGCCGCGGTCCACCGAGGGCTGTCGGGCGGCCTCACCTGGACAGCGACCGGTGAGACCACGCGTCCGGGTGCTCACGCCGCGCGGGCGGCCGGCTTCTACGTCTGGTCCCAGGTCGAGCAGGGGCATCTCTGCCCGGTCTCCATGAGCTATGCAGCGGTCCCCGCCCTTCGGCGCTCCCCCGCGGTGGCCGCCGCAGTGGTCCCTGCTCTCACGTCCGAGATCTACCAGCCGGCCCTGCAACCGTTGCAGGACAAGGGATCTGCGCTCCTCGGCATGGGCATGACCGAGAAGCAGGGCGGCAGCGACGTTCGCGCCAACAGCACCACAGCTACGCCGTTCGGGGATGAGGGCAGCTACCTGCTGCGCGGGCACAAGTGGTTCACGTCAGCGCCCATGTCGGATGGGTTCCTCGTGCTCGCGCAGGCTCCAGAGGGACTTTCGTGCTTCCTCATGCCGCGGATCCTGCCCGACGGGGAGCGCAACCGCGTGCGGCTGATGCGGCTGAAAGACAAGCTGGGCAACAGGTCCAACGCGTCGTCGGAGCTCGAGTTCGCCGACGCTCTCGGCCTCCTCGTCGGCGAACCGGGCCGCGGAGTCCGCACCATCATCGACATGGTCGCCCTGACGCGGCTCGACTGCGTGAGCGGATCTGCGGCGCTGCAACGGATCTCGCTCTCGCACGCGCTGTGGCACGCCGCCCACCGCTCCGCCTTCGGCGCACCGCTCGCGCAGCAGCCGCTCATGCGATCGGTGCTCGCCGACCTCGCGTTGGAGTCGGAAGCCGCGACCGCTCTCATGATGCGGCTCTCAGGGGCAGTCGACCGCGGGCAGCGTGGTGATGAGAGGGAGCCGGCGTTCGCACGCGTCGCCACGGCGATCGGCAAGTTCTGGGTGTGCAAGCGCAGTGTCACCGCTGTCGCGGAGTCGCTGGAATGCCTGGGCGGCAACGGCTACATCGAGGACTCGCGGATGCCGCGCTACTACCGCGAGGCGCCGGTCAACTCGATCTGGGAAGGCTCCGGCAACGTCAACGCCCTGGACGTCCTCCGGGCACTGGAGCGCGAACCCGCGGCGGTCGACGCATTGCGCGACGAGCTGTCCCTCGCCGCCGGGCTGCATCCGGACTACGACGCTTCGCTGCACGCACTCGAGTCGGCGCGGAGCGAGCCAGCACCGCAGTTGGCCCGCCGCTTGGTCGAACGGGCGGCGCTGCTGTTGCAGGCCGGGCTACTGCTCCGGCACGCACCGCGAGAGGTCGCCGACGCCTTCGTCGCCTCACGGATAACCGACCCCGGTCAGGTCCTCGGATCACTTCCGAACGGCGTCGACGTCGCTGCTGTCCTCGCTCGGGCTGGCCGCGGGCTGCCGGGTGAGCCCTACGGTCAGGGCTAGCTCCGGACCCTCACGGTGCGCTCACGCTGCCACCGCCCGGTCCCGCTGCCAGCCTCGACCGCCAGCAGCTCCATCCCCCGGGCTCCTGGCGGGGCCGCGAAGGCCTGGCCACTACCCTGGGAGGCAGCACGCCCTCGTAGCTCAGGGGATAGAGCAACGGTTTCCTAAACCGTGTGTCGGAGGTTCGAATCCTCTCGGGGGCACCGCCTGGCGTCGGGGGCACCGCCTGTCCGCGGGGGCACCGCCTGCCCGCGGGGCACCGCCTGCGCTATCCCGCAGTTGTTGGCGTCCTTGCACGCTGATCGCTGCGGCTGTTGGAGCTCAGACACGCCCTGGCGTGCAGGAACTCCAACACCTGGGATCGGGAGCACCAACAGCTCCGGCCTCCGCCGCCGGAGCGACCCCCGGAGACGCTGACAGGCCACGCGCCGCCCCCGGAGCCCCGAGGAGACGGCACGTGACCCGCCGGACCAGCGACTCACTCAGGCGAGCCGCTCTCCCACTGCTGGTCGCTCATCCGGAGCACGCGGACGCCCACGATCGTGATCGCCACCGCGATGAGGGCGAACCCGCTCCAGGTCTTCACCACACTGCCCGGGCCGTAGCCGACGACCCACCCGACCAGGGCGAGCAGCGCGGGGCGCCACG
>JBQCDV010000014.1:0-36254 GCA_051960855.1 Actinomycetales bacterium
CGAGACGGGCGCGCTGGCGTAGGTCTCACCCGTCGCGGGATCGACGACGTCGGACCAACGTCCCTCCGTCGGCTCCTGGCGCTTTCCGTTGATGACGTTGCTGACCTGCTCGCTCACTGCTGCCTCCAGATGCCTGTTGCGCTGACAATGCTGACGACGACTTGGCGTCGGATGGACACGAAACTCAGGCACTGAGCATCACGAACCGCACCTCGGTCATCTCCTCGATCGCATACGCCGGCCCCTCGCGGGTGTTGCCCGAGTCGCGCAGGCCGCCGTAGGGCTGCATGTCCGCCCGCCATGTCGGGACCTCGTTGACCAGGACGCCGCCGTAGTCGAGCTCCCGGACGGCACGCAGCGCGGTGCCGATGTCGCGGGTGAAGATGCCGGCGTGCAGCCCGAAGTCGCTGTCGTTGGCGAGCGCGAAGGCCTCGTCGAGGTCGCGGTAGGGCGTGACGGTGACGACCGGGCCGAAAACCTCACCGCGGTACACGTCGCAGTCCAGCGGCGGCGAGTCGACGACCGTGGGCCGAACGGCGCAGACGGGGCTGGCCGCCGCCGTCGGCTCTCCCGCCGTGACCCCTCCCGCCGTGACCCCGACTCCACCGGCGACCACCTTCGCCCCTGCGCGCTCGGCCTCGGCGACCCAGCGCAGCATGCGCTCGGCGGCGGTCGGGTTGATGAGGGGGCCGACGTCGGTGGCCTCCTCGAGGGGGTCTCCGACGACGAGGCTGTCGACCGCTTCGGCTAGCAGCTCGAGCAGCTCGGCGTGGCGGGACTCCGCGACCAGGACGCGCTGCGTCGAGATGCAGCTCTGCCCGGCGTAGGAGAAGCCGGCCTTGCGGATGGCGGCGACCACACGAGGCAGATCGGCGTCGGGCTCGACGATGACCGGAGCGTTGCTGCCGAGCTCGAGAGCGACCCGCTTGCCGACCGCCGCCCGCTCGATGACGCGGCCGACGCCGACGCTCCCCGTGAACGACACCAGCCGGGGAATGGGGTGAGCCACCAGCGGCGCGCCGACGTCCTCGCCGGTGCCCGGCAGGACCGAGACCCAGTCGGCCGGCATGCCCGCTTCGACGAGCAGGTCGACGAAGTGCAGGGCCGACAGCGGCGTGGGGTCGGCGGGCTTGAGGACGACGGGGCAGCCGGCGGCGATGGCGGGGCCGAGCTTGTGGGCCACCAGGTTGAGCGGGAAGTTGAACGGGGTGATCGCGGCGACGACCCCGACGGGGACGCGCAGCGCGAAGCCGATCCGGCCGGAGGGTGCCCCGACGCTGGCGGCGAGTGGGACGACCTCGCCGCTGAGCCGACGGGCCTCGGCGGCCGAGAAGCGCAGGGTGTCAAGACAGCGAGCCACCTCGGCGCGGGCATCCCGCAGGGGCTTGCCCGCTTCCAGGGCCATCGTGCGGGCGAACTCCTCCACCCGCTCCTCCAGCAGGGTGGCCGCGCGGTCCAGCACCGCGGCCCGTGCGTGCTGCGGGAAGTCGGCGTCGGCGCCCTGCTGCCGGGCCAGAGCTGCGGCCGCGGCGCGGCACGCCTCGTCGACATGGCCGGTGTCGCACTGGGCGACGCGACCGACGACCGAGCCGTCCCAGGGGCTGCGCACCTCGAGCCAGCGGTCAGTCGCCACGGAGCGGCCCGCCACGCGCGCCCGGATCTGCTGCATGGCCGCGACCGTAGAGCGCCGCGGCGCGCCCGTCGATGGAGGCACCGCCAACGCTTCGACGTTCTGTTGTGGAAGCCCCCAGTGCTCCCGCTAGCCTTCCGTCATGCCCGTCAGCGTCCGTGAGGTGGTCGCCGCCCCCACTCTGGCGCTGTCGGTCGTCAACGCCCTCGCCGCCGAGTCCGCTCTCGACCGGCAGGTGCGGTGGGTCAGCGTGACCGAGCTGGCCGACCCGAGGCCCTTCCTCGAGGGCGGCGAGCTCGTGCTGACGACCGGCCTCCGGATGCGCACGGCCGCCGCGCAGCGCGAGTTCGTCGCGCGGCTGGTCGAGGCCGACGTGGCGGCGGTCGGCTTCGCCGTGGGGCTCAGCCACGCTGCGGTGCCTCAAGCTCTGCTGGCGGCGGCGTCGGAAGCCGGCCTGCCGGTGCTCGAGGTGCCCTACGAGACGCCGTTCCTCGGGATCGACCGCTTCGTCGCCGATCGCATCACCCAGGACACCTACGCCCACCTGCAGCGGCTGCTCGCCACCCACGACGCGCTCTCGCAGGCACTGCTCACCGGGTCGGGGCTGCACGCCCTCGTCTCGACCCTGCGCCGCGCCGTCGGCGGCTCGGTCGCCGTGCTGGACGCCCTGGGAGCGGTGCTGGCGGCGTCACCCGCGGCGTCCAGCTGGCCCGTCGAGCAGATCCTGCGGAATGGCGCCGACTCCCCGGACACCTCGCTGATCGTGCTGCCGGCGGTGGTCGACGACGTGGTCGCGGCGTACCTGTGCGTGCGCCGGCCGGCGACCCTGCCCGAGGTGCTGCCCTACGCCGTCAACCTCGTCGGCCTGGAGCTCGCTCGCCGGCAGGCCGAGCTGACCGGTCGCCGCGAGCTGGTCGGGCAGGTGCTCGAGGACCTTGCGCGCGGAGCCGTCACGCCAGCGGAGGCGGGCCGACGCCTGGGAGCCCACGGACTCGATGCGGAGGGGGAGCACGTGGTCGTGGTCGGCCGCGTCAGCGGCGGCGAGCAGCGGCTGGCTCGGCTGCGCTCGCTGCCCTGGGCCGCGGAGGGAGAGACCGAGGTGCTGTCCGGGTCGCGGTCGCGGCTGGTCAGCGCCCTGGTCGACCGGGCGCTGGTGCTCGTGGTGCCCGCGCAGGCACCGGTGCGGGAGCTCGCGCAGGTGCTGCACGACCACCTCCGCCGGCTCGACCCGGCGCCCGCCGTCGGCGTCGGCGGCCGCTACCGCGGCGTGGCGGGGTTGCGGTGGTCGTGGTGGGAGGCGCAGGAGGCGGCTGCGCGCGGACCTGGGATCAACGAGCGGGAGCCGCTCACGCTCTCCGGGCTCATCCTGGCCAGCCAGGACCTGCCGCTGCGCGAGCTCGGAGTCGACCTGCTGCGGCCGCTGCTCGACTTCGACGCCGCGCACGACGGTGCGCTGCTGCCCACGCTGCGCTGCTACCTGGAAGGCGACGGGTCCGTGCGGGAGGTCGCCGCCTCGCTGTTCGTGCACGAGAACACCGTGCGCTACCGGTTGGCCCGGATCGAGGCGCTGCTGGGCCGTCGCCTCGGCGCCACCCGTGACCGCGTGCAGCTCTGGCTGGCCCTGCAGTCGCTCGACGTCGGTGCGACGCCCTCCGCGCCGCCTCAGGACTCCGTCAGCAGGACGTCGCGGTAGGCGCCCACCGCGTCGCGTACCGCGCTGATCTGGCCCGCCTCGTCCCACAACTCGAACCACTCGTTGTCCGTAGGCCGCATGGCCGCCTCCAGGGCGTGCGCGGCGGCGGCGCGCAGGTCGTCCGGCACGTCGAACTGGTGCTTCTCGAGCACCTCCTGGATCACCGCGTCGTCCGGTGCCAGTGAGTCATCGAGGCGGATGGCGACCAGAGCGGCGCCGGCAATGGCCGCGGCGGCGTCCGGTGCGTCGAGGTAGGCCTCGGTGTCCATGCCCGCAAAGGTCTGCCGCAGCGTCTCGGGAACGTCGTCGGCGTCGACGAGGTCGCCGAGGAAATCCATCGCGTCGTCGTTCTCGAATGGTCCCGTGCCCCACGCGCCCACGCGTGCCTCCCGACTGGTGCTGGTGTCGCCCTTGGTGTGTTTGTCGCGACGTCGCCTTCCCGATCGGGCTAGATCCATTCCTCGAGTCGCGCGGCGACGGGTTATGGGGCACCACGGGCTGTCATGCCGGACAATGGCCGGGTGAGCAGCCTGGAGACGGCGGGGCACCGTCGCGTCGTCGTTCTCGGATCCACCGGCTCGGTGGGGACCCAGGCACTCGAGGTCGCGGCCGCGAGCGAGGGACGGCTCCGGGTTGTCGCGCTCGCCGCCGGGGGGCGCGACCCCCAGCTGCTGGCCGACCAGGTGGCCGCCACGCGACCGGAGGTCGTCGCGGTCGCGGACCCCGCCGCGGCGGAGCCCGTGCGTGCCGCGGTCGCCGCGCGCGGTCTGCCCGTGCCCACCGTGCTGGCGGGCCCCGAGGCCGCGGCCGAGGTCGCGCAGCACCCCGCCGACGTCGTTCTCAACGCGATCACCGGCTCGGTCGGGCTCCGGCCCACGCTCGCGGCCCTCGCCGGCGGGGCCACGCTCGCTCTCGCCAACAAGGAGTCGCTGGTCGCGGGAGGACCGCTGGTCAAGGCGGCCGCGTCTCCCGGGCAGATCGTGCCGGTGGACAGCGAGCACTCGGCGATCGCGCAGTGCCTGCGCGGCGGCAGCCGGGGGGAGGTGTCGCGGCTGGTGCTGACGGCCAGCGGGGGCCCCTTCCGTGGGTGGACGAGCGAGCAGCTGCGGGACGTCACAGCCGAGCAGGCGCTCGCTCACCCGACGTGGGACATGGGCCCGGTCGTCACGATCAACAGCGCGACGCTGATGAACAAGGGTCTCGAGGTGCTCGAGGCCCATCTGCTCTTCGACATCCCGCTCGACCGGATCGCCGTGACCGTCCACCCGCAGTCGCTCGTGCACTCGATGGTCGAGTTCGTCGACGGGTCGACGCTGGCGCAGGTCTCGCCGCCCGACATGCGGCTGCCGATCGCCCTCGGCCTGACCTGGCCCGACCGGCTCCCGCAGGCGGCGCGAGCCATGGACTGGACCCAGGCTTCGACGTGGGAGTTCCTGCCGCTGGACGAGGAGGCGTTTCCTGCGGTCGCCCTCTGCCGGGCGGCTGGACACGCCGGTGGGACGGCGCCAGCAGTGCTCAACGCCGCCAACGAGGAGTGCGTGGCGGCCTTCCGCGCCGGCGCGCTCGGCTTCCTCGCGATTCCCCAGACCCTGGAGACCGTCCTCGCGGAGCACGCGACCGAGCTGCACTCCGGAAACACGCCCACCCTCGACGACGTTGACCAGGCGGAGAAGTGGGCGCGAGCGCGTGCCCGCGAGCTGACCGGGTGGGCCGGTCGCGACGGAGGGGAGCGCTAGTGGCGACCACGGTCGGCATCGTCGCCTTCGTCGTGGCGCTGCTGCTGAGCGTGATGGTCCACGAGTTCGGCCACTACGCCTTCGCCAAGCGCTATGGCATGAAGGCCACGGAGTTCTTCGTCGGCTTCGGCCCGCGCGTGTGGTCCTTCCGCCGCGGCGAGACCGAGTACGGCGTCAAGGCGATCCCCGCCGGCGGCTACGTGAAGATCCTCGGGATGACTCCGTTGGAGGAGCTCGACCCGGCGGACCGGCCGCGCGCCTACTACCGGCAGCCGTGGTCGCAGCGGGTGGTCACGACCGGCGCGGGCGTGGTCATCAACTTCATCGTCTCGATCGTGCTGATCTACGTGGCGCTGGTCGCGATCGGGCTGCCGTCGAGCAGCGTCAGCACCAAGATCGCCAACGTCAGCGCCTGCATCCCCACGGCGACCGCCGTCAGCGCCGAGCCCGCGTGCGGGCCGAGCGACCCGCCGTCACCGGCGAAGGCCGCGGGCATCCAGGCAGGTGACCGCATCGTCGCCTTCGACGGCAAGCCCGTGACCTCGTGGGAGCAGCTCAGCCGCGAGATCCGCGCGAACGGCGCAGCGAGCGTCCCCATCGTCGTCGAGCGCGACGGCAAGCGCGTCACCCTCACCCTGCAGCCGGTCATCCGCGAGCGACCGAAGCTCGACGACCCGAAGCAGACCGCCAAGGTCGGCGTGGTCGGGATCTCCCCGGTCGAGGTCACGACGGTGCAGCGGGTCGGACCGATCGAGGGCGTCGGCCGCACCGCCAGCCTGATCGGCCAGGGCGTGACCGGTGGGCTGAAGGCGTTGGGGTCGATCCCCTCGGCCATCCCGCAACTGGTCAAGGCCACCTTCGACGGCGGTCAGCGCGACCCCAACGGGCTGACCGGCCCCGTCGGTGTCGCCCGCATCTCCGGTGAGGTCGCAAGCCTCTCGGAGGTGCCGGTCGCCGCCCGGGTCAGCCAGTTCCTGCTGATCGTCGCCAGCCTCAACCTCATCCTCGGGCTGCTCAACGTGTTGCCGCTGCTGCCCTTCGACGGCGGCCACATGGCGATCGCGGCCTACGAGGGCGCCAAGCGGCGGCTCTGGCGCCGGCTCGGCCGCGACGAGCCCGGCCCGGTCGACGTCGCGAAACTGCTGCCCGCCACCTACGTGGTGTTCGCACTCCTGGTGGGCTTGAGCCTGCTGCTGCTCGCCGCCGACATCGTCAACCCCGTCAAGCTCTTCCAGTGAAGGACGACTCGATGACCGTGCCCGTCTCCCTCGGCATCCCCGAGGTGCCACCCAAGCTCGCCAAACGCCGCCACTCGCGGCAGATCCGGGTGGGCAAGGTGCTGGTGGGAGGCGACGCGCCGGTCTCGGTGCAGTCGATGACCACCACGCCGACGACCGACATCAACGCGACGCTGCAGCAGATCGCCGAGCTGACCGCCGCCGGCTGCGACATCGTCCGTGTGGCCTGCCCGAGCCAGGACGACGCCGACGCGCTCCCGGCGATCGCCAAGAAGTCCCAGATCCCGGTCATCGCCGACATCCACTTCCAGCCCAAGTACGTCTTCGCGGCCATCGACGCCGGCTGCGCCGCGGTGCGGGTCAACCCCGGCAACATCAAGGCCTTCGATGACAAGGTCGGCGAGATCGCCCGTGCGGCCGCCGACGCCGGCGTCTCGATCCGGATCGGGGTCAACGCCGGGTCGCTGGACAAGCGGCTGCTCGCGTAGTACGGCAAGCCGACCGCCGAAGCGCTGGTCGAGTCGGCGCTGATGGAGGCGGCGCTCTTCGAGGAGCACGGCTTCCGCGACTTCAAGATCTCGGTCAAGCACCACGACCCGGTCGTGATGATCAACGCCTACCGGCAGCTCGCCGCGCAGTGCGACTACCCGCTGCACCTCGGCGTCACCGAGGCCGGTCCCGCCTTCCAGGGCACGATCAAGTCGGCGGTTGCCTTCGGTGCCCTCCTGGCCGAGGGGATCGGCGACACCATCCGCGTCTCCCTGTCCGCACCTCCCGTCGAGGAGGTCAAGGTCGGCATCAAGATCCTCGAGTCGCTCAACCTGCGCCAGCGCGGTCTGGAGATCGTGTCGTGCCCCTCGTGCGGGCGGGCCCAGGTGGACGTCTACACCCTGGCTGAGCAGGTCACCGCCGGCCTCGAGGGCCTCGATGTCCCGCTGCGGGTCGCCGTCATGGGCTGCGTCGTCAACGGTCCCGGGGAAGCCCGCGAGGCCGACCTCGGCGTGGCGTCCGGCAACGGCAAGGGCCAGATCTTCGTGCGCGGCGAGGTCATCAAGACCGTGCCCGAGTCGCAGATCGTCGAGACGCTCATTGAGGAGGCCATGCGCCTGGCGGAGGAGATGGGGGAGCCGGTCGACGCCGAGGGCGTAGCGACCGGGCCGGTGGTCTCGGTCGGCTGAGCGTGCTGCTGCGCTCACCCAACCTCCGACGCCTCGCCCAGCCGGACCTGCCCGCGCTGCTGGCGCTGCTCGACACCGACGCCGTCACGCACGTCTATGTCGCGTCGCGGGTGCGCGGCGTCGGGCTCGACCCGTGGCGGCTGGGTGCGGAGCTGTGGGGGTGGTTCGAGCACGGCGAGCTGGTCTCCGCCTGCTACTACGGCGCCAACCTGATCCCGGTCGCGGCGACGACCGACGCCCTGCGCGCGTTCGCGGAGCAGGCGCGGCGGCAGGGGCGGCGCTGCTCCTCGCTCGTCGGGCCCGCCGACCAGGTGCTGGCGCTGTGGCGGCTGCTGGCACCGCTGTGGGGCCCGGCCCGCGAGGTGCGCGAGGACCAGCCGCTGCTCGTGACCGCTACGCCACCGCTCGTGGCGCCCGACCCTCAGGTCCGTCCCGTGCGTCCCGACGAGGTCGACATCCTGCTGCCGGCCTCGGTGGCGATGTTCACCGAGGAAGTCGGCATCTCACCGCTGGCGGACGGTGGCCACGGCTACCGGGCCCGGGTCGGCGAGCTCATCGAGCTCGGCCGGGCCCTGGCCCGGGTTGAGGACGGCGAGGTCGTCTTCAAGGCCGAGATCGGGTCCATGACGCCGCAGGCGGCACAGATCCAAGGCGTGTGGGTGACTCCCGAACGGCGCGGCGCGGGGCTGGCCAGCGCAGGAATGGCAGCCGTGGTCGCGCACACCCTCGCCCGCACCGAGCGAGTGTCGCTCTACGCCAACGCCTACAACGAGCGAGCACTGCGCGCGTACGCGCGGGTCGGCTTCCAGCAGGTCGGTACCTTCGCCACCGTCCTCTTCTGAGCAGCAGTGGCGGAGCCATCGAGGTGACCTGGGGACTTCAGGGCAGCGGTAGCTCGCGCCCCAGCACCACGAAGGTCGGCAGGGCGGGGAAGTCCACGTCAGCGAGCCAGGTGAATCCCAGGCGGTCGTAGAAGGCCCGAGCGCGGTTGGAGTCCCGCTGCGTCGTCAGCAGGACCCGCCGCTGCGTGACCTCGGACAGGGCCGTGCGCAGCAGCTGCTCACCCAGGCGCCGGCCCTGCCACTCGGGCGTCACCTGCAGCTCGGCGATCGTGAAGGCGTCGTCGAGCCAACGCTCCGTCCCGGCTGCCCGCATCGCCGGCCGCACGTAGCCGTCCCACCAGCCGCCGCGCTGCTCCACGTAGCCGTAGACGAAGCCCACCAGCTGCTCGCCCACGTGCGCCCCCACCGCGCGGAAGCTGGGCCGCTGCGCGTGCCGCAGGTAGATATCGACGCGCTCGTCGTTGACGGCCATCCCGGTCGAGGAGGCCATGGCCCGCTCGTGCACCGGCAGCATCTGCTCGACGGACGCGGCGACGTCCAGGGGGGCGAGCTGAGGCTCGTGGGCTGCCGGCACGGGGCCACCCTGTCAGACAGTGGCGGGTCGCTCCACCAGTCCGAGGACGCGCTCGACCTTGATCTCGATCACGACCCGCTCCGGGTTGGGACGCGGCTCCCGGTAGCGCTGCGCGTAGCGCGCGACCGCGTCGGCCACGGCGTCCGGCTCGGAGCGCACCCGGGCCTGCCCCTCGAGGCTCAGCCACCGCCAGCCGTCCACCTGGCAGAGCACGGCGCGGGAGGCGGCGGCGACGTTCGCGACCTTGCGCGAGCCGCGGCTGGTGATGACGCGCGCCGTCGCCGTCGCCGCCTCCCACGTGAAGCCGACCGGGACCACGTGCGGCGTGCCGTCGGGCCGCAGTGTGGTCAGGGTCGCGAGGTGGCGCTCGGCGAGGAAGTCGAGGGCGGCGTTCGGGAGGTCGTGGGGGTCGAGGGCCATGCCCTCAGGGTCTCAGGCTCACCCGCTGGCGCCGATATCCTCGTGACCCTCGCCGCGGCCTGCGTCACGATGGGGAGACCAGTCGCACCACCCAGAGGAGTCGGACCGTGTTGCTTCGGATGTCGTCGCTGTTCCTTCGCACCCTGCGCGAGGACCCGGCCGACGCCGAGGTGCCCAGTCACAAGCTCCTCGTGCGCGCCGGCTACGTCCGCCGCGTCGCACCCGGCATCTACTCGTGGCTCCCGCTCGGCAAGATCGTGCTGGACAACGTCGCGCGCATCGTGCGCGAGGAGATGGACCGCATCGGCGGCCAGGAGGTGCTTTTCCCGGCGCTGCTGCCGCGCGAGTACTACGAGCTGACCAACCGGTGGACGGAGTACGGCCCGAACATCTTCCGGCTCAAGGACCGCAAGGGCGGGGACTACCTGCTCGGCCCGACGCACGAGGAGATGTTCACCGACCTCGTCAAGAGCGAGTACTCCTCCTACAAGGACCTGCCGGTCATCCTCTACCAGGTCCAGACCAAGTACCGGGACGAGGCACGCCCGCGGGCGGGCATCCTGCGAGGGCGCGAGTTCGTCATGAAGGACTCCTACTCCTTCGACCTCGACTCGGCGGGGCTGCAGAAGAGCTACGACCTGCACCGCGAGGCCTACATCCGCACCTTCGAGCGGCTGGGCATGAGCTACGTCATCGTCTCGGCGATGTCCGGTGCGATGGGGGGCAGCGCGAGCGAGGAGTTCCTCGCGCCGGCCGAGACCGGCGAGGACAGCTTCGTCTCCTGCCGTTCCTGCGGCTATGCCGCGAACGTCGAAGCGGTGCGCACCCGAGCGCCGGAAGGGTCGGACCCGCAGGCTGCGCCGGCCCAGCAGGTCCTCGACACCCCGGACACTCCGACGATCGACACCCTCGTCGACCGGCTCAACTCCCTCGACCTGGGCCGGACCTACACCGGCGCCGACACCCTGAAGAACGTCGTCCTGAAGACGCGGATGCCGGGACAGCAGGACTGGCAGCCGCTCATCATCGGCGTCCCGGGCGACCGCGAGGTCGACACCAAGCGGCTCGAGGCCGCCCTCGACCCGGCTGAGGTCGCGGTCTTCGAGGCCGCCGACTTCGAGAAGTTCCCGGGTCTGGTCAAGGGCTACATCGGGCCTCAGGTGCTGGCCGAGCTCGGCATCCGCTACCTCGTCGACCCGCGTGTCGTGGCGGGGTCGACCTGGGTGACCGGCGCCAACGAAGCCGGCAAGCACGCCATCAGCGTCACGGCGGGCCGCGACTTCGTGCCCGACGGCACGATCGAGGCCGCCGAGGTGCGCGCCGGCGACCCGTGCCCGGAGTGTGGCGAGCCGCTGTCGATCGACCGTGGCATCGAGATCGGCCACATCTTCCAGCTGGGCTACAAGTACGCCGACGCCGCGAAGCTCGACGTGCTCGGCCCGGACGGCAAGCCGATCCGCGTCATCATGGGCAGCTACGGCGTCGGGGTCTCCCGTGCGCTCGCGGCGATCGCCGAGCAACGGGCCGACGACAAGGGTCTGGTGTGGCCCCGCGAGGTCTCGCCGGCCGACGTGCATGTCGTTGCGACGGGGAAGGACGACAGCGTCTTCACGGCCGCCGATGACCTGGCGCGTCAGCTCGAGTCTGCTGGCCTGCGCGTCATCTTCGACGACCGCCGCGGGGTCTCCCCGGGCGTGAAGTTCAAGGACTCGGAGCTGCTCGGCGTGCCCACGATCCTCGTCGTGGGCAAGGGCCTGGCCGACGGTGTCGTCGAGGTCAAGGACCGCGCGACCGACGAGCGCCAGGAGGTGGCGATCGACGACGCCGTCGCGCGCGTCGTCGAGCTCTGCCAGTCGTGAGCGAGCCGAACGACGCCGCTGGGCTGCTCGCCGTCGTCTTCGACTGGGGCGGCACGCTCACGCCCTGGCACACCATCGACCCACGGGAGCAGTGGCACGCCTACACGGCGGTCTACGACCCGGAGCGGGCCGACGAGCTGGCCGGCCTGCTGGCACTCGCCGAGGACGAGGCGTGGGCGCGCGCCCGGGACCAGCAGCGCTCGGGCACGATCGACGCGCTGTTCCGGTCGGCGGGTATCGACCCGAGGGGGGAGCGACACGAGGCGGCGTTGGAGGCGTACTTCGCCTGGTGGGAGCCGCACACCTGGACCGACCCCGACGTGCCCGAGGTGCTCGCGGGACTGCGGGAGCGCGGGCTGCGCGTCGGCGTGCTCAGCAACACTCTGTGGCCGCGCAGCTTCCACGAGGAGGTCTTCCGCCGCGACGGCATCCTCGACCTCGTGGATGGGGCCGTCTACAGCTCTGAGATCGAGTGGACCAAACCGCATCCCGAAGCCTTCCGGGCGGCGCTCGCCGCAGTCGGGGTGGACGACCCTCGACGTGCCGTCTTCGTAGGCGACCGGCCGTTCGACGACATCCACGGCGCTCACCAGGCAGGCATGCGCGCGGTCCTGGTGCCTCACAGCAGCATCCCCGTCAGTCAGCGCGGGCACGTCGAGGGCGAGCCGGACGCCGTCATCCAGCGGCTGGCCGACCTGCTCGCTGTCGTCGAGGCGTGGCAGGCGACGCCTGACGGGGCTCACTGAGGGGATGCCTCGGGCTGCGGACGTGAGTGGCTGGGGCGGGGTATCGGAGGCCTACCGTCGCTCGTTCGGGTCGCTGTGCGAAGGAACCGTCGACCGGCTCGTCGCCGACACTCCGGGCGCGCGGCACCTCGACGTGGGCTGCGGCACCGGCGTCCTGGCGGCCCGGGCTGTCGCCGCCGGACGCAACGTCGTCGCCGTTGACTCGGCCGCGGACATGGTGGACGCCAGCCGGCGGCACCTCGCCGGAGTGCCTGACTCGGTGCTTCCCTCAGATCTCCCCTGGGCGCTCCCCGCGGTGCTCCACGCGGCGCTGCCCCGTCTTCCGTTCGCCCACGACGCTTTCGACGGCGTGACCGCCAACTTCGTCGTCAACCACGTCTCCGACCCTGGCCTCTCCTTGCGTGAGCTGCGCCGGGTGACCCGGCCGGGTGGCCGAGTCGCGGCGACGGTCTGGCCGGCCGGCGGCACCGCTTGGGCCGACGCCGTCAGTGAGGCCTTCGAACGCGCAGGCGCGCTCCCCGTGCCGGCTCGGCGCCTGAGTCCCGACCTCGACTTCGAGAGGTCGCCGGAGGGACTGGCGCAGCTCGCCGGCGCGGCGGGGCTGCGGGTCCTCGAGGCGACCGAGGTCGTGTGGGCATGGCAGGTCGTCGCGCGCGATCTGTGGAGCGGCATCGCCGCCGGCATCGCGACGGCAGGAGCGCGCTACGTTGCCCAGCACGTCGACGTGCAGGTAGCTGCGGACGAGGCCTACTACGCGATCGTCGGCGGCCCCGACGCCGTGCTGTCGCTTCCGAGCCGGGCGGTCTACGTCCTCGCCACCGTCGACGCGTCGGCAGACAGGAGCTTCAGCTCGACGCGAGAGCGGTGAGGAACCTCTCGACAATGGGGCCGGCCGTCCCTGCCCCGCTGTCGCCGGTCTCGACGAAGGCGGCGAAGGCCAGGTCGCCCTGGAAGCCCACCAGCCATACGTGCGTCTGCGGCGGGTCGTCGTTGCCGAACTCCGCGGTCCCCGTCTTTGCCGACACTGGCCCCCCGGGAAGCCCCTTGAGGACAGTGCCCGTGCCGTCGGTGACCACCAGACGCATGAGCTGCTGCAGAGTCTGCGCACGTTGCGGCGTCAGCAGGTCTGAGGGGGGTGAGGCCGAGGCAGATGGCGAGCCGGACGCTGCGGCGTTCGGGCTCGGGTTGAGGACGAGCTGCGGGGTGACCGTGTGAGCGGCCTCGACGGAGGCTGACATCACGGCCATCGCCAGGGGGCTGACGGCGGTGCGCCCCTGCCCGAACGATTGCGCCGCCTTGTCCACCGGACCGGTCGCGGCGGGGACGTCGCCGCTGAACGCCGGCGCGCCGAGCTTCCAGTCGGTACCGATGCCGAGCGCGGCCGCCGCCTGCGGCAGGTCGTTGTCGGCGAGCTTGGGTGACAGGCTGATGAAGGCGGTGTTGCAGGACTTGGCGAACGCGACGCTGAAGGGCGCGGTCGGGTAGGTCTCGTGCTCGTAGTTGTGGAACGACTTGCCGTTGACGGTGGCGTACTCGGGGCAGGCGACCGGCGTGCTCGTCGTGACCCCGTCGTTGAGCAGCGCGAGCGTCGTGACGACCTTGAACGTCGACCCTGGGGCGTAGCGGCCCACCATCGCCCGGTTGAGCCCGGTGGCGGGGGAGTTGCCGACAGCGAGGACGTGGCCGTCCGACGGGCGGACCGCGACGAGAGCCGCGGGTGCGGAGACCCCCTGGAGAGCGTTGTCAGCGGCGATCTGCACTCGTTCGTCGAGGGTGGTGCGCAGCGGCGTGCCGGGCTGGGGTGCGACCTTCCACAGCGTCGTCTTCTGCGTCGCCTGCGCGGGAGCGTCGCCGGGGTGCAGTCGCTCCACCGTCAGACCCGGTGAGCCTGCGAGCTGGGCGTCGTACTGCCGCTGCAGGCCCGACAGCCCCGCAACGTCACCGGCGCGGTAGCGGCCGTCGCTGTCTTTGACGATCTCGGCCGTGACCTCGCCGGAGGTGCCCAGCAGGGCACGTGCAAACTCCCGCGTCGGAGCCAGCGGCAAGGTCGCGTCCCGCGTGACGACGCCCGGAACGGCACGGATCTGGTCCCGCTTCGGCTGGTAGTCGGCGGTCCGGAGGGTGATCACGGGTACGAACGCAGTCGGCTTCGCGGCCTGGATGCGCTTGGCCAGGCTCTCAGCGTCGACTCCTGTGAGCTTCGCCAGCGCGTCGGCGGTCGCGGCGGGATCACTCGTGCGGTTGGGCTGCACGCCGATGTCGACGACCGGGCGCTCCGCCACGAGCGGGGTGTCGTTGGCGCCGAGGATCGGCGCCCGCTCGGGCTCCACCCGCGTCGCACGGAGGCGGTCCGTCCCCTGCAGCGTCGGCTGCACCAAGGAGGGCGTCCACACCGGCACCCACGTCGGCTGCTTGTCGCCGCCTGCGACGAACGTCGCCGTGCTGGCGTAGCTCCACGTCCGCTGCGGGCCGAAGGTCCAGGCCACGGTCACGGGGACGCTGAGGCCCTTCGTGGTCTGCCTGGGGGTGCCTGCGCTGACCTTCACATCGGCGCCCGACCCCAGTCCCGCGGTGATCCGCTGGTACTCCTGCTGCACCCCGCTGGCAGCGCCTCCCCGCCAGGTCAGCTTGTCGAGGTGGCCGGCGTTCCACGCCGCGACGAGCGCCCCTACCGCCTGCTGCTCGGCCCGCTTCTCAGCCGCGGCGGCTGAGTGGCGGTGCCAGACGACAAGGCCCACACCGCCAGCCACCACCACGAGGGCGGCGACCACGACCGCGACGACAGCGCCCACGGCACCAGTGCTGCCGCCGAAAGCCCTGCTGCCGCCGGACGTCCGGGTGCTGCTGCGTCCAGATCCGGTCACCCGAGCAACCTATCGAGGGCCACTGACAACGCCGTTCGGGCTGGGACCTGGCGGCGTGCCCGACAGCGGCTAGGGTGCGGCGTCTGCCCGAGCCGGAAGGAGCCGCATGGGATTCGCCGTGGCCGACCACGTGGTCGTCCTGCTGTGCGTGGCCGCGCTGTTCTCCGGCTGGGTCGACGCGGTCAGCGGCGGCGGTGGGCTCGTGCAGCTGCCGGCGCTGCTGGTCCTGCTCCCCGGAGCGGCCCCGGCGCAGGTGCTCGCGACTAACAAGCTGTCATCGGTCTGTGGCACCTTCGTCGCCTCGGTGACCTACCTGCGGCGGGTCCGGCCCGACCTCCGGACCGCCCTGCCGATGATGGGCGCCGCCTTCCTCGGGGCCATGGGGGGTGCCGCCTGCGCCACCCTGATCCCGTCCACAGTCTTCCGGCCGCTCGTGCTAGTGCTGCTGGTGGCGGTCGGTGCCTACACCGTGTGGCGGCCGAGTGTCGGTGAGATCCAGCGCCTGCGGTGGCACGGCCGTCGCCACTACACCGCAGCCGTCCTCGTCGGGGCGGTCATCGGCTTCTACGACGGCATCTTCGGTCCCGGCACGGGAGCATTCCTCGTCATCGTGCTGGTTGCCCTGCTCGGCTACGCCTTCCTCGAGGCCAGCGCGAAGGCTCGCATGACCAACCTGGCCACGAACCTCGGCGCTCTGACCATCTTCATCGCCCACGGCGCTCCGCTGTGGCGGCTGGGCCTGCTGATGGGCGCCTGCCAGATCGTGGGCGGGTACCTCGGGGCTCGCACCGCGATTCTGCGCGGCAGCCGCTTCGTGCGCACGGTGTTCCTGGTCGTCGTGGCCGGGCTGATCCTCAAGCTCGCGAACGACGTCCTGCGGGGCTGAGCACCGCGGTCAGCGGCTCGGGGAGGGCGTGGGGCTCGCGGTCGCGACGCCGGCACCCGGACCCCCGGGGAAGGCACTGGTCTGACCCGTCCAGCGCAGCTCGGCCAGCGCCGCATCGGTCAGGGCCGCGGCCGCGACCAGGCGCACCGTCGGGGACGTCAGAGCCACGATCTCCGACCAGACGGCCGCGACGCGTCCCTCCACGGCGGCTGCCAGCTTGCGGGCACCAGCCGCGGTCGTGACCGGAGTCGGCACCGCGTAGGCCGGCAGCGCCGCGACGGGGGTGTACCGCGCGGCCCGCAGCAGCTCGCTCACGGCGTCGCGACGGGCCTGGTGCACGGCAAGCTCGTCTCGCGCCGCCTGCTGCTCGGCGCCGTCCAGGTGCGCCCCGACGATGCCGTAGGCGTAGATCGCGGCGTGCTCGGCGGCCAAGCCCCTCTGGAGCGGAGCCACGTCGGTCGGTAGCAGCTGCACCGGCGGTGTGGAGGCCGTCATCGCTTGTCCTGCCCGGCGGAGGTCTGGGCGGCGCTCGACACGGCGGCGGAGGCGGAGGCGGAGGCAAGATCGCGCGTGGCCACCGCAGGCAGGAGCGCGGCGTGTGTGGCCTCGCTTGCCGCGATGCTCGCGAGGGTGCGCGCCAACTCTGACCTGACGGCTGGCACCTGGCGCAGCCTCGACTCTGCGGCCTGCTGCTCGAGGGTGACCAAGTGGGCGACGGCTGCCGTCGGGGTGGCAGGGAGGGCGCCGGACGTGCCCGTGGTCGCTGTCGCTCCGGTGGGCGAGGCGGCTGCTGCCGAGACGGTCGGCGGCGGCGAGGACGTCGGTGTGGCGGCTGCTGGAGCGCTGCTCGCCTCGGAGCTGAGGGCGGCGAGGTGGGCGCGGTGGTCGTCGAGTACCGCTTGGACGGGCTTGCTCAGGGCCGGAAACCGCTGCAGCAGCTCCTCGTAGCTGGCCACCAGTCGTTGCTCGTCTGCTGCGGCAACCGCTCTGGCGGCCGGGTCGGGGTTCGCGCTGGGCGTGGCCGACGTCGAGCGCGGTGCCGGGCGGGGGGAGTCGTCCGTGCAGCCACTGAGCAGCGGCGACGCCGCGAGCGCTGCCAGCCCGGTGCCGGCGGAGGCCAGTAGCTGGCGGCGGCTCAACACGGGGCGCGGCACGCAGACGTCTCCCTCACGGCTGAAGTCGAAGCGGTCGGAGCTACGAGGATCCCATGTCGCAGCCGACCGCATGACTGTGACCATCGGCTGACCCAGCACGCCGCTCCGGCCGGTCAACGAGGCGGGCTACTCTTGGTCACGCATCGGCCTTGGAGCCGGAGCGGAATTCTGGCGAGACGGCAAGAGCGCAGATAACAGCGCGGACAACAGCACACGGTGGAGGCGAGCATGGCCGGCGCGGTTTCGGAAGGCCAGGTGGACCAGGTGCGGGCGCTGCTCGAGCCCGCCGTCGTGCCCCTGGGGGTCGACCTCGAGGACGTCGTCATCACCTCCGCCGGCAAGCGCCGTCTCGTCCGCGTGGTGGTGGACCGCGACGGGGGCGTCCCGCTCGACACGGTCGCCGACGTCAGCACCGCGGTGAGCGGTGCCCTGGATGCGACAGACGCGTTGGGTGACGCGCCGTACGTGCTCGAGGTCACCTCACCGGGGGTTGATCGCCCACTCACCGAGCCCCGTCACTGGCGCCGCAACGTTGGTCGCCTGGTTCGCGTCAGCGTGACGGCAACCCCCGGGACCGGCGCACCGACGAACGTCGTCGCTCGCATCCTCGCCGTCGACGACGGCGGCGTCACCTTCGAGCCGCAGCCGGATGACTCCGCGCGCAAGCCCGGCCAGAAGCCGAGCAAGCGGCAGCTGGCCATGGCGACGGCCGCCCTTGCTGGCGCCGACGACGCGCCTGCCGCGGACGGATCTGTCCACGTTCCTTGGGGGCGGCTGGGCGAGGGCAAGGTGCAGATCGAGTTCGGTCGGCCGGACTCCGACGACGAGTCAGTCGACGAAGAGTCAGTCGATGGCTACTCAGGCGACGACTCAGACGACGAGTCAGCCGACGACTACTCAGACGATGAGCTCGACCAGGACGAGGAGGCCGAGGTCTGACATGGACATCGACATGAGCGCACTGCGCTCGTTGGAGCGCGAGCGCGAGGTCCCGCTCGAGACCTTGGTGCGCGCCATCGAGCAGGCCCTGCTCGTGGCGTACTCGCACACCGAGGGCGCCAAGACCAGGGCGCGCGTGGAGCTCGACCGCAAGACCGGCCACGTGACCGTGTGGGCCGCCGAGCTCAACGACGACGGGGACAAGGTCGGGGAGTACGACGACACCCCGTCCGGCTTTGGTCGGGTGGCCGCAACCACGGCCAGGCAGGTCATCGTCCAGCGGCTCCGGGAGCTCGCCGACGAGCAGGTGCTGGGGGAGTTCGCGGGCCGGGAGGGCGACATCGTCTCCGGCGTCGTCCAGCAGGGCAGCAACCCGCGCGACGTCCTCGTCAAGATCGGCGACTTCGAGGGCTTGCTGCCGCAGACGGAGCAGGTGCCGGGGGAGAGCTACCAGCACGGCTCCCGGCTGCGCTGCTACGTCGTCTCCGCCCGGAGGGGGCCCCGCGGTCCGCAGGTGACCCTCTCGCGCACCCACCCCAACCTCGTCAAGCGCCTGTTCGCCTTGGAAGTGCCCGAGATCGCCGATGGCACCGTCGAGATCGCGGCTATCGCTCGCGAGGCTGGGCATCGCACCAAGATCGCCGTGGCGTCGACCTCGTCGGGGGTCAATGCCAAGGGCGCGTGCATCGGCCCGATGGGCCAGCGGGTGCGCACAGTGATGGCTGAGTTGCAGGGCGAGAAGATCGACATCATCGACTACTCGCCGGACCCGGCGACGTTCGTCGGCAACGCTCTGTCTCCGGCCCGCGTCACCAGCGTGACGGTGGTCGACGCGACGAGCCGCGCCGCCCGCGTCGTCGTTCCGGACTACCAGCTCTCGCTCGCCATCGGCAAGGAGGGGCAGAACGCCCGCCTGGCCGCTCGCCTCACCGGCTGGCGCATCGACATCCGCTCGGACGCCGCGCCCGCCCAACCAGAGCCCGTGGCAGAGCCGACTGAGACGACGGCAGTCGGGACGACCGAGGCGACGGGGTAGAGTGAGTGACGGACTCCGGGGAGCTGTCCGGGCGTCAGCATGTGCCGCAGCGCACTTGCTGCGGCTGCCGACAGCGTGCCCCGAGGTCCAACCTGGTCCGGTTTGTCGGAATCTCGCGGGCCGGCACGACGTTGATCGTGCTGGATGAGCGTGCCCGACAGCCGGGCAGGGGTGTGTGGCTGCACCCCGACCAGCGCTGCCTCGAGGTGGCTCTGCAGCGGCGGGCCTTGACCCGCGGCTTGCGGTTGACCGCAGGGGCGGAGATCGACGCCGAGCGTCTGCGCTCGGAGCTGGAGCAGGTAGCCGTGGTACGGGCGTCCGACCCCGATGGTCGGCCGTCATCAGCAGGACAGTCCCTAGTCGGAAGCGGGTCGTGAAGCGATGAGCGTCACCCGATGAGCACGCAGCGATGACTGCCCACGAGTAACCACGGTCCAGCCCTGCCGCCATGAGAGCGGCATCCAGGGCCCGGACCAAGACAGGAGAGATGTGGCCAAGGTCCGGGTCTACGAACTCGCGAAGGAGTTCGGCGTCGAGAGCAAGGTCGTCATGGCCAAGCTCCAGGAGCTCGGGGAGTTCGTCCGTTCGGCGTCCTCCACGATCGAGGCGCCCGTCGTCAAGAAGCTGAAGGAGAACTTCCCCCTCAACGGTGGAGGTTCCTCCGCACCCGCCAGCGCGCCGACTCCGGCGCCTGCGCGTCCCGCGTCGCCTGCCGCACCAGCCGGCGCGCGACCCACCCCCGCTGCGCCGTCGGCGCCGACGCCGGGTCCGGCGTCCCCATCACCGACTCCCGCTGCGCCATCGTCTGCGGGCTCTGCGCCGTCGCCTTCCGGTGCCGCCCGGCCTGCGCCCTCCGCAGGAGGACCGGCCGGTGCCCAGCCCGGCACTCCGACTCCTGGTGCCCGCCCTGCGGCGCGTCCGGACACCACGGCGACCCCTGCGGCTCCGGCCGCTCGCGGCGCCGTACCGGGTCGTCCCGCTCCGCGTCCTGCCGCCCCGGGTGCTCCCAGTGGCCCCGGTGGCGCAGGTGCTCCTAGTGGCCCCAGCGGCTCGCCCGCCGGTGACACCGCGGCTCGTCGTGCCCCTGAGGCGCCCGGTGGCGGTGCGCCGCGCCCGGCCGGCCCTCGGCCTGGCAACAACCCGTTCTCCTCGGGTGCGAGCACGGGCATGCAGCGTCCGGGCGGTCCCCGCCCCGCGGGTCCGCGTCCCGGCAACAACCCCTACT
Source organism: Actinomycetales bacterium (assembly GCA_051960855.1). Taxonomy (GTDB): domain Bacteria; phylum Actinomycetota; class Actinomycetes; order JAJZTN01; family JAJZTN01; genus JBQCDV01. Next base: position 20,021 of record JBQCDV010000014.1, read on the forward strand.
CCAGCGGCTCCAGCACCGGTATGCCCCGGCCGCAGGGTCCGGGCGGTCCCCGCCCCGGCGCCCCGACCGGTCGTGCCGGTGGCCCCGGCGCCGGCGGTCCCGGTGCCGGTAGCCCCGGCGGCATGCCGCCGCGGCCGGGTGGCCCGCGTCCCAGCCCCGGCATGATGCCGCCGCGTCCCGCCGTCGGTCGTCCCGGTCCTGGCGGCGCCGGCCGTCCCGGTGCCCCCGGCGCGCGCGGTGGCGGTCGTCCTGGTGCGCCCGGCGGCTTCGCCGGTCGCCCTGGTGGCGGCGGTGGCGGTGGCGGCTTCGGCGGCCGTCCCGGTGGTCCCGCGGGCGGTCCCGGCGGCGGTGGCGGTTTCGCCGGCCGTGGCGGCGGCCGTGGTCGCGGTGGCGGCACGGCTGGTGCCTTCGGTCGTCCCGGTGGCAAGCCGGCGCGTGGCCGCAAGTCCAAGAAGCAGCGTCGTCAAGAGTTCGACAACATGCAGGCCCCGACGATCGGCGGCGTGCAGGTCCCTCGCGGCGACGGCTCGACGGTCGTGCGCCTGGCGCGTGGCTCGTCGCTGACGGACTTCGCCGACAAGATCGGCGCCAACCCCGCCTCGCTCGTCACGGTGCTGTTCCACCTCGGTGAGATGGCTACTGCGACCCAGTCGCTGGACGAGGACACCTTCCAGCTGCTCGGGGCCGAGCTCGGCTACGACATCCAGGTCGTCTCGCCCGAGGACGAGGACCGCGAGCTGCTCGAGTCCTTCGACATCGACCTCGATGCCGAGGAGGACGAGGAGTCCCTGGTCCCGCGGCCTCCGGTCGTGACGGTCATGGGTCACGTCGACCACGGCAAGACCAAGCTGCTGGACGCCATCCGCGACACCAACGTGGCGGGCAAGGAGGCCGGCGGCATCACGCAGCACATCGGTGCCTACCAGGTCGCGACCGAGCACGAGGGTGTCGAGCGGGCCATCACCTTCATCGACACCCCCGGTCACGAGGCGTTCACCGCCATGCGTGCCCGCGGTGCCAAGTCGACCGACATCGCGGTCCTGGTGGTCGCGGCCGACGACGGCGTGATGCCCCAGACCATCGAGGCGCTCAACCACGCCCAGGCGGCCGACGTCCCCGTCGTCGTCGCGGTGAACAAGGTGGACAAGGAGGGGGCCAACCCCTCCAAGATCCGTCAGCAGCTCACCGAGTACAACCTCGTGGCCGAGGAGTACGGCGGCGACACGATGTTCGTCGACATCTCCGCCCTCAAGCGGATGGGGATCGACGACCTGCTCGAGGCGATCCTGCTGACGGCCGACGCCGCGCTGGACATGCGGGCCAACGCCGACCGCGAGGCGCGTGGCGTCGCGATCGAGGCACACCTCGACCGTGGCCGTGGTCCTGTCGCAACCGTGCTGGTGCAGTCCGGCACGCTTCACGTGGGTGATGCGATCGTCGCCGGCACCGCCTTCGGGCGCGTCCGCGCGATGCTCGACGAGCACGGCGAGTCCCTGGACTTCGCCGGTCCGTCGCGCCCCGTGCAGGTCCTGGGCTTCACCTCGGTGCCCGGCGCCGGTGACACCTTCCTGGTCACCAGCGACGACCGCACCGCTCGCCAGATCGCTGAGAAGCGTGAGGCGATGGAGCGCAATGCTGCTCTGGCCAAGTCCCGCAAGCGGGTCTCGCTGGAGGACTGGCTGGAGAAGAGCAAGGTCGACACCCTCAACCTCATCCTCAAGGGTGACGGCTCGGGGTCGGTCGAGGCGCTCGAGGACGCGCTGCTCAAGATCGACGTGGGCGACGAGGTCAACCTCCGCATCATCGACCGCGGCGTCGGTGGCATCACGGAGAACAACGTCAACCTCGCCGTCGCCTCCGACGCGATCATCATCGGCTTCAACGTCCGGCCCGAGGGCAAGGCGCGGGAGCTCGCTGACCGCGAAGGCGTCGACGTCCGCTACTACTCGGTCATCTACCAGGCGATCGAGGAAGTCGAGGCGGCGCTCAAGGGCCTGCTCAAGCCCGAGTACGAGGAGGCGCAGCTCGGCACGGCGGAGATCCGCGAGGTCTTCCGCTCCAGCAAGTTCGGCAACATCGCCGGCGCGCTGGTCCGCGGCGGCGTCATCACGCGCAACGCCAAGGCCCGCCTCATCCGCGACGGGGTCGTCGTCAACGACAACCTCTCGGTGGAGTCCCTGCGGCGGTTCAAGGACGACGCGACGGAGGTCCGCGAGGGCTTCGAGTGCGGTATCGGCCTCGGGTCGTTCAACGACATCAAGGTCGACGACGTCATCGAGACCTTCGAGATGCGCGAGAAGCCGCGCGTCTGATCTTCGGACGCGCAGCTCGACGAGCACATCGACGAACGCCGTCCGCCCACGCGGGCGGCGTTCGTCGATCCTCGCCGTGAGGGTGAGGGCGGGGACGTGCGGCAGAGGCTGGGGGAGGACCGGATGTACGTCGGGAGCCTGACGATCGACCTGCTTCTCGGTGATATCCACTCGCTGAAGGGCAAGCGCAGCATCGTGCGTCCCCTCGTCAGCGAGCTCGTCCGGCGGCACGCGGTCTCGGCCGCCGAGGTCGGGCATCACGACCTGCACCGGCGTGCCCTCATCGGTGTCGCCGTCGTCGCCCCCGACGCGGGACACGCCCGCGAGGTCCTCGACGTCTGTGAGCGCCTCCTCGCGGCTCATCCCGAGGTCGACGTGCTCTCGGTGGGACGCCGCATCTGGCGCCCGGATGATGACGACGACATCGGCAGCGACGACTAGCAACGAAGGAGCCACCCATGGCCGACCCCACCCGTGCACGCAAGCTCGCTGACCGGATCCGCGTCATCGTCGCCGAGGCGCTGGAGACGCGGGTCAAGGACCCGCGACTGGGCTTCGTCACCGTCACCGATGCCCGTGTGACCAACGACCTGCAGCAGGCGACCGTCTTCTACACGGTGTACGGCGACGAGCAGACCCGGGCGGACACGGCTGCCGCCCTGGAAAGCGCGCGCGGCATCCTGCGCTCCGAGGTGGGACGGCAGACGGGCGTCCGCCACACCCCCACCCTCGCCTTCGTCGCCGACGCCATCCCCGAGTCGGCCGGCCGCATCGACGACCTCGTCAAGGCGGCGCGAGCCGCGGATGCAGCGGTCGCCGCCGAGGCGGCCCGCGCCACCTACGCGGGGGAGGCCGACCCCTACCGCGCCCCCAGAGATGACAGCGACGGCGCCGACGAGCACGACGAGCACGACGAGAGCGAGCACGGCGACAGCGATGACGCCGACCGTGCCGCGCCGACCGCTGCGTCCTGACCGTGGCCCGCGCTCGCAGCGCCCGCGACTCCGGCGCCGAGGGGCTTCTCGTCGTCGACAAGCCGGCTGGGTGGACGAGTCATGACGTCGTGGGGCGGGTGCGGCGGCTGTCGGGGACGCGTCGGGTCGGCCATGCCGGCACCCTCGACCCGATGGCGACCGGTGTCCTCCTGCTCGGTCTGGGGCGCGCGACCCGGCTGCTCGGCCACCTCGCCCTGACGGACAAGGACTACGACGCCACCGTCAGGCTGGGCGTGGCCACTGTGACGGACGACGCCGAGGGCGAGGTCACGCAGACGGCCGACCGCGCCCGCCTGCTCCCGGTGACCGACGACGAGATCGAAGCGGCCGTCGCGCGGCTGCGAGGCCCGATCCTGCAGGTCCCGTCGACGGTCAGCGCCATCAAGGTCGACGGTCAGCGCGCCTACGCGCGGGTGCGCAGCGGCGAGGATGTCGAGCTCGCCGCGCGCCCAGTCACGGTGAGCCGGTTTGACGTCCGTGACATCCGGCGCAGCGAGGCGACCCTCGACGTCGACGTCAGCGTCACCTGCTCCAGCGGCACCTACGTCCGCGCGCTCGCCCGCGATGTCGGTGTCGACCTCGGCGTCGGAGGCCACCTCACCGCGCTGCGACGCACGCGCGTCGGGCCCTACCCGCTGTCGATGGCTGTTCCGCTGCCGGAGCCTGCTGCCGGCGAGGAGGGGCACCCTCGCCTACCGCTGCTCTCGCTGACAGATGCTGTGACAGCGGCGTTCCCCCGCCGCGAGGTCGATGCCGAGCGGGCCCGGCTCGTCCGTCACGGCGGCCGCCTGGCTCCGGCCGGCCTCGGCCCCGGGCCGGTTGGCGTCTTCGGGCCTGACAACGAGCTGCTGGCCCTCGTGGAGGAGGACGAGCAGGCGGCCCGTCCCCTGGTGGTGTTCGCGGCTACTCTCCCGGCATGACGACGACCGCCGACCCGGCCAGCCCTGGCATTCCGCTGCGTGAGGCCGCCGCCCGCGCCGCCGCGCTGGACGAGCGCGACCCCCTCGCCGCTGTCCGCGGGCGGTTCGACCTGCCGGATGGCCTGGTCTACCTCGACGGGAACTCTCTCGGCGCGTTGCCGGCGCACGTGCCCGCCGCCGTCGAGGACGTCGTTCGGCGGCAGTGGGGACGCGACCTCATCGCGTCGTGGAACACCGCCGACTGGTGGGGCGCCCCCGCCCGGGTCGGCCGCCGCATCGCCCGTCTCGTCGGCGCCGAGCCCGAGGCCGTCCTGTGCACCGACTCCACCACCGTCAACCTCTTCAAGGTGCTGGTGGCCGCGACCCGCGTCCAGCGCGCCGGTGCTGGCGAGGCCCGCGATGTGCTCGTCGTCGAGCCGGGAGCGTTCCCGACTGACCAGTACGTCGTCGACGCTGTCGCGTCGCTGCTCGGTCTGAGCGTTGAGCGCGTGACGGGCGCAGAGCTCCCCGGCTACCTGCAGACCTCCGGTGCCCGCGTCCTCGCCGTCACGCTGTCGGTCGTGGACTACCGCACCGGCGAGCTGCTGGACGTGCCCGGCCTGTCCGCCGCCGTGCAGGGCAGTGGCGCACTCGTCGTGTGGGACCTCTCGCACGCCGCCGGCGCCGTCGACGTCGAGCTGGCGGCCGCCCGCGCCGACTTCGCCGTCGGCTGCGGCTACAAGTACCTCAACGGCGGCCCCGGCGCCCCCGCCTGGCTCTACGTCGCCCCGCGACACCTCGACGCCGCCGGCGACGCGGTCGCCAGCCCACTGTCGGGGTGGCACGGTCACGCTCGGCCGTTCGCGATGGAGGGCAGCTACGAGCCGAGGGCAGGCATCGAGCGGATGCGCGACGGGACGCCCCCGCTGCTGTCGATGCTCTCGCTGGAGGCCGCTCTCGACGTCTTCGACGACCTGTCGATGGAGCAGGTGCGCGCCCGCAGCCTGTCGCTGACGTCGCTGTTCCTCGACCTCGTCGACGCCCACGTCCCCGAGGTCGAGGTCGTGACCTCTCGGCAGCCGGAACGTCGCGGAAGCCAGGTCGCGCTGCGGCACCCGGAGGCCTTCGGCCTCACGCAGGCGCTGATCAGCCGCCGCGTCGTCGGCGACTTCCGTGAGCCCGACATCGTGCGGCTCGGCTTCGCGCCGCTCTACGTCAGTCATGCCGACGTCGTCGCGACGGTCGAAGCGCTGCGCGCCGTGCTCGACGCGGGGGAGCACCTCGAGCAGCGCCACCAGCGCCGTTCGGTCGTGACCTGAGCGGGAGACGCTGAGCCGGCGCACCCAGCCCCGGCGCACCCAGCCCCGCTGCCCCTCGGCCTGGCGCCGTAGCCTTGCCCCCGTGCTGCGCTGGGGAGACGTCACGGAGATACCGGAGGGCTTCGGCCCCAGCGTCGTGAGCATCGGGGTGTTCGACGGGGTGCACCGCGGCCACCGCGCCGTCATCGGTGCGGCCGTGTCCGGCGCGCGCGAGCTGGGCGCGCAGTCGGTTGTCGTGACCTTCGACCCACACCCGCTGCACGTGCTGCGTCCCGACGCCGCCCTGCCGCTGGTGTCCTCGCTGTCGCACCGCTTGGCGCTGCTGGAGGAGCTCGGCGTCGACGCCGCGCTCGTGCTGCCCTTCGACCGGGAGCGCGCCGGGCAGAGCCCCGAGGACTTCGTCGCAGAGCTCCTGGTCTCCCGGCTGCACGCGCGACGGGTGGTGGTGGGCGACGACTTCCGCTTCGGGGCCAAGGCCGCTGGCGATGTGCCGCTGCTGCGACGGCTGGGGGCCAGCGCCGGCTTCGACGTCGTGGCCGTCACGGCTGTGGGGGACGACGAGCGGTGGTCGTCGACGCTGGTGCGCCGTCTCGTCGCGAACGGCGACGTCGCGGGTGCAGCTGCTGTGCTCGGGCGGGCGTTCCGGGTGGAGGGCGAAGTGGTGCACGGCGACCACCGTGGCCGCGAGATCGGCTACCCCACGGCCAACTTGGCCAGCGACAGCGCAGCGCTGATCCCCGCCGACGGCGTCTACGCCGGGTGGCTCGTCCGGGCCGACGGCGCGCGGCTTCCCGCTGCCATCTCGATCGGGACCAACCCCACCTTTGACGGCCAGCAGCGGCGGGTCGAGGGCTATGCGCTGGACCGCAACGACCTCGACCTCTACGGGGAGCACATCGCCTACGACTTCGTGGCCCGGCTGCGCGACACGCTGCGCTTCGACACCGTCGACGCACTGCTCGAGCAGATGGCCCAGGATGTCGACACCTCGCGCGACCTGCTCCGAGGGGCGGCCGAGGGCCAGGCGGCGGATTTCGGGCGAGACACGGCCGGCTGATAGCCTGACCGAGCCGGTGTTCCACCGGTGTGAGGCACGCCTGCCCATGTGTTGAGGACCGTGGGCGCTCACAGACTCCCGGGAGACCAGCGCATGGCGCTCGACACCGACACCAAGAAGTCCATCCTTGCCGAGTACGGCACCTCCGAGGGCGACACCGGCTCTCCCGAGGCGCAGGTCGCGCTGCTGTCCAAGCGGATCGCGGACCTGACGGAGCACCTGAAGTACCACAAGCACGACCACCACAGCCGTCGTGGCCTCCTGCTGCTCGTCGGCCGCCGTCGGCGGCTGCTGCAGTACCTCGCCAAGAAGGACATCAACCGCTACCGGCAGCTCATCGAGCGCCTCGGTCTGCGCCGCTGACGTCCTGCTGCAGGGGAGCGGTCCCCGGTCCTCGGGGGCCGCTCTTCGCCGTTGTACGGCACGCCTAACAGAACATCTCCGAACGGCTCGGCTCGAGGCCATCGGTCTCGCCGGCCACGTCGGTCCTCGCCGGTCCTCGGTAGTGATGTCCGGACCTCGAGCGCCTGCGACAGCAGCGCTCTCAAGCCCCGGGCGTCTCGATCGAAGACCGGCCGCCCACCGACACCAGCCGGCTGCGCCTCGCGTCGCGAGGTGACCACTCGAGGTCGCGCCGTTCCTTCCCAGGAATGGAGGACCCGCATGGAGGGTCTTGACCCCCAGCAGTCCGTCGCGACGATCGACAACGGTCGTTTCGGCACCCGCACCATCCGCTTCGAGACCGGGCGTCTCGCCCGCCAGGCGGCAGGCTCGGCCGTGGCCTACCTCGACGAGGAGACGATGCTCCTCTCGGCCACGACGGCGTCGAAGGCGCCCAAGGAGCAGTTCGACTTCTTCCCCCTGACAGTCGACGTCGAGGAGAAGATGTACGCCGCCGGGCGCATCCCCGGCTCGTTCTTCCGCCGCGAGGGCCGGCCGTCCGAGGACGCCATCCTGACCTGTCGGCTCATCGACCGCCCGCTGCGCCCGACCTTCGTCAAGGGCCTGCGCAACGAGGTCCAGGTCGTCGTGACCGTCCTCGCGCTGCACCCGCGTGACCTGTACGACGTCGTCGCGATAAACGCCGCGTCCCTGTCCACCCAGCTGGCGGGGCTGCCCTTCTCCGGCCCGATCGGCGGCGTCCGCGTTGCGCTGATCAGCGACGACCAGGGCGACCAGTGGGTGGCGTTCCCGACCCACGAGCAGATCGAGGCGGCTGTCTTCGACATGGTCGTGGCCGGCCGCGTCGTCGAGTCCGGTGACGTCGCGATCATGATGGTCGAGGCGGAGGCCACCACGAGCGCGTGGAACCTCGTCAAGGGTGAGGGCCGCACCGCCCCCACCGAGGAGGTCGTCGCCCAGGGCCTCGAGGCCGCCAAGCCCTTCATTGCCGAGCTCTGCCGCGCGCAGGCCGAGCTCGCGGAGAAGGCCGCCAAGCCGACCTCGGAGTTCCCCGTCTTCCTCGAGTACCAGCCCGACGTGTTCGACGCCGTCGCCGCCGCCGTCGAGGGTGAGCTGTCCACCGCGCTGACGATCGCGGGCAAGCAGGAGCGCGAGGCCGAGCTCGACCGCATCAAGGAGCTGGCCTACGAGCGGGTCGGCGAGCAGTTCGCCGGACGTGAGAAGGAGATCGGCGGCGCCCTGCGCGCGCTGACCAAGAAGGTCGTGCGCCAGCGGATCCTCCGCGACAAGGTGCGCATCGACGGCCGTGGCCTGCGCGACATCCGGCCCCTGTCCGCCGAGGTCGAGGTCGTGCCGCGCGTGCACGGGTCGGCGCTGTTCGAGCGCGGCGAGACCCAGATCCTGGGCATCACGACGCTGAACATGCTGCGCATGGAGCAGCAGCTCGACACGCTCAACCCCGAGACGCGCAAGCGCTACATGCACAACTACAACTTCCCGCCCTACAGCACCGGCGAGACCGGCCGTGTGGGCTCCCCGAAGCGCCGCGAGATCGGCCATGGCGCTCTGGCCGAGCGGGCGCTGCTGCCCGTGCTGCCCAGCCGCGAGGACTTCCCCTACGCGATCCGGCAGGTCAGCGAGGCGCTCGGCTCCAACGGCTCGACCTCGATGGGTTCGGTCTGCGCGTCCACGATGTCGCTGCTCAACGCCGGTGTGCCGCTGCGCGCGCCGGTCGCCGGCATCGCCATGGGCCTGGTGTCGGACACCGTCGACGGCGAGACCTCCTACGCGGCGCTGACCGACATCCTCGGCGCCGAGGATGCCTACGGCGACATGGACTTCAAGGTGGCCGGCACCAAGGAGTTCGTCACCGCCATCCAGCTGGACACCAAGCTCGACGGCATCCCCGCCTCGGTGCTGGCCGGCGCGCTGACCCAGGCCCGCGAGGCCCGGCTGCACATCCTCGACGTGATGCTCGAGGCCATCGACGCACCCGACGAGATGTCGCCGTTCGCTCCGCGCATCATCACCATCAAGATCCCCGTCGACCAGATCGGCGCGGTCATCGGCCCCAAGGGCAAGATGATCAACCAGATCCAGGACGACACCGGCGCCGACATCACGATCGAGGACGACGGCACGATCTACATCGGTGCCGCCGACGGGCCGGCCGCGGAGGCTGCCCGCACGATGATCAACGGCATCGCCAACCCGACGCAGCCCGAGGTCGGCGAGCGCTACCTCGGCACCGTCGTCAAGACGACGTCGTTCGGTGCGTTCGTCTCGCTGCTGCCCGGCAAGGACGGCCTGCTGCACATCTCGCAGCTGCGCAAGATCGCCGGCGGCAAGCGCGTCGAGAACGTCGAGGACGTCGTGCAGGTCGGCCAGAAGCTGCAGGTGGAGATCGCCGAGATCGACCAGCGCGGCAAGCTCTCGCTGATTCCGGTCGTCGAGGGCGAGGGTGACGCAGCTGACAGCTCGGACTCCGCCGCTGCTGCTGACGCCGCCGCGACCGCGGCCGCTGAGTGACGCCTCGCGCAGACGCGCAGCGCGTCGGCTCGACGCTGACGCTCGCCCCGGGCAGTGACGGGGCGGGCGTCATCCGCCGCACCGTGCTGCCCGGCGGCGTGCGCGTCATCACCGAGAGCGTGCCGGCTCTGCGCTCGGTGGCGCTCGGCTACTGGGTGGGCGTCGGGTCGCGTGTCGAGGCCCCGCGCCTCGCCGGTGCCGCGCACTACCTCGAGCACCTGCTCTTCAAGGGCACCCGGCGTCGCAGCGCGCTGGATATCTCCAGCGCGATCGACGCCGTCGGCGGCGAGATCAACGCGTTCACGGGCAAGGAGTACACCTGCTTCTACGCCCGCGTGCTGGACGAGGACCTGCCGCTGGCCGTCGACGTCCTGACCGACGTCGTGACGAGCTCGGTGATCCGCAGTGAGGACGTGGACGCCGAGCGCGGCGTCGTGCTCGAGGAGATCGCGATGCACGACGACGACCCGACGGACGTCGTTCATGAGCAGTTCGGCCAGCTCGTGCTGGGCGACTCGCCGCTCGGGCGTCCGATCCTCGGCACGGTCGACTCCATCACGTCCATGACGCGTGCCGCGGTGTCGGGCTACTACCGGCGCCGCTACCAGCCGGACAATCTCGTCATCGCGGCGGCCGGCGCTCTCGACCACGCCACTGTCGTGCGGCACGTCCGCAAGGCACTGCGGGGGACGGGGTTCGAGACCGGCGACCGCCGGCCCCGCCCGCCCCGCAGCGGCCGGGACTCGGTCCTGCGCCGGGCTTCGGACGTGCGGCTGGTCAAGCGCAAGACCGAGCAGGCGCACCTGCTCGTCGGGGGACCTGCGCTCGACCGGAATGACGAGCGGCGCTTCGCCCTCGGCGTCCTCAACGCAGCCCTCGGCGGCGGCATGAGCTCGCGGCTCTTCCAGGAGGTCCGGGAGAAGCGCGGCCTGGCCTACAGTGTCTACAGCTACACCCAGCAGTTCGCCGACGCGGGACTGTTCGGCGTCTACGTCGGCTGCCAGCCGGCACGGGCCGGAGCTGTGGTCGACCTGGTGCGCGAGCAGCTCGCCGACGTCGCCGCTCACGGCATCAGTGCCGAGGAGCTCGAGCGGGGCAAGGGGCAGCTGCGTGGCGGCATGGTCCTGGGTCTGGAGGACACCGGCTCGCGCATGAGCCGCATCGGCAAGAGCGAGCTGTCCCACGGCGACCTGCTCAGCGTGGACGACGTCCTGACCCGTGTCGCCCAGGTGACAGCGGACGACATCGCCGAGGTGGCCGCGGCTGTGCTGCCACAGGCCACCGCGGTCGCCGCCGTCGGCCCCCTGCAGGAGAAGGTCCTCGCCTAGCAGAGCAGCAGGGCACAGCAGAGCAGAGCACAGCCGGTCGTCCCTCTGGGGGCGGCCGGCTGCCTCATGCGAGGGGGAGGGCTCCCGGGAGTCGCCGTCATCCTCGTGCAACCTCGCCGCTGTACCGGGGCGTGTTACGAGGGCAACAAGCGCCAGCGCAAGGGTCGCCGGCGTCCTGTCCGGATCGTGCTGACCGCCCTGATGGGGGAGACATGCCTGCCCGTCCTCGTTCCGTGTACGCCATCGCCGGTGCCTTCCTCGCGGCCACCGTCCTCACCGGATGCGGGGGCGATGCGCAGGACGCGGCCGTCGGCGGCTCGCCGTCGGCACCGTCGTCCTCCACGTCGGCGTCTCCGCTCACGTCGGGGCTGCCGCTCACGTCGCCGGCGACCACTCCTGAGGCCACAACTTCTGAGCCCCCGGCCTCTGAGCCCCCGGCCTCTGAGCCCCGGGCCTCTGGGCCGATGTCTGCTGAGGCCACTTCCTCTGCACCGACCCACTCAACCGGCGCGACGCACCCCGAGACTCCAAGCACCTCCTCCCGTCCGGCCTCGACCAGCCCGGTCGTCATCGCCTACGCCGGAGGGGAGTCGCCGGGCGTGGAGGTGCATCAGCCGTCTGACGTCAGCAAGCTCGACGGTGCCCCCGAGTCGTTCAAGAAGTTCGTTGCGGGGATCGTCAGGAAGCTCACGTCGACGACCGCCCCGACCTGCGACGCCGCCGCTGTCGGCGTCATCGTCGAAGCCGTCCGGGCGGACGGCTATGCCACCGGCGGGGTGAATGACTGCGGCGGGTATCACGCGCTGTGGGCGACCGTGGGTGGGCAGTGGAAGGAGATCGCCGGCACGCAGGACATCTGGGAGTGCCCGATGCTGCAGCGCTACGACGTCCCGAGCGACATCGCCGGGGACAAGTGCTACGACCCAGAGGCGAAGAAGGTGCGCGACTACCGACAGTCCTGACCGGGAGGGAGCTGTGGGCGGCCGGCTGGCCCCGGTGTGCTGATGGTGGTGGTGCAGATGACCCAGCGCCGCCGGGAATGTCTCCACCGACCGGGTGAACCTCTTCACACGCCCCGGAGAAATCCCCGTTCGGGGGTTTGAGGTGTGACAAAGTCTCCCCGCGTCCCTGACGTTTCGACCATCCGGTCGACGGCCCGCAGCAACGCCGAGTCCTGCCCGTGCTGCTGGTCGCATCCGACAGCGAAGCCGGGCAGGAGTGGGGAACCACACGCACGACGGGACGACGCGACAGCGCCGTTCCTTGGGGTGAAGCCGCCGTAGGCGGCCGGGCTACCTCCTGCCCGAACCCGACAGTGGTCCTCTCCGCAGGCGTGCGGAGGTTTTTCGCATGTCCGCATTCCGGTCCTTCCGGCCTGCCCGCACGCCCCTGCACCGGGGCCAGCGGGGGAGCATCGCGCTCCGTCCCACCGTCACCCGCCGTGCCCTCGCTCTCGTCGCCGCCACCGTGACCGCCCTCGCCGGCCTCGTCGGCGTGCACTCCGGTCCCGCCGCGCACGCCGCGACCTGGTCTCCGGCGTCCACCGCCATCAGCTACGCGATGCAGCAGCTGGGCGACCCCTACGTCTACGGCTCCACCGGCCCGTACTCCTTCGACTGCTCCGGCCTGACCGGAGCCGCCTACCGCGCCGCCGGGGTGAACCTGCCCCGCACCTCACGTGACCAGTGGTACGCCGGCAAGCGCTACCCGATCTCCCAGGCGCAGCCGGGCGACCTCGTCTTCTGGGCCAGCAACACCAGCTCGCCGAGCTCGATCTACCACGTGGCCCTGTGGCTGTCGAAGAACCGCGTCCTCGAGGCCCCGCACACGGGCGACGTCGTCAAGATCGCCCCGCTCTACACCTCGCACCTCATGGGCTACGTCGTGCGACCCGCGCCCAGCGCCGTCCCGGTGCTGAACCCGTGGCCGCAGACCTCGGGCAGCGGCGCGCTGATCATCCAGGAGCGCCTGCGCGCCAACGGCTACGGCGTGTCCTACACCGGGCGCTACGACAGCCAGACCCGCGCGGCCGTCGTCCGCTTCCAGCAGCACCACGCCATTCCCTACGACAACGGCACTGTGCAGTGGCGGACCTGGATGAGCCTGTTCGCCAACGGCTCGACCAAGAACGTCGCCTGACCCGCCCCCACGCTCGCCCAGCGCGAACGACGCCCCGCCCCCTCCCTTCGGAGGGAGGCGGGGCGTCGGCGTGGGGGGCGGGTGCGGCAGGATGGTCAGGTGAGCACGAACGACGCAGCGCTGCGCGTCGCCGTCGTCGGCGCGAGCGGGCGGATGGGCAGCCAGACCTGCCAGGCGGTCGAGGCAGCCTCCGATCTCGACCTGGTCGCCCGCCTCGGTCGGGGGGACGGTTTCGGCACGCTGGAGCAATCGCGCGCCCAGGTCGTCGTCGACTTCACGCGGCCCGACGTCGTCATGGACACCGTCCGCCATGCCTTGCTGGAAGCCCGCGCCCACGTGGTCATCGGCACCTCCGGCCTCGGCGCCAGCGAGCTGGACACGATCCGCGGCTGGCTCGACGAGGTCCGCCGGGCGGGTCACGAGCTCGGCGTGGTCGTCGCGCCCAACTTCGGCATCGGAGCTGTGCTGCTCATGCGGTTCGCCGCGATGGCCGCGCCGTTCTTCGAGTCGGTCGAAATCGTCGAGCTGCACCACCCCGACAAGGTCGACGCCCCCAGCGGCACCGCCCGCCACACTGCCGACGCCGTCGCCGCCGCCCGCCGGCACGCTGGCCGCCCCGCTTCCCCGGACGCCACGCGATCGGGAGACCTGGCCGCGCGGGGCGCCGTTGTCGAGGACGTCCACGTCCACGCCGTGCGCCTCCGTGGGCTCACCGCCTCGGAGGAGGTCCTGCTCGGCTCGCCCGGGGAGGTCCTGACGCTGCGCCACGACTCGCTGGACCGGGCGTCGTTCATGCCCGGCGTGCTGCTCGCGGTCCGCGAGGTCGTCCGTCGCCCGGGTCTCACCGTCGGGCTCGAGCACCTGCTCGACCTGCCGGCCTAGCAGGCGCCCATGACCGCCCGCCGCGTCACGATCGTGCTGCTGGTCGTGCTCGCCTTCTACCTCGTCACTGTCGGGTGGCGCGGTGTCCTGCTCGTCGAGCAGGGGAGCGTCGCGGGTGTCCTGCTCGGGCTCGGCGTGATCGGGCTGCCGCTGATCGCGGCCTGGTTCATCGGGCTCGAGGTCCGCTTCGGTGCCTCGACCGAGCGCCTGGCCCGACAGCTCGAGGCCGACGGGCAGCTGCCCGTCGATGACCTGCCGCGTGACGAGCGCGGCCGCATCGACCGCGCTGCCGCGGACGAGGCGTTCGCCGTCGTGCAGCAGCAGGTGGAGTCCGACCCCGTGGACTGGCGGCACTGGTTCCACCTCGCGACGGCCTACGACGCCGCTGGTGACCGGCCGCGGGCGCGCCAGGCTATGCGGCGCGCGATCGCCCTGGAACGCGCCGGCGGAAGGTCCTCCTCATGATGCCCACCGCCGACGTCTCGGTCCGGCCTGCCCGCCTCGACGACGTCCCCGCCCTCGCCGCGCTGCAAGCCGACGTGTGGCGGGAGCGCTACGCGAGCCTGCTGCCGGCGCCCGTGCTCGCCGGCCTGACCCCCGAGGCCCTGGCAGCGGAGTGGGAGGAGGCGATCCGCACCGCGCCCTCGCGCCGGCACCAAGCACTGGTCGCTCTCGAGGGCCCACGCGTCGTCGGTCTCGTGTCGCTGGCTCCCGCGGCCGACCCTGACCTCGACCCCCGCACCGACACCGAGGTCAACGAGCTGCTCGTCGCGCCGTCGGCCCGGAGGCGCGGACACGGCTCGCGGCTGCTGCAGGCTGTCGCCGACACCGTCCGTCCCGCTGTCGCCGCCGACCTCGCGCCCGACCGGGACGCTCTGCTCGTCACCTGGCTGCTCAACACCGAGGCGGACGCGGGGCGCTTCCTCGCGATCGCGGGCTGGGCGGTCGACGGTGCCACCCGGACGCTCGCCCTTGACGGGGGAGAGGCCGAGGCGTCGGGGGACGGCCAGCAGGTGTCCCAGCAGGTGTCCCAGCAGCGGTGGCACACGGCGCTGGGCTGAGCCGCCCCGAGGGCTCGCCAGCGGCGGGTGTGACAGTCAGGCCGCCGGTCGGCTGGACACCTGTCACACCGGTGCCTACGCTGGAAGGACTGTCGGGACGAGCCTGCCGGAGGCGAGTGTGTACGGCAACGACCTAGGTGAGCGCATCGAGGCGGCGGCCGGCCCGGAGGAGCTCGAGTCCGCCTTCGCCGCCACGATCGAGGCCGACCAGCGCATCGAGCCGCGGGACTGGATGCCCGAGGCCTATCGCAAGACACTCATCCGTCAGATAGCCCAGCACGCGCACTCCGAGATCATCGGGATGCAGCCGGAGGGCAACTTCATCTCGCGGGCACCGAGCCTGCGGCGCAAGGCGATCCTGCTGGCGAAGGTGCAGGACGAGGCCGGCCACGGGCTCTACCTCTACTCGGCTGCCGAGACGCTCGGTGCCAGCCGCGAGGAGCTGCTCGACCTGCTGCACGCCGGCCGGCAGAAGTACTCCAGCATCTTCAACTACCCGACCCTCACCTGGGCCGACATGGGTGCCATCGGGTGGCTCGTCGACGGCGCGGCGATCGTCAACCAGGTCCCCCTCTGCCGCTGCTCCTACGGCCCCTACGCCCGGGCGATGACGCGCATCTGCAAGGAGGAGTCCTTCCACCAGCGGCAGGGCTTCGAGATCATGCTGACGTTGTCGCGCGGCACCGACGCGCAGAAGGCGATGGCGCAGGACGCGCTCAACCGCTGGTGGTGGCCGTCGCTGATGATGTTCGGCCCGCACGACACCGACTCGGTGCACGGCGAGCAGTCGATGAAGTGGAAGATCAAGCGCTTCTCCACCGATGAGCTGCGGCAGAAGTTCGTCGACGCGACCGCACCGCAGGCAGAGTTCCTCGGGCTGCGGATCCCCGACGAGGAGCTTCGGTACGACGAAACCACCGGCCACTACGTCTTCGGCGAGCCCGACTGGGATGAGTTCGCGGCCGTGTTGCGTGGCGAAGGGCCGTGCAACACGCAGCGCATGGCACATCGCCGTCGCGCACACGAAGACGGTGCCTGGGTGCGCGAAGCCGCAACCGCCCACGCGAGCAAGCGCAATGCCAAGGAACACCAGGCGAAGGAACGCGTCCTGGACGCCACTCCCAAGGCGCGCACATGACAGAGAAGAACTGGCCGCTGTGGGAGGTCTTCATCCGCAGCCGCAACGGTTTGCATCACGCGCACGTCGGCAGCGTGCATGCGGTTGACGCCGAGATGGCGATCGAGAACGCGCGCGACATTTACACCCGACGCGGCGAGGGCGTCTCGATCTGGGTCGTGCCCTCGGCGGAG
>JBQCDV010000015.1:0-4737 GCA_051960855.1 Actinomycetales bacterium
ACCAGGTTGTACACGTTGTTCGACCAGTTCTGGATGGTCGTGTAGCGCACCCGGGCGTTCTTCTTCACGACGATCTCGACGACCGCGGAGTGCAGCGAGTCGGACTTGTAGATCGGCGCGGTGCAGCCCTCGACGTAGTGCACGTAGGAGCCCTCGTCGGCGATGATCAGCGTCCGCTCGAACTGGCCCATGTTCTCGGTGTTGATCCGGAAGTAGGCCTGCAGCGGGATGTCGACGTGCACGCCCGGCGGGACGTAGATGAACGAGCCACCCGACCAGACGGCGGTGTTCAGCGCCGCGAACTTGTTGTCACCGGCGGGGATCACCGACGCGAAGTACTCGCGGAACAGGTCCTCGTGCTCGCGCAGGCCCGTGTCGGTGTCGACGAAGATGACGCCCTTCTCCTCCAGGTCCTCGCGGATCTGGTGGTAGACGACCTCGGACTCGTACTGGGCCGCGACACCGGCGATGAGGCGCTGCTTCTCCGCCTCCGGGATGCCGAGCGTGTCGTAGGTGCGCTTGATGTCCTCGGGCAGCTCGTCCCAGCTGGCTGCCTGCTTCTCGGTCGACCGCACGAAGTACTTGATGTTGTCGAAGTCGATGCCCTCGAGCCCGGCACCCCACGACGGCATCGGCTTCTTCTCGAAGAGCCGCAGTCCCTTGAGGCGCAGGTCGAGCATCCAGTCCGGCTCGCCCTTCTTCGCCGAGATGTCCCGGACGACAGCCTCAGACAGGCCGCGCTGAGCAGCGGCGCCGGCGGCGTCGCTGTCGGCCCAGCCGTACTCGTAGCGGCCGAGGCCCTCGAGCTCGGGATGGACGGTGCTGGTCATGAAACCTGCCCCTCTGCGTGGGTGCGTGCGTGCGTGCTGGACGAACGGAGCGTGCTGGACGAACGGGACGTGCTGGACGAACGTGGGACGTGCGTGGTGCAGATCCCGTCGCCGTGGGCGATGGTGGCGAGACGCTGGACGTGCGTGCCCAGCAGCCGCGCGAGGACCTCGGTCTCGGCCTCGCACAGCGCCGGGAACTGCGCGGCCACGTGCGCGACCGGGCAGTGATGCTGGCACAGCTGCTCGCCGTCGCCCGACGGGGAGGCGGACACGGAGGCCGCGTAACCGTCTCCGGAGAGCGCCTCGGCCAGCACGCGCGCCCTGCTGTCAGGCGCAACGTGTGCGAGCCGCTCGCTATGCCGGGCTTCGAGGGGCGCGACCTGAGCCCGGGCAAAGTCGAGAACGGCGTCCTTGCCCTGCACCTCGGCGAGGTAGCGCAGCGCCGTCACGGCGAGGTCGTCGTAGGCGTGGTGGAAGCGGTCACGACCAGCGCTGGTGAGCGCGAAGACGCGAGCGGGGCGGCCCCGACCGCGGCCGGAGGCGGTGAGGCGAGGCTCGCGGCTCTCGAGAACACCCTCGGTGACGAGAGCGTCCAGGTGCCGACGCACCGCAGCCGGAGTGAGCGAGAGCCGCTCGGCGAGCGCGGCCGCCGTCGACGGCCCGTGCTCGAGCACCGAGCGGGCCACACGCGCCCGCGTGCGGTCCTCGGCCCGATCCTCGAATTCCACAACATCAGTGTCACGCAATTACCGGGGCGGCCGCAAACCGTGGCGGCGTGTGGCAGATCACGCCTGGCCGGTCGCCCACCAGCGCTCGGCCGAGGGGTGGCAGCCTCTCGTGCTCCTTAGACTGAGGACGTGTCAGCGGCCGCAGTCGAGATCGACGGCCTCGTCGTTCGCTACGGCGAGCTCGTCGCGGTCGACGGGCTCACGCTCGCCGTCACCTCGGGCACCGTGACCGCGCTGCTGGGGCCCAACGGCGCGGGCAAGACCTCCACCATCGAGTGCTGCGAGGGTTTCCGACGTCCCGCCGCCGGACGCGTGTCGGTGCTCGGCCTCGACCCCGCCCGGCACGGCGAGCGGCTCCGGCCCCGGGTCGGGGTCATGCTCCAGTCGGGCGGCGTCTACTCCGGCGCCCGCGCCGTCGAGATGCTCCGACACGTCGCCTCGCTGCACGCTCACCCCCTCGACGTCCCGGCCCTGGTCGATCGACTCGGCCTCGCCTCCTGCGGCCGCACGCCCTACCGGCGGCTCAGCGGTGGGCAGAAGCAGCGCCTCTCTCTGGCTCTGGCGGTCGTCGGCCGCCCCGAGCTCGTCTTCCTCGACGAGCCGACCGCAGGGCTGGACCCGCAGGCTCGGCACGCGACGTGGGAGCTCATCCGTGAGCTCCGCGCCGACGGCGTCACCGTCGTCCTCACGACGCACTACCTCGAGGAGGCCGAGCGCCTCGCCGACGAGGTCGTGGTTATCGACCGGGGTGCCGTCGTCACCACCGGCACACCCGAGGAGCTGACCCGCTCGGGCGACGACCAGACCCTTCGCTTCACTGCGCCGGCACGGCTCGACCTTGCCTCGCTGCGCCAGGCACTGCCCTGGGGCGCGGAGGTCACCGAGACGACGCCTGGGGCGTACGTCGTCACGGGCACGATCGACCCGCAACTGCTGGCCACCGTCACGACGTGGTGCGCGGCGCACGGAGTGATGCCCGACGGGCTCCGGCTGGAGCGCCGCACGCTCGAGGACGTCTTCCTCGAGCTGACCGGTCGGCAGCTGCGGTGAGCGGCACCTTCGCCCCGGCCCCCGGAGCCGCGCCGTTCGCGCGCATGGTGGCGCGACAGGCGTCGTTCGAGACGAAGCTGCTGCTGCGCAACGGCGAGCAGTTCGTGCTCGCCCTCGTCATCCCGCTGCTCGTGCTCTTCGGCGTCAGCGAGGTCGGCGTCATCGAGCTCGGCGCCGGGCGGCGCATCGACATCGTCACGCCGGGCGTGATCGCCCTCGCTGTGATGTCGACGGCCTTCACCGCGCAGGCGATCGGCACCGGCTTCGACCGTCGCTATGGCGTCCTCAAGCGGCTTGGCGCCAGTCCCCTGCCGCGCACCGGGCTGATCCTGGGCAAGGTGCTGTGCGTCCTGGGCATCGAGGTCCTGCAGATCGTCGTCATCGCCGCCGCGGCCCTCGCCGTCGGGTGGCAACCGACGGCGCCGCTCGTGGGAGCCCTCCCCGTGCTGCTCCTCGGCACGGCCGCGTTCCTCGGCCTCGCCATGCTGCTGGCCGGGCTGCTGCGCGCCGAGGCGACACTGGCCGCGGCCAACCTCGCCTGGCTGCTCCTGCTGGCCGGCGGGGGCATGGTGGTCCCCCTCGACCGCCTGCCCGATGGCGCCGCCGCCGCGCTGTCGTGGTTGCCGTCGGCCGCTCTCACCAACGGTCTGCGGGCGACCCTGCAGCACGGCGCCGTCGTGCCGTGGGGACCGCTGGCGATCCTCGCCGCCTGGGCCGTCGTCGCGGTGGCGCTGGCCGCGCGGACCTTCCGGTGGGAGTGACGATGGTCGTCCTGTCTCCGACCCGGCCCACGCGTCGGCGTCCCCGCACCACCGCCCTCGCCAGAGACTGGCTGCCGCGGCTCGCCGTTGCGAGCGTCGTGATCAACGTCTGCATCGTCGTCACCGGTGGAGCCGTGCGGCTGACCGGCTCCGGTCTCGGCTGCCCCACCTGGCCGCGGTGCACCGACGACTCCTTCACCAACACCCCCGCCTACGGCATCCACGGCTACATCGAGTTCGGCAACCGGCTCTTCAACGGCGTACTCGTGGCCATCGCCCTGGCGACCCTCGTGGCCGCCGTCCTGGCGCGCGATGAGACCGGGCACCGGCGTCGCGACCCGCTGCTGCTGTCGATCGCCCTGCTGCTCGGCATCCCCGCGCAAGCCGTCATCGGTGGCATCACGGTGCTCACCCAGCTCAACCCCTGGGTCGTGATGCTGCACTTCCTGTGCTCGACGGTGCTGGTGGGGCTCGCGGCCGTGCTCGTGCGGCGCACCCGGGAAGGCGATGCGCCGCCGCGGCGGGTCGGGCATCCGGCCATGCGACCGCTGGCCCTCGGCGCCCTGGCCCTGAGTGCTGGTGTGCTCTACCTCGGCGCCGTCGTCACGGGCTCCGGTCCGCACGCCGGCGACGCCCACGCCCACCGGACGGGGCTCGACGTCGCCGCGATGAGCCAGCTGCACGCCGACGCCGTCCTCCTGCTCGTCGGCCTGTCCATCGCCGCGCTCGTGCTCGCGCGCTTCCCCTACGCCGGATCCCAGCCGGACGAGGTGGCCCGGCTGCGGCGTGCTGCCGGCACCGTAGTGGCCGTCGAGGTCGCCCAGGGTGCCCTCGGCTACCTCCAGTACTTCACGGGAGTCCCACCGCTGCTCGTGGCCCTGCACATGCTCGGCGCGTGCCTGCTCGTGGTCGCGGTCGTCACGCTCGTCTTGGCGACGCGCGTGCGCGGTCCCCTACCCGGGTAGTCGCCCGGCGTGTCCGACACGCCCAGCACTCCTGCCTCAGCAGCCGGCTCCGCAGGATCCGGTCCCGACACCCCTGCCGGGGGCGCCCACGCCATGGCTCGAACGCTCCCTCGTTCCCCGCTGCGCATCGCCTCGGTGGCGCTGGTCACGGTGGGGCTGGCGCTCGGCTGCTTCGGTGCGGTGCTCGGGCTCGCCCACCGGGCCAAGGGCACGGATGCGGCGACCCTGGTCGTGCTGCTGGGCGCGGCCGCGTGCACGGCAGCCGGCTGTGTGCTCATGGAGCTGCTCGACCAACGCGTCACTCGCGCAGCCGGTCTCCCGGCCACGGCACCCTCCTGGGCCTGGAGCCTCGGGACCCTCGCGCTGCTCGAGATCGGCGGCGGAGTCGCGGCGGCCCCCGCCT
>JBQCDV010000016.1:0-4649 GCA_051960855.1 Actinomycetales bacterium
CCCCCCCACTGTCTGACGAAGGACGTAGCTGCACGTGGCCACCACGAACGACCTGAAGAACGGCATGGTGCTCAACATCGACGGCCAGCTCTGGTCGGTGGTGGAGTTCCAGCACGTCAAGCCCGGCAAGGGTGGCGCCTTCGTGCGCACCAAGCTCAAGAACGTCCTCTCGGGCAAGGTCGTCGACCGCACGTTCAACGCCGGCACCAAGGTCGAGACGGCCAACGTCGACAAGCGCGACATGCAGTACCTCTACAAGGACGGCAACGACTTCGTCTTCATGGACTCGTCGACCTACGACCAGATCCACGTGTCGGCCGACACCGTCGGCGAGGCCTCGAACTTCATGCTCGAGAACCAGGAGGCCATCGTCGCCGTCAACGACGGCGTCCCCCTCTACGTCGAGCTGCCCGCCAGCGTCGAGCTGCTGATCGAGTACACCGAGCCCGGCCTGCAGGGCGACCGCGCGACCGGCGGCACCAAGCCCGCGCGGCTCGAGACCGGCTACGAGATCCAGGTCCCGCTCTTCCTCGAGACCGGCACCAAGGTCAAGGTCGACACCCGCGACGGCAGCTACCTCGGCCGCATCAACAGCTGAATGGCCGCTCGCACCAAGGCCCGCCGCCGCGCCATCGACATCGCCTACGAGGCCGAGGCGCGCGGCGTCAGCATGCTCGACGTCCTGCAGCGCCGGATCGCCGAAGGCGCCGAGCCCGGCAGGACCGAGCCCAACCCCTACACCGGTGAGCTCGTCGAAGGTGTGGCCGCCCACCGTGAACGCATCGACGAGCTGCTCGCCACCTACGCCGAAGGCTGGGCGCTCGACCGCATGCCCGCCGTCGACCGGGCCATCCTGCGCGTCGCGACCTACGAGCTGCTGTGGGGCGGCGACGACGTCCCCGACGCTGTCGTGCTCGACGAGGCCGTCTCCGCCGCGCAGGAGCTGTCGACCGACGCCTCGCCGAAGTTCGTTAACGGTCTGCTCAGCCGCCTGCAGAGCCTCAAGCCCTCCCTGGTGCTCTGAGATCGGCCGTCGCTGCGCCGTTCGGGTGATTGTCCGAAGGTTGGGCTCAGCTGCCGCCGATGGTGCGGGTGCGAGGACAGCCTCGCGTCCCATCGATCAGGGGAGGCCGTTATGAGTCCGGACTGGGACAAGGTCCGTTGGTTCGCGTGGCGCATCGCCACCTCGGCCGGAGGCGCCGCCGTCATCACGGCAGTTCTCTCCGCGCCGGGCAAGTGGGGTCACTGACCTCGCAGCTCGACCAACGCTGACCTCGCGTCAGAGCGATCGGCTCAAGCACTCAAGCAACTGAGGGCTTGAGCCGATCGTGTCTACGGGGGCATGGGAGCTAGACGACGCGTAGCGCGAGGGCGGTGAGCGTGGCTGCACTGTCAGCCGTCAGGGACTGGGGACGGCGCGTCGCCCTGCCCGCGTACCTCGTAGCCGTCATCGTCGGCGGAGCGGGCTGCGTCGTGTGGCTCGCCCTCGGCCATCCGATCCTGCCCGAGCGCCAGCACTGGCCGTTGCTCGGTCTGCTCGCCGTCTTCCTCGTCCTGGGGGAGATGTACCCCCTCACCATCAGCCGGGCGCCCGTCGACCAGGTCTACACGTTCTCCGGGACGCCCGCGCTGGCGCTCGTCTGCCTCGGGCCGCTGTGGCTGGCCGTCGCCGCACAGCTGGTCGCGCTGCTGCTGCAGTCGTTGAAGGCCGGCAGCCCCCTGCTGAAGCTCGGCTTCAACCTCGCGCAGTACACGATCACGATCGTCGCCACCCGCCTCGCCTACTGCCTCGTCACCGGCAAGCCCGTCCTGGGTGGCCACCAAGTCTTCACATCGTCGAACGTCGCAGCGGCGCTGCTCGCCGCCTGCGTCTTCCTCGTCGTGAACGTGCTGCTCGTCTCCACCGTGATCTCGCTGTCGGAAGGTGAGTCGCTGCGGCGCGGTCTCGTCGGCTATGTCCGGGCCGAGCTGCCGCTGAGCATCACGCTGCTCGCGGTCGCACCGCTCGTGCTGGCCTCACTGGAGTTCAACCTGCTGACGTTCCCGCTGTGCCTGCTGCCGGTACTCGCGGTGCGGCGTTCGGCGGCGTCCGCGGCTGAGCGAGAGCTCGCCGCGATGCACGACTCGCTCACCGGGCTGCCCAACCGAGGGGTGCTGCTGCTCGAGGGCGAGCGACTGATGCGTCGTTCTGACGTAAAGGCCGGAGTGGGCTTGCTGCTGGTCGATCTCGACCACTTCAAGGAGATCAACGACACTCTCGGGCACCACGCCGGCGACCAGCTGCTGCGGCTGGTGTCGAGCCGGCTGCGTGGCGCCGTCCGGCCGGAGGACGTGCTGGCGCGGCTGGGTGGCGACGAGTTCGCGGTGCTGTGCCCGGGAGTTGCGACGCCGGAGGCCGCGCTGTCGCTGGGACAGCGGGTCATCGAGGCACTGGGGCAGCCCTTCGAGGTCGCCGAGGTCACCCTGCACGTCGAGGCCTCCGTCGGGGTGGCGCTGGCTCCGCTGCATGCCGAGGACGTCGAGTCGCTGCTGCAGCGCGCGGACGTCGCGCTGTACCAGGCGAAGTCGCTGGGTCGCGGCGTCGCGCATGTCTACGACGCGGCCAACGACCACTACTCCGTCGAGCGGCTCGCGCTGATGGAGTCGCTGCGGCGGACCCTCGACACCAACCTGCGCGTGCACTACCAGCCGAAGGTGCGGCCCGACGGCTCGATCGCCGGCGTCGAGGCCCTGGTGCGGTGGGAGCATCCGGAGCAGGGACTGCTGCTGCCAGGGGAGTTCTTGCCCGCTGCGGAGAACTCCGGCCTGCTCATCCCGCTGACCCTGCACGTGCTCGACGAAGCGCTGCGGCAGGTCGCGGAATGGCGTCGGCAGGGCTGGGAGTGGACGGTCGCTGTCAACATCTCCGCTCGCCACCTGAGCCACCTCGAGCTGCCCGCCCAGATCGCGAGCGCGCTGAGCCGGGCCGGGCTGCCGGGCTCGGTCCTGACCCTCGAAGTCACCGAGACCTCGATCATGTCCGACCCGACGCGGGCGAAGAACCTGCTCGCGTGCCTGCGCCAGCTCGGCGTGGGCATCAGCATCGACGACTTCGGGACCGGCTACTCGTCGCTGGCCTACCTCCGCGACCTGAGCCCGACGGAGGTGAAGATCGACCGCACCTTCGTGGCGGCGCTGCGGTCGTCTTCGCGCGACGTTGCCGTGGTGCGCGCCGCTGTCGAGCTCGGACACAACCTCGACCTCGACGTGGTCGCGGAGGGTGTCGAGGACGAGGAGACCTTCCGGATGCTGGCGGCTCTGGGCTGCGACGCGATGCAGGGCTACTACGTTGCGCGGCCGGCGCCGGCGGACGAGCTGGTGGCGTGGGCGGAGTCGAGGGGGACCGGCATGGGAAGCAGGACGAGCGACGTCGGCCGGCTGGGGCCGACGGGCCATGGCCCTGCCGCTGACGGCGCCGCGACCGGCGGTATCGGCGCTCGCGGGCTGCTGAGAGCGCTGCCGTGATCATCTTCGTCGCGTGTGCGCTGGTGCTGATGGTCGCAGCACTCGTCTTTCGGGGCCGGCTGCTCCGACTGGGGCAGCTGCGGCTGCGGGGGCTGCGGTGGGGCGTGCTCGCTCTCGCGGTGCAGGTGCTGGTGATCTCCGTGCTCCCCGACGACCACCCCGGGTTGCTGGCCGCCGCGCACGTCTCGACCTATGTGGTCGCCGGGTGGGTGGTCTGGCTCAACCGGCGCGTGGTGGGGCTGCCGGTCATCGGGCTGGGCGGAGCGCTCAACGCTGCTGCGATCACTGCAAACGGGGGAGTCATGCCGGCGTCGGCCGCCGCCGTCGCCGCCTCCGGCCGTGCGATCCCGGAGGGCCACTTCGCCAACAGTGCGCCCGTCGCCTCTCCGCGGCTGGCCTGGCTCGGCGACGTCTTCGCCACGCCGTCGTCGTGGTGGGTGCACAACGTCTTCAGCATCGGGGACGTGCTCACGGTGTCGGGCTTCGCGATCCTCGTGGTCGGCGCTTGCCTCGCCCCGCCGGTGGTCAGCGCCCCTGACTCCCTGTCGCAGGGGGTCAGCCGTGCGGCAGCGACGGCGGGTGCGCGGGAATCGGACGCCGTTCGTGCCGAGGCCGCCCCAGTCGCGGGCGACGCCTCGACGACCTCGGTTTCCTGAATTACAGCGCTTCTACGGCCCGCCGGGCCTCGCTGTCGAGCACCTTCCACTGAATCAATTGCTCTACCAGGATTGACGGGGCGGCGTCGTAAATCACCGCAAGAGTGCGCAAATCCTCCTGACGGATGGACAGGACCCGACCGTTGTAGTCACCGCGCTGGGCCTGTATCGCGCTCGCGTACCGGGACAGGGGACCGGCCGACTCGTCGGGGACGAGGCTGAGCTGCTCGAGGTCGAGGACGAGTCGCGGGGGTGCCTCGACAGCGCTGTGACCAGGACCTTCCGGTAGCAGCTGCGTGACAGGCACGTTGTAGAAATCTGCCAGCTCGGCGAGCCGCTGGACCGTCACCGCCCGGTCGCCACGCTCGTAGGACCCGACCACGACCGCCTTCCAGCGGCCGCCGGACTTCTCCTCTACCCCGTGCAGAGAAAGGCCCTGCTGCATCCGAATTGCCCGGAGTCGTGCCCCCAGTGCGCGCGCGTAGTCGC
>JBQCDV010000017.1:0-5107 GCA_051960855.1 Actinomycetales bacterium
GGCTCGCGACACCATCGGCAACAGGGATGCCCACGCCGGCAGCGACGACGACGGCGACAGCCTCCGCCCAGACCACGGCAGCCGCCGCCTCCGGAGGGGCTACGGTTCCCGTCGCGGCGCCCTGCCAGGGACTGCCAGCGCCACAGCAGTGGCACCACGTCGTGTGGATCTGGTTCGTGAACAAGCCGTCGGACGAGGTCGTCGGCTCCAACGACGCCCCCTACTTAACGCAGATGGCGGCTAGGTGCGGGGCCGCGACGGATTACCACGGCGTCACGCACCCCTCACTGCCCAACTACATCGCCGCCACCTCGGGCAGCACCGCGGGCATCCACGACGATAGAGGACCCGACGCTCACCCGCTGCCCGGGCCGTCGCTGTTCCAGCAGATCAACGACAGCGGCCGAGAATGGCGCAGCTACGAGGACTCGATGCCGTCGCCTTGCGCGACGTCGAATTCCGGCGACTACGCCGTCAAGCACAATCCCGCGGCGTACTACCTGCAGATCCGACAGCAATGCCATTCATGGGATGTCGGGATCGCGGCCCTGCAGCAGGACGCGGCGGCTGGGCGGCTGCCGGCGTTCGCGTTCGTCACGCCGGACATGTGCCACGACATGCATAGCTGTCCCATCCAGGACGGCGACGCGTGGCTCCGGCAGTGGCTGCCCGTCATCCTCTCGGGGCCGGACTACCAGCGCGGGGACACCGCCGTCTTCATCACCTTCGACGAGGACGACCGGCTGCACGGCAACGAGGTTGCGCTGATCGCGATATCCCCCAGCACCACGCCGGGCGACAGGTTCGCGACGGAGGCGGACCACTACGCGCTGCTCGGGACGACCGAGCAGTTACTGGGCCTGCCGCCTCTCGGGCACGCAGCCGGCGCGCCGTCCCTCGCCGCGCTGCTGGGTAGGGGGTCCAGCTGACGTCCGTGGGACGAGCTCGCCGAGCTGCTCGACTTCACCGTCCGCCTGCACCTCGCCAGCGAGCAGCGGCTGGAGCGGCTCATCCGCCGGCACACGACCTTTGGCAAGACTCCCGGCGAGGCCATGCGCTGGGCCACCGGGTCAGACCAGGCGAACGCCGACCTCGTCGCTGCCGCGAGCCGGCGGGCTGACCTCGACGTCATCGTCGAGGAGGAGTAGCAGCCCGAACGGCGGACACGTGGTTGCCGTCGGCGCTGCGCTGAGCGGCCGCGCGATTCCACCGATTTTGTCCGTCCGATCCCCTCGTGTCGCATATCGTGTCCGAGTTTGGTGCCGCGGGTCCTGCTGGCGCCCCGACGTCGGGAGAGACATGCGCACCCTGCGCCCGTGGACGCTTGCTGCCCTGACAGCTGTGACCGCCGTGGCGGCCACAGCTGTCAGCGCCCTACCTGCCATCGCCGTCGACGGCGTCCTGATGCCCACGGGTGCCACCACGACCTCGACGCCCTGGCGCGTCGAGGGCGGACCCGGGTACTCGAACGACCCGATCATGGCGAGCGGCGGCGGTGCCTTCGGTGGCGACGGTTACGCCCTCTTCAACGGGCGCGGGGATGGTGGGCCAGTCCGGCTGCACCGCAGCCCTGCTCCCGTCGGTCTGGCCTTCGCCACGCTCCCCGCCGCCGGCGCGATGGCCTTCCTCAACGGCGCTCCCCTCACCCTCGAGCTCACCGTCGACTGCTCCGGCGCCGGGAGCCGGCTGGTCCTGCAGTCAACGCCCGCTCCGCACGATGTGCCCGCGGCCGACAAGTCGATGTGGCAGGAGTACAACGGCTTCGACGACAACGCGCGATGGACGGCTGACAAGGCCATCGAGGCCGACGGCAGTGTCAACGCGACAGCAACTGGGGAGCCGGGCGAGATCGCCGCGGGGACCGAGTTGCCGCTGAGCGACTATCAGGGTCGCTGTGCCGGCGACGTCCTCGACGAGGCGATCTCGTGGCCAGGGACGGTCATCGACGCCCAGATCGACATGCTGCACTTCGAGCGGTACTGGAACTACGGCACCGACCAGGCCGACGCCCGCGACCAACCAGTCGAGCGGCTCTCCGGCACCGACCGTGTCGTGACCGCGAGCAACGCCGGCCAGCGCGTGTGGAACCACCAGGTGCAGTCGGCGGTTCTCGCCTCCTCGCGAGGCTTCGCTGACTCCCTTGGGGGCGCCGCTCTCGCGTCCAAGCAGGGCGTCCCTCTGCTGCTGACCGATCCCACGTCTCTGCGCTCCGAGGTCGTGACGGCCCTGCGTCACGTCGTCGTCCCGGGCGGCACCGTCTACGTCCTCGGTGGCGAGTCCGCGCTGTCAGCGGGCGTGGCCAAGCAGGTTGCCGCCCTCGGATTCCACGTCACAAGGCTGGCCGGAGCCAACCGCTACGAGACCGCCGCCAAGATCGCCCAGGCCACGTCGTCCTACCCGGGCACCATCTTCCTCGCTGACGGCACCAACTTCCCAGACGGCCTTGCCGCCGGACCCGTGGCCGGCGGATACGGCAACCTCCTGCTGACGGATCACGACGTGCTCCCGCAGGCGACAGCGGACTACCTCAAGGCGTACCCGGAGTCCCGGATCGTCGCGGTGGGCGGACCGGCCGCGCGAGCCGCCGGAGATCTGGTGCCGACCGAGGACCGCATCGTCGGCTCCGACCGTTACGCCACCTCACTGGCCATCGCCAACCGGTACTTCCTCTACACCTCCTACAACAACGAGGTCGCGGTCCTCGCCAGTGGCGAGAACTGGCCGGACGCCCTAGCCGGCGCGCCGATCGCCGGCTGGTTCGGCAACCCGCTGCTGCTCACGCCAAAGGCCGGCCTCACGCCCGAGCTTGCGTCGTTCCTCAAGCACGAACGCCTCACCCTCGGCTACGGGTTCGCGATGGGTGGCACGAGTGCGCTGAGCAATGCGGTGCTGTCTCAGGCCTACGCGGCCATCACAGACTGACGGCCGCGTCTGGCTCCTCCTCGGCATCCAGCTCCTGACGCCATCCCCATGGCGGCAGCGGCCCGTCGTAGTCAGCGGGGTAAATGCCGCACAGGATGCGCACGCCGCCCTACCTCACCCGCACGAAATACTGCTTCCGCGGAAACAGCACGTCATTGCTCGCCAGCGCCTTCTCCCCACGCGCCCAATAGCTGTGCGGAAATGCCAGCCAGCCAAAGTCGACCTGCCCCGCGCCCTTGCGCCGATAGGAGTCGGCGGCCTCCGACACACGCGGCCCTAGTCCCATTAGCGCGTCATAACGGTCCTTGCTGAGCGCGTGAGTCTCGTTGGCCGCAGGATCGTCGGGATACGTCACGAGCAGCGCACCGCGCTTAGCCAGTCCCGCCTCGGCGCGGACGCCGTCGAGCACGGCCTTGTGGTCAGGATGGTCGTAGGGGAAGTCCCGCTTCTCGCTCACGTTGTAGTACGCCGACGCGACCACCTGCGTGACGGGCAGATCGGGCACCTCGTGGCCGCGCATTCCCACAACGGTGCGCACCGCCCACTGCACCTCCTCGGGCGTCACATCGCCGTCCCCGGCGTTGAACGCCACCTGCGCCGCCTGCTCCCCCACATGCACGAACGCCGTAGCGTCGCGCTGGTCGCCGTCGCGATCCGCGCGCCACTTCCCGTCCGAGGTGTAGTTGTGGTTCACCGGCACCGGGAGACCGGGCAGTTCGCCAAACGTCAGTTTCTGCTGCTTGCCCCGCACCTTGGGAATCGCGGGATCCCCGTCGGCGGCGTCCCACCAGAAGTTGGTCCACGAGTCCAAGCGGGCCCAGTTGCACGACCAGCTGCCGATGCCACCCTTGGGCTCCGGCTTGGGGACCGCCTCGCCCCACTGCGCCTGGGTTTCGGCCGCGTAGTCCTTGCAGTGCGACGTCCGCTCTCCGTGCGTCATCGTCACGAAAACGGTGTACGTCGTCGGGTCGACACTGAGCGCCGCGATCCCCTCGAGCGCGTCGTCCGGATGCGGCTCGACGAAGACCTGCAGGTGCCGCAGTCCGCCGTTCGTGTCGTGGGCCAGCAGCTCGTGGACGCTGATCGCTCCGCCCCCCACGGCGCCGACCACGGCGAGTGCCATCGCCCCCACTGCTGCACCGACCCGCACCCCTCGACCCTAACGCGGCCGCCAGCGGTGACCGCTCGACATCTCCGCGGGGTCCTCGACTTCTCCGGGCGCCCACGACATCTCCCGTCACCGCCGACCACTCCCGGCGCCCACGACAACTCCCGGCGCTCACGACAACTCCCGGCGCCGCCGACATCTCCCTCGCGTGAGCGGTGGTGGCTGTCCCGCAGCCGGGAGTGCACACGCGAGCGGGGCAACGGGCCGCCGCAGCTCCGACACAGGAGCGGAACGACGCCGGTGACGGTGACGGCCTCAACATCCCGCTCGCGTGAGCGGTGGTGGCTGTCCCGCAGCCAGGAGTGCACACGCGAGCGGGGCAACGGCCCGCCGCAGCCGCCGAACCGGCCGGGGCCCACCCGCGAGCGCAGGTACCGCGCCGAGGCCCGGACAACTGGACGCACGAACGACGCCGGTGACGGTGACGGCCTCAACATCCCGCTCGCGTGAGCGGTGGTGGCTGTCCCGCAGCCAGGAGTGCACGCGCGAGCGGGGCAAACCGGCCGCCGCAGCCGCCGGAGCGTCCTCGCGAGTGCAGCTACCGCGCCGAGGCCCGGACAACTGCACGCACGAACGACCCGGCGACGGTGACGGTGACGACCTCAACATCCACTCGCGTGGACGCTGGTGGCTGTCCCGCAGCCAGGAGTGCACACGTGAGCGGGGCAAACCGGCCGGCGCGGCCGCCGCGGCCGGTTGAGGCCGGTTGAGGGCGAGTCGCGAGTGCAGCTACCGCGGCAGGACCCGGACAACTGCACGCACGAACGACGCCGGTGACGGTGACGGCCTCGACATCCCGCTCGCGTGGACGGTGGTGGCTGTCCCACAGCCAGGAGTGCACACACGAGGGGAGCAAGCGCCTGCTGCAGCCGCCGAACCGGCCGGGGCCCACTCGCGAGTGCAGCTAACGCGGGGACCCGGACAACTGCGCGCACGAACGACGCCGGTGACGGTGACGCCCTCGACATCCCGCTCGCGTGAGCGGTGGTGGCTGTCCCGCAGCCAGGAGTGCACACG
>JBQCDV010000018.1:0-5837 GCA_051960855.1 Actinomycetales bacterium
ACGTGCCGGCGGCGCGCCGCCAGATCTGGGAGCTCGCCGAGCTGGCCGGGCTCGACGTCCGCAGCCGCCTCGACGCAGCTCTCACGGCGTCGGCTGGTCATGCGCTCGAAGTCTGCGTGGATGCCGAGAGCTGCCCGACGTTCTCGGTGCGCTGCGGGAGTCGCACGTGCTCCTTCCCGCTCTCGCGACTCGACGCCCAGGGCCTGCTCGACAGCCTGGGCGAGGCGATGCCACTGCAGGACGCGCAGAGCGCCTGGTCGCCCGAACAGCTCAGCGACTGGTGGGATCGGCAGCTGCACGACCTCGGTCGCGCCTTTGCCGCACTGGACTCCCGGTTGGCGAGCTTCGAACGTGCCTACGAGCGCCAGCGGGTCGCCGCCGAGACGCTCCAGCACGCTCTGCTGCCGGTGTCCCTCCCGGCCGGCCGCGACCTGACGTGCGCCGCCAAGTACCTGCCGGCCACCACTGGCGTCCGCGCCGGCGGCGACTGGTACGACGCCTTCCCGGTCGGCCACGGTCAGGTCGTCCTGACCGTGGGAGACGTCACCGGGCACGGGCTCGACGCCGCCGCCGTCATGGGACGCCTGCGTGCCGCCGCACGCGCCTACGCCACCGAGGGCCACGGCCCGAGCGCGGTGCTCGCGCGGCTGTCCCGGCTGCTGCAAGCCTCGTCCGACGATGTCCTGGCAAGCGCGCTGGTCGCGACGCTCGATGTCCGCGCCGGCACCCTCGTCGTGGCGGGAGCCGGTCACCCCGCCCCGCTGCTGCGGCGCCCGAACGGCGAGGTGGAGACGATCACCGTCCCCTCCTGGCCGCTGCTCGGGATCGAGGACGTCACCGCCCCCGAGGAGCTCGAGGTCCACGTCGAGCGAGGCACCACCTTCGCGTTCTACTCGGACGGCCTCATCGAACGACGCGGCCTCCTGCTCGACGACGGTCTGGCCCGGCTGTCGCTCGCGCTTGCTCGCACCGAGGTGCACGACGTCCCGGCAGCGGCTGCCGAGATCGTCACCGAGGTGCTCGCCGGGCGCGAGCGGGAAGACGACACGTGCCTGCTGTTGGCGCGCTACGGCGCCGCGCCCCAGCGGCGGCGTTCGGGACGGGCGGCCCAGAGCGGCTACGGGCAGAGCGGCTACGGGCAGAGCGGCTACGGGCAGGGCGACATGCCGAGCCTGCGCCCGATCGTCCGGCAGACGTGACGCTCACAGCGCTGCCGGCGGCAGGGGCAGAGCTGGCGGGACCAGAGCTGGCGGCAGGGGCAGCGCGCGCTGACCTACTGGCGGACGGTGACCCGGGGCGGGCGCACGTGCGCTGCCTCGGCCCCGCGGGTGGCCGGAGCCGCAGCGAGCGCGGTGGCGACGTCGGGATAGCACTCGAAGACTCGGTCGAGGCCGCAGACCTCAAGGACGCGGGCCGGGGCCGGTCGCAGGGAGGCGAGTCGCAGGTAGCCGTCCAGCAGGAGCAGCCGGCGGCGCAGGCTCACGAGCACGTTGATGCCGGCGCTGTCCAGGAAGGTCACGGCTGCGAGATCCAGCACCACGCGGGTGCTCTCGCGGGCGACGAGGTTGAGGAGGTGCTCGCGCAGGGAGCCGGCGGTGAACGCATCGATCTCTCCGATGACGCTGATGACCACCGCATCGTCGACCCGGCGTGCTGTGATCTCGAGACCGACCTCGGTGCCCACGCTCATCGCCATCCTCGCCCCACTTCGCCGACGTCGTCCTGTCGAGCGCGTGTACCCCGACAACGGTCACGTAATCCTCGCTTCGCAGATTCGCGCCCGACTCCATGAGTGACGACGGATTTCGTGGGCACACTGCGCCGCCGCCCGCGGTCCGATGGGATGCCGTGGTGCTCTGCGGCGGTCAGGGGCGGCGCTTCGGCAGTGACAAGATCGTCGCTCCCCTTCAGGGGCGCCCCCTGCTGACGCACGTCCTCCACTCGTGCGCGAGTGCCTCGCACATCTGGTTGCTGGGGCCTGCCCGCGCGAACATCGACCTCCCCCCGTCGGCCGCCTGGCACCCGGACCCCGTCCCGAACGCCGGCCCGCTCAGCGCCCTCGTCGCCTTCGTCCGCACCGTGCCGCGCGACACCGACGGTCAGGTGCAGACGGGCGCCACCTCGCACGCCGGGCTGGCACCGTGGGTAGCGGTGCTCGCCGGCGACATGCCCGGTGTGGGGCCCGTGCTGCAGCGGCTCCTTGCAGCGGCCTCGGAGCTGGCCGAGCCAGGGCAGGTCTGGGACGGCGTTGGCTGTGCGATGACCGACCGGCAGGGCAGGGCAGGAGTCGCACCGATGCCGCTGCTGCTGCGCCGGCGGGTCCTCCTCGACCGCGTCGCCGCCACTGACCTCGCAGCGCTCGACGTCAGCTCGGCCGCTCCGGCTGCCAACGGCCTGCCCCTGAGACGCCTGCTCGACGGGTTGCGTCTGCGCACCGTCGCGGAGCAGCCAGCCGACGTGGACGACGTTCGGGACTTGGCTGCTCTAGGGGAGCCCGAGTAGCCAGCGCTGCTCCCGGCGACCTGTCCCCGAGCCTCCGCATTGAGGAGCTGTTGGAGTTTCTGCGGCCCGGTCGCAGAGGCTGGTGGTGTGTGTGCGGGATAGAAGCCGCAGAAGCACCAACAGCCGCCTCTGGGACCTCCAACAGCTCTGGGCTACCGATCCAACGTGGCCAGCTCCGCCGGCTAGGCCGCCCTGTTGGAGCTGGTGCACGCTCCTCCCGACAGCTGTTGGAACTGAGGCACGCTCCTCCCGGCAGCTGTTGGAGCTGATGCACGCTGCTCGACAGCTGTTGGAGCTGGCGCACTCTCCTCTCGCCAGCTGTTGGAGCTGAGGCACGCCAGGGCGTGTACCAGCTCCAACAGACCCCTGTCGGACCTCCAACAGCTCCCGGAAAGCCAGCGCTCCGGCAGGCAGTCAGGCTGCGCGCAGGCGCGACATCGCCAGGCTGACGACGTTCACGAGGGTCTGCTTGGTGGCTTCGCGGGACCGCGCGTCGGTGTAGATGACCGGGACCTCGGCGGGGATGGCGAGGGCTTCGCGGATGTCGTCGAGAGAGTGCTTGGCGACACCGTCGAAGCAGTTCACCGCGACCACGAAGGGGATGCCCCTCGCCTCGAAGTAGTCGACGGCGCCGAAGCACGCGTCGAGCCGCTCGGTGTCCACGAGGACGACCGCTCCGATGGCACCGCGGGTCAGGTCGTCCCACATGAAGACGAAGCGGTCCTGCCCCGGCGTGCCGAAGAGGTAGAGCCAGAGGTTGCCCGGCAGGCTGATGCGGCCGAAGTCCATCGCGACGGTGGTCGTCATCTTGCGGTCGCTGACGCCGCCGGCGTCGTCGACGCCGACGGAGTGCTCGGTGAGCGCGGCTTCGGTCGACAGCGGCTCGATCTCGCTGATGGAGCCGATGAAGGTCGTCTTGCCGACCGCGAAGCCGCCGGCCACGATGATCTTCACGGTCACCGGCGGAGCGGCCACCGCGGTGTCAGAGGGCAGCAATGCCATCGAGAACACTCTCCAGGACTGTCAGGTCGGCAGCGGGGCCACCGCTGGCGGACGCCGGTCGGTGCACGGCGACGCGGCCCTCGTCGGCCAGGTCGCCGACGAGCACCCGGACGACGCCGAGCGGAAGCTTCAGGTGCGCGGACAGCTCGACGACGCTGAGCATCCGCGTGGCGGTCAGCTCGAGGATTCCTCGGCGTTCCTTGACGGTCTCGTCGCCGACGTCGCTGATGGTGCGCACCAGGCTCTCCATCGGCAGGTCGTCGCGCCGGACGCGCCCTTTGGTGACCATGTAGGGCCGGACGACGAAGGCCTCCTCGTCGCTGCGCACGTCGTCGCCGGCCATGTCAGCTCGCCGTCCAGGTGGTGGCGGCAGCAGCAGGTGCCGCGCCGGCCATCGGCGCGCCGACCCGGGCGGGTCCCGCGACCGGCAGCATGGCGCGCATCTCGGCCACCAGCACCGGCGTCATCGTCGCCTCGGCGCGATCGACGAGCAGCGTCATCTCGTAGCCGACGAGGCCGACGTCGCAGGTGGCCTCGGCGACGACCGCCAGCACCGCGCCGTCACCGATGGTCGTCGTGAAGAGGAACAGGTCGTCCATCTCGACGACGGTCTGGTGCACCTGACCGCCGCCGAGCTGTCGGGCGGCGCCGCGCGTCAGGCTGGCCAGGCCGCTCACGATCGCGGCGAGCTGGTCGCCGCTGGTGCGGTCCAGCCCGTCGCTCATCGCCATGAGCAGACCGTCGGCGGAGACGACGACGGTGTGCCGGACCCCGGGCACGCTGCGCACGAAGTTCTGCAGCAGCCAGCTGAAATCGGCGGCCTCAGCGGAGAGGGCGGTCATCGGAACGAGTCCTCCTGGGTCGTGGCAACGTCGGCATCGGATGGCAGGTGGGTGGGACTGACCGGGCTCGTCGCGTCGGTCGGGCTCGCGCTCGGCTCGCCAGCAGCGGAGTGCGCCCGCTCGACGCCGGCGCGGAAGCCACTGAGCCGCGCGCGGACAGCTTCGGCATCGCGCGGACGGCGCGGCGCGGCGGGCACCTCGGGAGCCGGCGCGGCGTCCGCCTTCGGCTGCCGGCGGGTGAGGCCGGCGCCGGCGGTGACCGCGGCAGGGGTGTAGCCGGAGGCGTTGAGCCGGGAGAGCTCCGACAGCGCCTGGCTCGCCAGATGCGACCGCGCTGCGACCCGGTCGCGCTCGGCGTGCAGGTCGGCCCTCGTCGGCAGCACCGGCGTCGCGGCGGGCGGTTCCGGCTCGTCCACCGGTGCGGGGGCGCCCAGGGAGTCGGTCGACGTGGCGCCCGGCTGCGCGTGGCGACTTGTTCCCGGCACGCGCGTCGGCAGCGGCTTGGCTCCCAGCGCCTCCGGCGCCCCCGCTGTGGTGCCAGGCATCGGCAGGGCCTCACCGAGGGGCGCCCGCGACGGTACCGGCGCGGCCGGTGTCGTGGCTGGCGTGCCGAACTGCGCTGGAGCGACGTCCGGGAAGACCGGCGCGGCGGGCGCGCCAACCGGTGCCGTCCCGAACGGCGCAGCCGGGGCCGGCGCAGTCCCGAACGGCGCAGCCGGAGCCGGGGCGGTCCCGAACGGCGCAGCCGGAGCCGGGGCCGGAGTGGTCGCCTCACGCTGCTCAGGTGACGCGGCAGGAGAGACGGGCTGGCGGGGCGGCAGCTGGTTGAGCTGGCTGAACTCCGCGGCCGCACCGAAGGTCGGGCGCGACGGCAGCGGTGCCGCATCGGTCGCCATCACCGGCACGGTCGCGACGCCGCGGTCGGCCAGCGCCTCCGACGGGATCGCGGTCGGCAGCGGTGGCACCGTGCTGACCGGGACCGCGGTGTCTCGCTTCGTCTCGACGCGGGGGTCGGGCTGCCGGTTGGCGAAGCGGGAGAAGAGGCTGCCCCCGCCCCGACGGTGCTTCCCGGGCACGACGTCGATCGCGGCGGCGCCGGTCACGAACGGCGAGCGCGGCCGCTCCTCGACGACCTCGGCCGGCGGCACGTCGTCGCTCCGGTGCTGGACCGGGACGTCGACCTCGCTCGCGTCGGCAGGTCCGGGCTGGGCTGCCACGACCGGAGCTGCCTCGACCGGAGCTGCCTCGACCGGAGCTGCCTCGACCGGGGCGTCGGCGGCCACCGTGCCGGCCGCCACCGTGTCGGCGCCCACCGCGTCGGCGCCCACCATGTCCGCGGCCAGGGTCCCGTCGGCGAGCAGCGCAGCAGCGTCGTTCGGGACCACGGGGGTGTCGGGCAGCGCCAGCACCGCCTCCTCGGCCACCGGTCCCTCGGCCAGCCGGTCGAGCAGCGGGTCGGCGACGTGGGGCAGGGAGCCAGTGGTGAACAGG
>JBQCDV010000019.1:0-3913 GCA_051960855.1 Actinomycetales bacterium
AAGCTGCTGGCCGACAACCGCATCGTCATCAACAACCACCTGCGCCGCGGCCGCGGCGGCAAGGTGAGCTTCACCCACCTCATCGGCTACGCGGTGGTGCAAGCGGTCGCCGCCATGCCGGAGATGAACTACGGCTTCGTGGAGACCGACGGCAAGCCGGGCGTGCGCCGTCCGGAGCACGTCAACCTCGGCATCGCCATCGACCTGCAGAAGGACGACGGGTCCCGCCAGCTGCTCGTGCCCAACATCAAGGGCGCCGACGAGATGGACTTCTCGCAGTTCTGGTCGGCCTACGAAGACGTGGTGCGGCGGGCTCGCGCCAACAAGCTGACTGCCGATGACTTCGCCGGCACGACGATCAGCCTCACGAACCCCGGAACGATCGGCACCGTCCACTCGGTGCCGCGCCTCATGCAGGGGCAGGGCTGCATCATCGGGGTCGGCGCGATGGAGTACCCGGCCGAGTACCAGGGCGCGAGCCCGGAGACGCTGGCGCGGCTGGCGGTCAGCAGGATCCTCACGCTCACGTCGACCTACGACCACCGCATCATCCAGGGAGCCCAGTCCGGGGACTTCCTCCGCCGGATTCACCAGCTCCTGCTCGGCCAGGACGGTTTCTACGACGCGGTCTTCGCCGCGCTGCGGATCCCCTACGAGCCGATCCGCTGGCAGCAGGACATCTCGGCCTCACACGAGGACGACGTCGTCAAGCAGGCGCGCGTCCAGGAGCTCATCCACGCCTACCGGGTCCGGGGCCACCTCATGGCCGACACCGACCCGCTGGAGTTTCGCCAGCGCGCCCATCCCGACCTCGACGTCGTCAACCACGGCCTGACGCTGTGGGACCTGGACCGGGAGTTCGCCACCGGCGGCTTCGCGGGCCGCCCCATGGCCACCCTGCGGGAGATCCTCGGGGTCCTGCGCGACTCCTACTGCCGTCGCATCGGCATCGAGTACATGCACATCCAGGACCCGGTCGAGCGGGAGTGGATCCAGCAGCGCGTCGAGGTCCCGCACACCAGCCCCTCTCGCGAGGAGCAGCTGCGGATCCTCCGGCGGCTCAACGCCGCAGAGGCCTTCGAGACCTTCCTGCAGACCAAGTACGTCGGGCAGAAGCGCTTCAGCCTCGAGGGCGGCGAGTCGGTCATCCCGCTGCTCGACAAGGTCCTGACCTCCGCTGCGCGCACGGGGCTCGACGAGGTCGCGATCGGCATGGCGCACCGCGGCCGCCTCAACGTCCTGGCCAACATCGCGGGCAAGAGCTACAGCCAGATCTTCCGCGAGTTCGAGGGCAACCTCGACCCGCGCTCGGTGCAGGGCTCCGGCGACGTGAAGTACCACCTCGGCACCCAGGGCACCTACACCGCGGAGACGGGCGAGCAGTGCACCGTGTCGCTGGCCGCCAACCCCTCGCACCTCGAGGCCGTCGACCCCGTCCTCGAGGGCATCGCCCGCGCCAAGCAGGACAAGGTCAACAAGGGCGGCGGCGACGAGGGCTTCACCGTGCTGCCGATCCTCATCCACGGCGATGCGGCCTTCGCCGGCCAGGGCGTCGTAGCCGAGACCCTCAACCTCAGCCAGCTGCGGGGGTACCGCACCGGCGGCACGATCCACGTCGTCATCAACAACCAGGTCGGGTTCACGACCTCGCCCGCGTCGTCTCGGTCGTCGTTCTACTGCACCGACGTCGCGCGCATGGTCCAGGCGCCGGTGCTCCACGTCAACGGTGACGACCCCGAGGCGGTCGTCCGGGTCGCGCAGCTCGCGTTCGACTTCCGCCAGACGTTCAAGAAGGACGTCGTCATCGACCTCGTCTGCTACCGCCGCCGTGGCCACAACGAGGGCGACGACCCGTCGATGACCCAGCCGCTCATGTACAACCTCATCGAGGCCAAGCGCTCGGTCCGCAAGCTCTACACGGAGGCCCTCATCGGTCGGGGCGACATCTCGGTCGAGGAGGCCGAGCAGGCGCTGCGCGACTACCAGGACCAGCTCGAGCGCGTCTTCGTCGAGACCCGCGAGACCACGACGACCTCGGCCGAGCCGGAGTCCGGGCAGCAGGCCGGGCTGGAGCCGCCCATCGAGGAGCCCCGGGCCCCGCACGGGCACGGCGGCAACGGCGACCCTGGCCCGCTGTCCCCCGAGACCCTCGAGCTCGTCGCGCGGGCCTACACCGACGTCCCCGACGGCTTCACCGTGCATCCCAAGGTCATGCCGATCCTCACCAAGCGTGCGGGCATGATCCGCGAGGGCGGCATCGACTGGGCCACCGGCGAGGCGATCGCCTTCGGCTCGCTGCTGGCCGCCGGCGTTCCCGTGCGCCTCGCCGGCCAGGACTCGCGCCGCGGCACCTTCGTGCAGCGCCACGCGGTCATCACCGACCGCGCCTCGGGCGGCGAGTGGACACCCCTGTCCCACGTCTCCCCGGATCAGGCCCGCTTCTGGGTCTACGACTCCCTGCTCAGCGAGTACGCCGCGCTCGGCTTCGAGTACGGCTACTCGGTGGAGCGTCCGGACGCGCTCGTGCTGTGGGAGGCGCAGTTCGGCGACTTCGTCAACGGCGCCCAGACGATCATCGACGAGTTCATCGCCTCCAGCGAGCAGAAGTGGGGCCAGCGCTCCGGCGTGGTGTTGCTGCTGCCGCACGGCTACGAGGGCCAGGGTCCTGACCACTCCAGCGGCCGCCCCGAGCGGTTCCTCCAGCTGGCGGCCGAGGACAACATGACGATCGCGATGCCGAGCTCGCCGGCCAACTACGCCCACCTGCTGCGCCTGCAGGCCTACCGCTCGCCGCGTCGGCCGCTGGTCGTCTTCACACCAAAGTCGATGCTGCGCCTGAAGGCCGCGGGCA
Source organism: Actinomycetales bacterium (assembly GCA_051960855.1). Taxonomy (GTDB): domain Bacteria; phylum Actinomycetota; class Actinomycetes; order JAJZTN01; family JAJZTN01; genus JBQCDV01. The sequence continues at coordinate 2,852 of JBQCDV010000019.1, forward strand.
GCGACGTCGCCGACTTCACGCAGCACTCGTTCCGCCCGGTCATCGGTGACGCCAGCGCCGACCCGCAGCAGGTCACGCGGGTCCTGCTGTGCAGCGGCAAGGTCACCTACGACCTGCTCGCCGAGCGGGAGCGTCGTTCGGACTCGTCGGTTGCCATCGTGCGGGTCGAGCAGCTCTACCCGCTGCCGGCCGCGGAGCTGCGGGAGGCGCTAGCGCCGTTCGGGAATGCCGAGCTCGTTTGGGTGCAGGAGGAGCCTGCCAACCAGGGAGCGTGGTCCTTCATGGCGCTGAACCTCCCCGACGCGCTGCCGGAGGTCTTCGGCCAGCGGCGGCTGCAGCGCGCCTCGCGTCCGGCGGCGGCCTCCCCTGCGGTGGGGTCGCACAAGGCGCACGACGAGGAGCAGCGCTCGATCGTGCAGTCGGCGTTCGACCGCTGAGGCGAGATGTACTTCACCGACCGCGGAATCGAGGAGCTCGAGACCAGGCGCGGCGTCGAGGACGTCAGCTTGGCCTGGGTGGCTGAGCGGCTGCGGGAGTTCGTCGACCTCAACCCGGAGTTCGAGGTCCCGATGGAGCGCTTCGCCACCTGGCTCGCGCGGCTGGACGACGAGGACGAGTGAGCCGTGGGGCGGAGCGGGCGGCAGCAGGCTGAGTCGGTTGCCGCCCGTCCCATCCGGCGGCTCGACTTCCAGCCGCCGCCCGACCCGGAGCTCGACGTCGACCTCGGGGCGTGGCCCTTTTCGGTCCCCGCCGTCGCGCAGGCCGTGGGACTCAACCCGGAGGGCGGGTCGGCGGGCGCGCAGCACGCGACGCGGGCGTCAGAGTCCCCGCTCGGCCGCTGTCTGCGCCCCGTCCGCTCGGCCGGAGCGGCCCGCTGGGGCTTCTTCCTCCGCGCCGAGACGATGCACGGCTTCTACACCTATCTCGAGCAGCACCCGAGTACCAGCGCCTACCGCGGCGACCCTCGCTTCCACGAGCTCAGCCACGGTGAGTCCTTCCTCGCCCTGCTCGACTCACGCTTCGACAGCCCCGGCTTCTACTGCCTCGACGAGCCCGAAGCCG
>JBQCDV010000020.1:0-35826 GCA_051960855.1 Actinomycetales bacterium
CGAGCACTTGAGCTACAAGCCGAACGGGGGAGGTCCGGGGGCCTTCGCAAGCCGGGCTGGTGTCCGGAAGATCGCCTACGCTGTGCATCCGACAAGGGGGGGCGCAGATGCATATGCAGGTGGCTAGCGCAGCGGGAGACTCTGCCGGTGGAACTTCGCGGGCGCTGACCCGTGGAGTGTCCCCGCTACAAAGAGTAACGGCGCAGGCCAGAGGCGGTTTCCGGAGAGATCCGGAGGCCGCCTCTCCTGTTCGTCCCGGGCCGAAATGTCAGCAGGATGTCAGCAGACGCCGTTCGATCGCTCAGATGTGAGGCACTCTCCGGTGGCCGACGTCCAGACCCGCGCGCAGCCGGTCGGTCGCGCCGCCAAAGATCATCACGTCGCCGTTCGCGACCGCGTGCAGGGTGCTCCACCTCGGTGTGGTTGGCGCCCTTGCGCAGGTAGGCGTTGGCTCCGGCCCGCAACGCCCCCGACAGCGTGGCGTCGTCATCGAGCATGGTCAGGACCAGCACGCCCACGTCGCGTTGCCCGGCGCGGGTCGCTGTGATCCCGCTCATCACGGGCAGGTGCAGGTCCATCACCACGACGTCGGGGAGCAGCCTGTCGACCGCCTCGACGGCGTCCTCGCCGGTGGCCACTTGACCCACCACCTGACGCCGAGTTCGTCGAGGAGCAGGCGAAGGCCGTCGCGGACGACCGGGTGGTCGTCGCGGGTCAGCACCCGCACCGGATCGCCTCCGCCGTCACGTCTCAGGTCTCCCGCACGGGCAGCCCGGCCGTCACCGTCGTCCCGATCCGGACGGTTGGGGTCGGCGGCAATGTCGAAACTGCCGCCAAGCTCGTCGGCGCGACGAGCCATCGACGCCGGTCCGACGCCGCCCTGCCCGGGGCCATGACCTCCCGGCCGTCCGGCCGGACAGAAGTCGTTGAAACCATTGCTCTTGCTTCGAATATTGCGAACAATGGCACCCTCTGAGGAAGGAGACACCATGACCGCGTCGTCACTCGCTCCCGTCCAGCCCGACGAGTCCGACATCAGCACTGCCGTCGAGGCACTGCCGCATGTCAAGGACTACCTCGCCACCCACGCCGACAGCGTCATCCGCCTCGTCGTCGCCGACGACCCGCAGGAGACGCTCATCGTTCCCCGCGGTGCGGTTGAGCTCCTCGCCCGGGTCCTCGCGCACATGGCGGCCGGCGAAGGGGTCTCGGTCGTGCCCGCGCATGCCGAGCTCACCACCCAGCAGGCCGCAGAGCTCCTCAACGTCAGCCGGCCCTTCCTCATCGGCCTGCTCGACGACGGTCAAATCGAGTACCGCAAGGTCGGCAAGCACCGCCGGATCAAGGCCCAGTCTCTGATGGCCTACATGGCACGCGACGACCAGCAGCGGCGCGAGGCCGCAGAAGAGCTGACCCGGCTCAACCAAGAGATGGGCCTGCTCTGAGGTGGCGTTCGTCGTCCTCTACGACGCCAACGTGCTCTACCCGAGCACGCTCAGAGACCTGCTGATCCGCATCGCCCAAGCCGGACTCGTCCAGGCCAAGTGGACCGACCAGATCCTCGACGAGGTGTTCCGCAACCTCAGCGCCAACCGACCCGACCTCGACCCGCAGAGGCTCGCCCGCACGCGCGAGCTGATGAACAAGGCCGTCCGCGACTGCCTGGTCACCGGCCACGAACCGTTCATCGACGCCCTCGAGCTGCCCGACCCCGACGACAGGCACGTGCTCGCCGCGGCGATCAGGGCCCGCGCACAGGTCATCGTCACCAACAACCTCAAAGATTTCCCGCGAAGGGCCCTCGAGCCATGGGCCGTGGAGGCGAAGTCGCCCGATGACTTCATCCTCGACCAGATCGACCTGAGCCGCGAAACGGTACACGCGGCCGTCCAGCGGATCGCCGGCTCCCGACAGAACCCGCCTGCGACCTTCGCCGACGTCCTCGCCATGCTCGAACGCGATGGCCTCGTCGAAACCTCGGCCGCACTCCGTCCGTGAGTGCGGGTGCGTCGCGGATGCTCGTCGCTTGAGGCTGAAACATTGTGCAGGTGAGCGCTGCAGCCCCCACATCCGCCGTGGCCAAGTCCGGAAAATCCTATGCTGGCCGCGTTGCTAGGCGACGCCCGCAAGAACGTCGACACGTTTGGGCGTCGATGCGGCACTCCTCCAGTTGGCCACGCACTGTTGGTTCGAGGGCTACGTCGAGGGCGAATCGTTAGCTTCCGGCCCAGGACCATAGACGTCGGGCCACAAAGGCCGGGCGCGCCGCCACTACGCCGAGGGCGACAGCTCGGCGAGGCAGAGGTCGGGCTCGACGAGTGGGTCGAGGCGAGTGGCCTCCAGCCCGCCTCCCAGCTCGGCGAGCGCACCCCTCATCAACCCCAGGTGCAGCAGGCACGGCAGGTTGCCCCGGCGGTCCACGACCTCGCGGAACGGGCAGTGCCGAAGCCTCAGCTGGTCCACCCCGCGCGTCGCTCCCGGGCTCCCCGCGCTCCCAGCACTGCCCGAGCCCTCCGCCGGCGACGGCGCCTCGGGTGCGAAGCCCACCCGGTCGAGCAGTGCCACCAGGTGTGCACGTGCCTGCCCTCTGGTGAGGGCGGTACCCGGTGCAGGGCGGTCGACGAGATGGGCTCCCCACGATCGCCCCGTCTCGAGCGCCGCTGCCTCGACATCCGGCACGTGACGGGCGATCAATCCGCTCAGCATCTCGGCCAGCAGCTCGTAGTTGCGGTCGACGACCGGTTGGACGACGGCGGCGTAGCGGATCGCCGGCCGTCCCCGCCGGCCCTGCCTGCTCTGCTGGCTCTGCCCGCTCTGCCCGCTCTGCTCGGCGCGGTCCGGGAGACGGTGCAGGTCGCCTGACGCGACGAGGCCGTCGAGGTGGAACCGTGCGGTGGTCCGGTGCAGGCCGAGCTCCTCGGCGACCTCGTCGGTCGACACTCCGGCCGGGCTGCGTCGCACCAGCTCCCGAACGGCGCGGCGCGTGGACCCGTCCCTGGCCCGCCGTCCGTCCTCGCCCATGCTCGCCATCGTAGGAAGTGCCTAGACCGTCACAGGCAGGGACGCGGCGGCTGACGCAGGCTCCGGAGCCGGCGGGCCAGCGGCGATGCCGCGGTGCGGCTGCCGGAGGGGCCAGGTCGGGCAGCCGGCGCCGAGCCGACCGAGCCACTCGAGGGCGGCGGCTTCCGTCAGCACGTCCCCTTCCGGGGTGACGAGGGCGGGGACGGCCGGGCAGCCGAGGGCTTCCCAGGCTTGCCGCCACGAGGCCACACGCCGCCACCCCTCCGTCGTCAGCGGCTGCCCGTCGCAGGCGACCGCGCCACCCATGCGTCGCGTTACCCGCTGCATGTCGGGGTCTCGGTCGACCGGCTGCGGCAGGTCTGACATGCGGGTCGCCTCGCGGTCCGGCCGGGGCCAGACCAGGTCGGTCACGAGGCGGCGTACGTCAGCCGGGGCGCTGATGCTGCGACCGTCGCGCCAGACCGCCTCGAAGAGCCGCTCGCGCAGGGGCCGTGCGATGCCGTCGGTCAACGCCTCCGCGTAGGCGCTGACGGCAGCCTTCGTGTGGGGCAGGACGGCGGGGACGTCGGCGGGTAGGTGCTCGCCGGGCAGCACCAGGCTGGCGACAGCTGCCAGCTCGTGCTTGTGCGACGGCAGGTCGGGCCCCGTCGGTCGTCCGCTGACCGGAGCCCGCGCGTCGTGCTCGACCGCACGCCAGTCGATGTCGAGCAGCCCGCAGTCCTCAAGCAGGGCCGCTCGTTGGCTGGCGAGATAGGACCAGGGGCACGAGAAGTCGCCATAGATCACCGCATGGGCGCTCATGCCAGGGTCTCCGATGACGTCTGCGGAGGCAGGCCGGCGACGAGCTCGGTGTCGCCGGGCAGGGGCCCGATCTTCGTGGCGCCACCGGGGCTTCCGAGGGGCTCGTCGCGGCCAGGGAGTGTCTCCGAGAAGAAGCGGGCGTTGTCCTCGACGTAGTCGTGCCACTGCTCCGGCACGTCCTCCTCGTAGTAGATCGCCTCGACCGGGCACACCGGCTCGCACGCGCCGCAGTCGACGCACTCGTCGGGCTGGATGTAGAGGCTGCGCGCACCCTCGTAGATGCAGTCGACGGGGCACTCGTCCACGCACGCGCGGTCCTTGACGTCGACGCAGGGCTGCGCAATGACATAGGGCATAGCCGGCCTCCTCGTTGCCTGGCTGGAATTGCTCCTATCTAACTGCTCAAAATCCTCTAAAACAAGAGAACGGCGGTGCGTCTGTCGCGCCGCCTGCGGCTCGCGCGCGGACGAGCCTCGCTGCCAGCCCCACTCCGCTATGTAACATTGCACCGCTCTATCCTGGGACCCGAGCGGTGGAGGCCTACATGGCGACAGTCGGACCCCGCACGGCCGACGTCGTCGTCGTCGGGGCCGGCATGGTCGGGGCGGCCGTCGCGTACTTCGCGGCACGGGCCGGTCTCTGCGTCGTCGTCCTCGAGCGCGGCCAGGTGGCGAGCGGGACGACCAGCGGCGGCGAGGGCAACATCCTCGTCTCCGACAAGGAACCCGGTCCGGAGCTGGACCTGGCGCTGACCTCCCAGCGGCTCTGGCTCGAGCTGGCCGACGAGCTGGGCCACGAGGGCTTTGAATTGGAGGCCAAAGGCGGCGTGGTCGTCGCGGCCACCGACATCGGCCTGGCCGCTCTGCGGAAGCTGGGCACCGAGCAGCGCCGCCACGGCGTCGAGGTCGTGGACGTGGATGTGGACGGCCTGCACGAGCTGGAGCCGCACCTGGCCCGGGATCTGGCCGGGGGAGCCCTCTATCCCCAGGACCTGCAGGTGATGCCCGTGCTCGCAGCCGCACGGCTGCTCGAGGCGGCCCGCGCCCTCGGCGCCTACGTCCTCACCGGGACCGAGCTGCTCGGAGTGGAGACGAATGCCGCCGGCCACGTCGCGGCGGTGACGACGAGCGCCGGCCGGATCGCCACCCCTGCCGTCGTTAACGCGGCGGGGACCTGGGGTGGCGAGGTGTCGGCGCGCCTGGGGGCGCCGGTCCCGGTGCTGCCGCGGCGCGGCTTCATCCTCGTCACCGAGCCGCTGCCCCGCGTGGTGCGTCACAAGGTCTACGACGCCGACTACGTCGCCAACGTCGCCTCCTCCGCTGAGGGCCTCGAGACGTCCGCCGTCATCGAAGGCACGCGTGGGGGCACCGTGCTCATCGGCGCCAGCCGCGAACGCGTCGGCTTCGACCGCCAGCTCTCGGTCCCGGTCCTGCGCCGGCTCGCGGCGCAGGCCGTGCGCCTCTTTCCCGTCCTCGCAGACGTCGCCGTGATGCGCGCCTACCGCGGCTTCCGCCCCTACTGCCCCGACCACCTCCCGATCGTGGGAGCCGACGAGCGGATCCCGGGTGTCTTCCATGCGTGTGGGCACGAGGGTGCCGGCATCGGGCTGGCGCCCGCGACAGGTCGGGCGCTGGCCGCGCTGCTCGTCGGCGCCGATGTGCGTGCCGAGCTGGGAGTCGACCTGGCGCCTTTCTCCCCGACTCGCTTCGCCGAGGTGACTGCCTGATGCCCACCTTCTCTTTCGACGGCCGTGACATCGACTTCCGCCCCGGGCAGAGCGTGGGGGCGGCCCTGCTCGCCGCTGGCGTCCAGTCGTGGCGCACCACACGGCTGGAGGGCCGCCCCCGCGGTCTCTTCTGCGGCATCGGCGTCTGCTTCGACTGCCTCGTCGTCGCCGACGGCCGGCCCAACCTCCGCGCCTGCCTGCTGCCGGCGCGTGAGCAGATGCAGGTGACCACGCAGGAGGGGACCGGGCATGAGCGGCTCGCAGTCTGACGGCAGCCCCGGATACGACGGCAGCCGCGGATTCGACGGCAGCCCCGGGTACGACGTCGCTGTCGTCGGGGCCGGTCCCGCCGGGCTGGCCGCCGCTGTGGCGGCCGCGCGCGCTGGTCGCCGCGTGGCGCTCATCGACGCCGCGGAACGGCCGGGCGGCCAGTACTGGCGCCAGCCTGCAGACGGGGTCGACCGGCCCGGACTGCATCACGATCTCGCCACCTACCGGGAGCTGCGGGAGGCGGCGGAGCGCGCCAGCGCGGAGGGGCTGCTGCGCTGGCTGCCCGGCCTGGAGGTCTGGACGGTCGGGCGCGAGGACTCGGGCTTCGTCGTTCGGACGATCATCCGCGCCCATGAGGGGCGCCCCCAGCAGCGCGCCCAACGGCGGGCGGTGAGAGCGCGTGCCCTCGTGCTCGCTCCTGGGGCCTACGACCGGCAGGTGCCTTTCCCGGGATGGACCTTGCCGGGTGTGGTCACCGTCGGCGCCGCTCAGGCCCTGCTCAAGGCGCATGGTGTCGCAGTCGGGCAGCGCGTCCTGGTGGCCGGGACCGGCCCCTTCCTGCTGCCCGTCGCTGCCGGGCTCGCCACCTCGGGCGTCGAGGTGGTCGGCGTCCACGAGGCCAGCAGCGGTGCGAGGTGGCTGGGGCAGGCGCCTGCCCTTGCGCGCAACGCGGGCAAGCTCGGCGAGGGATTCTCGTACGCCGCAGCGCTGCTGCGGCACCGCGTGCCCGTGCGGCGCCGTTCGGTGGTGACAGCCGCGCACGGGGACAGCGCCGTTCGGGCTGTGACGGTGGCTCGCCTCGACAGTGCCGGACAGGTCATCGCCGCCACCGCGCAGACCGTGGAGGTCGATGCGCTCGCGGTGGGTTGGGGTTTCACACCGCGGCTCGAGCTGCCCCTCGCCCTCGGCTGCGCCACCCGGGTCGACCTCGACGGGTCGCTGGTGGTGGACGTCGACGGTGACCAGGCCTCCTCCGTTCCGGGAGTGTGGGTGGCAGGCGAGGCGTGCGGGGTCGGCGGAGCTGCTCTTGCCGTCGTGGAGGGTGAGATCGCTGGGGCAGCGGCCGCCGGAGTGGGCGCCACCGGCGACCGCCAGCGGTCACTGATGCGCAAGCGCTCGGCGCTGCGGGCCTTCGCCCGGGCCATGCACCGTGCTCACCCCGTCCCGCCGTTCTGGACCGAGACACTCGAGCCGGACACGGTGGTCTGCCGGTGCGAAGAGGTCACCGTGTCGCGGCTGCGCGATGCCGTCGACCGGATGGGTGCCGAAGACGCCCGCTCCGCGAAGCTGCTCTCCCGCACCGGGATGGGCTGGTGCCAGGGGCGGGTGTGCGGCTACGCCTCGTCGTGCCTGGTGTCGGCATGGACCGGCGCCCCCTACGCCCCCGCGGGGACTGCGGAGCGGCCGATTGCGGTGCCCCTCTCCCTCGGGACGCTGGCGCTCGACGAGCGGGCGGCCCGTTCACGCTGAGGGTTTAGGGCCCTGGTATCCGAGCCAGTGCTGTGTACTATTGCACTGTTCCCCTGACAGGAAGAGAGGCCCGCTGTGAGCACACCCTCGACGCCGGCAGCACCCGCTGCAGGTCGCACCCGCCCGTGGCACGGCGTCCTCGTCGCCACGGCCCTGCCCTGGACGTCGGAGGACGGCTCGGCTGCCGCGGCGTGGGGCGAGCGCCTCTCGCCCGACCTCGACGCCTACGGCGAGCACGTCGCCTGGCTGATGGCCAACGGCTGCGACGGGGTCGTCCCCAATGGCTCGCTGGGGGAGTACCAGGTCCTGTCCGACGCCGACCGCGCTGCTGTCGTGCGGACGGCCGTCGAGGCGATGCCAGCGGGCGGCACCGTCATGCCGGGCGTCGCGGCCTATGGCGCAGACGAGGCCCGCCGGTGGGCGGAGCAAGCGGGGGAGGCGGGCGCGCAGGTCGTGATGCTGCTGCCTCCCAACGCCTACCGCAGCGATGAGCGCAGCGTGCTGGCGCACTACCGCGAGGTCGCCAAGGCCGGCCTGCCGGTCGTTGCGTACAACAACCCCTACGACACCAAGGTCGACCTGACCCCGCAGCTGCTCGCCCGCCTTCACGGCGAGGGTCTGATCGTCGCGGTGAAGGAGTTCTCCGGCGACGTCCGGCGCTACTACGAGATCGCCGAGCTCGCGCCCGGCCTCGATGTCCTGGCCGGCTCCGACGACGTCGTGCTCGAGCTCGCCATCGCCGGCTCTCCCGGGTGGGTGTCGGGCTACCCCAACGCCTTTCCGCGGGCGTGCGCGGAGCTGTTCGCGGCCGCACGCGCTGGCGACCTCGGCCGTGCCCTGCCGCTCTACCGGTCGCTGCATCCTCTCCTGCGCTGGGACTCCAAGACGGAGTTCGTGCAGGCCATCAAGCTGTCGATGGACCTGGTCGGTCGCTACGGCGGCCCGTGCCGCGCCCCGCGCGTGCCGCTGCTGCCGGATCAGGAGCAGGCCGTGCGCGAGGCGACGCAGAAGGCACTGGCCGAGGGGCTGGCCTGAGGTGCGCTCCACGCGCGTGCTCCACGCCGTGGACTCGCACACCGAGGGCATGCCCACGCGTGTCGTGACCGGCGGGGTGGGCGTGATCCCGGGCGAGACGATGTTCGAGCGCCGCCGGTACTTCCTCGACCACCTCGACGACCTGCGCACGCTGCTCATGTACGAGCCCCGCGGTCACGGCTCGATGAGCGGGGCGATCCTGCAGCCGCCGACCCGACCCGACGCCGACTGGGGCGTGCTCTACATCGAGGTCTCCGGCTGCCTGCCGAGGTGCGGCCACGGCACGATCGGCGTCGCCACCGTCCTGGTCGAGACCGGCATGGTCCCCGTCACCGAACCCGTCACGACGATCCGACTCGACACCCCGGCCGGACTCGTCGTGGCGGAGGTGGCTGTCGAGGACGGCGCTGCCCGGTCCGTCACCATCACCAACGTCCCCTCCTTCTCCCTGGCCCTCGACCAGAAGGTCTCGGTCCCGGGCCTCGGCGTGGTCGGGTACGACATCGCCTACGGCGGCAACTTCTACGCGATGGTGGAGCTCGACGAGCTCGGGCTGCCCTTCGACCGCGCCCACAAGCAGCGCCTGCTTGACGCCGGGCTGGCCATCATGGACGCGATCAACGAGCAAGCCCTTCCGGTGCACCCCGAGAACGACGAGATCCGCGGCTGCCACCATGTCGCGCTGCTCGCGCCCGGCTCGGATGCCCGGCACTCCCGACACGCGATGGCCATCTCGCCGGGCTGGTTCGACCGGTCTCCGTGTGGGACCGGGACGAGCGCCCGAATGGCGCAGCTGCACGCCCGCGGCGAGCTGCCACTCGACACCGACTTCGTCAACGAGTCGTTCATCGGCTCGCGGTTCATCGGCCGCCTCGTCGCCGAGACGGAGGTGGGTGGTCGCCCGGCCGTCGTCCCCACGATCACTGGACGGGCGTGGGTGACGGCCACCGCTCAGTACCTGCTCGACCCGACCGACCCCTTCCCAGCCGGTTTCCTGCTCTGACACCCCACCCTGAGGAGCCCTGCCACATGATCGAGAGCCGCTCCCCGCAGCGCCCGGACGACCTCGTCATCGCCGTTCCCGAGACGTCGACTGCCGAGGTCGCGGAGGCCGCTCGCGCGGGACGGGCGGCGCAGGCCGCGTGGGTCGCGGGCGGTGCGGCCAGCCGGGCCGCTGCCCTCGCCGCAGCCGCCGATGCCGTCGCAGGTGCAGCCGCTGAGCTGGCGGACCTCGTCGTCCGCGAGGTGGGCAAGCCGGTCGGCGAGGCCGTCGGCGAGGTGGCCCGCTCGGTGTCCATCCTGCGCTACTTCGCCCAGCAGGTCTTCGACCCCATCGGCGCCGTGCACGAGCCGTCAGGGCGCGGGCTGCTGCTGACCCGGCGCCGCCCGCGGGGCCTGGCGGGACTGGTGACGCCCTGGAACTTCCCGCTGGCGATTCCGCTGTGGAAGGCGGCGCCGGCCCTCGCGGCCGGCAACGCGGTGCTGCTCAAGCCGGCACCCGAGGCGACTGCGGCGGCCCTGCGGCTCGCCGAGCTGCTGGCGTCGGTCCTCCCGGAGGGGCTGTTCGCCGTCCTGCCGGGCGATGTCGCGACCGGTGAGGCCGTCGTCGACAGCGCCGACGTCGTGTCCTTCACCGGCTCGGTCGCCGCCGGCCGCGCGGTGACCGCCCGCGCGACAGGGCGCGGTGTCCCCGTGCAGGCCGAGATGGGGGGTCAGAACCCCTCCGTCGTCCTTCCCGACGCCGACCTCGAGTCCGCCGCTGCGCAGATCGCGGCGGCCGCGATGGGATTCGCCGGCCAGAAGTGCACCGCCACCAAGCGCGTCGTCGTCGTCGGTGACGCCACTCCCTTCCGGGACGCCCTGGTCGCGGCGGTGGAGAAGCTCGGCGTCGGCGACCCCGCCGGGGCTGACGTCGCGGTCGGGCCGGTCATCGACGGCGGCGCCCGGGACCGGGTGGTGCAGGCGGCGGAGAGTGTCGCAGCCGCCGGCGGCCGCGTCCTCACCGGCGGTCGCGTGCTGGACCGGGACGGCTGGTACGTCGCTCCGACGGTGGCCGAAGGCGTCGGCCGTGACCACGTGCTGGCCTGCGACGAGGTCTTCGGCCCCATCGCGCTGGTGCAGTCGGCGGGCACCCTGGACGAGGCGCTCGCCATCGCCAACGGCGTTCGCTTCGGCCTTGCCGCCGCGGTCTACACCCGCGACCTCGCCACCGCCCTGCGCGCCTCCGAGCAGCTGGAGGCCGGCCTGGTCAAGGTGAACGCACCGACGACCGGCGTGGACTTCTACGCTCCGTTCGGGGGAGAGAAGGACTCCAGCCTCGGCCCCCGTGAGCAGGGCAAGAGCGCTGTCGAGCACTACACCTCGGTGCACACCATCACCATCGCGCCAGCATGACGAGCCTCCAGCACAGGACGGCTGCCGGCGGCGCCCGGTCTTCGGGCGGCGCGCTCGAGGTGCGGACGACGGACTACCACACGGCGGGGGAGCCCTTCCGCATCGTGACCGGCGGCGCCCCTGAGCTGCCCGGCAGCACCGTCGCCGACCGCCGCCAGGCTGCTCTGCAGTCGGAGGAGGCGCAGCGGATCCGGGCGATGCTGTGCCACGAGCCGCGGGGCCACGCCGACATGTACGGCGGCTTCCTGGTGCCCCCGGACGACGACGGAGCCCATCTCGGCGTGCTGTTCTGGCACAAGGACGGCTTCTCCACGGCCTGCGGCCACGGGACGATCGCGCTCGGAGCGTGGGCCGTCGAGAGCGGACTCGTGGCCGCCGCGCCGGACGGGGACACCGACGTCGTCGTGGACGTCCCCTCGGGTCGAGTCCTCGCGAGAGTGCGCTGCGAAGCCGGGCGCGTGGTTGATGTGACCTTCCGCAACGTCCCCTCCTACGTGGTGGCCCGCGACGTCCCAGTGGCGACCTCGCGGGGGGCGCTTGCCGTCGACGTCGTTTACGGCGGTGCCATCTATGCGACGCTGACCGCGGCGCAGGCCGGGCTCGCCGTCACCCCGGAGCACTACGGCGACCTCATCGCCCTCGGCCGTGAGATCAAGTGGGCACTGGACGGCGAGGACGTCGCACGCCATCCCGACGACGACCGACTGTCCGGCATCTACGGCACCATCTGGGTCGACGAGCTGGGAGGCACCGCGGGGCAGCTGCACCAGCGCAACGTGACCGTCTTCGCCGACGGCGAGGTCGACCGGTCCCCGTGCGGCTCAGGGACCGCCGCGCGCGTCGCGCTGCTGGCAGCCGACGGGCGTCTGCCCGAGGGCACCACCCTGCGGCACGACTCGATCGTCGGCACCACCTTCCTCGCCCGCGTCGCGGGCCGCACCCGGGTCGGGGAGCGCGACGCCGTCATCCCCGAGGTGACGGGCATGGCCTACCGCACCGGGGAGCATCTGTTCGTCCTCGACCCGCGGGACCCCGTCGGCACCGGGTTTGTCCTGCGATGAGCGTGCCCGACGTCCAGGCTGCGACTCGGTCGTCGGCGCGCTCAGCTGCGGGACCGGACCTGCGATCAGCGTCGGCGCCACCCTTGCCCTGGCTGGATGCTGCCGCGCTGCGCCGGCTGGTGCCCCCGGGGGCGGCGACGGACGCCCTGGAGCAGGCGCTGCGGGACGGCCTCGACCCGGCCGGGGGGCCACCACGGAGTGTCATCGACGTCGCGGCTGGCCAGCTGCTGCTCATGCCAGCGGCGACGGCCGCCGGAGTGGGGGTCAAGGTCGCCGCGGTGGCCCCCGACAACCCCGCGCGCGGTCTCGCGCGCATCCAGGGGCTGTACCTGCTCCTGGACCCCGAGACCCTCGTGCCGCGCGCGCTGCTCGACGGCGTCGAGCTGACCTCGATCCGCACGCCGGCGGTGTCGGCGCTCGCGGTCCGTCACCTCGCCGGACCCGGCGGCCGCCTCGTCGTCTTCGGCACGGGTCCGCAGGGATGGGGACACATCGAGGCGATCGCTGCCGACCGGGAGCTCACCGACGTCGCCGTCATCGGTCGGGACCCGGAGCGGCTGCGCCACCTGCTGCACCGCTGCGAGGCTGCCGGCCTCCCGGCCCGGCAGGGCGGCGCGAACGACGTCGCGCGGGCCGACATCGTCGTCGCCGCCACCACCGCCCGCGTGCCGCTGTTCGACGCCTCACTGGTCCAGCCCGGCGGCTGCGTCGTCGCCGTGGGCTCTCACGAACCGGAGGCGCGCGAGCTCGACGGCCACCTCCTCGGCCGGGCAACCGTCGTCGTGGAGGACGTGTCCACCGCGATGCGGGAGGCCGGCGACGTCATCCTCGCGTGCGCCGAGGGGCAGCTCGTCCCCGAGCAACTGGTCGATGTGCGCGCGCTGGTCACGTCGGGGGTGCCGAGAGACGAGCGCCCGCGGGTGTTCAAGAGCGTCGGCATGGCCTGGCAGGATCTTGTCGTGGCGCAGGCGGCGGTGGCGGCGGACGGACCTGGCCGCAGACCGGATGGAGTGGCATGAGCGCGTCGACGGGGCCCGACGGCCATGTCCAGGGGGACTCCTCGGCGTTGGACCTCCCGCTCTTCCCCGGGCGTCAGAGCCTGCGCGAACGCGCCGCCGACGCCCTGCGGGCGGCGCTGGTCGCAGGCGAGATGCGCCCCGGGGTCACCTACTCCGCGCCCTCGCTGGCGGCGCAGTTCGGCGTCTCTGCGACGCCGGTGCGGGAGGCCATGCTCGACCTCGCCAAGGAGGGGCTGGTCGAGCCGGTCCGCAACAAGGGCTTCCGCGTGACCGAGCTCTCGGACCGGGACCTGGACGAGATCACGGAGCTGCGGTCCCTGGTCGAGGTCCCCACCGTCGGGGCGATCGCACGCCGGCACGACGCCGCCGCCGTCGAGGCGCTGCGCCCGCTGGCCGACGAGATCGTCGCGTCCGCTGAGGCGCGTGACCTGATCCGCTACATCGACTACGACCGCCGCTTCCACCTCGGGCTGCTCGCCCTCGCCGGTAACGACCACCTCGTGGAGACGATCCGGGACCTGCGCGCCCGATCGCGGCTCTACGGGCTGCAGCAGCTGGCGGAGGCGGGCGAGCTGACAGCCTCGGCGCGCGAGCATGCCGCTCTGCTCGACCGTGTCCTCGCCGGCGACTCCCGCGGGGCCGTCGAGCTGATGCGCCACCACATCGGGCACGTGCGCGGGGTCTGGGCCGGAGCCCACCACCCTCCCAAGTGAGAGTCGAGCCCGCCTCACGCAGCGGAGCGGCTGGCTGCGAAACGTCACAGCGGAAGGCCTCGCAGATTGCGGGCGCGCAACGATCTTGTGTCGGGTCTTGACTCCGAGCCCCTGCTAGTGAAATGTCACACGCGACACGTCACCCGGCACGCCCTGTGCGGCTCGCCGCCGGGTGCCCACCTGCCGGCCCGCCGAGCATCCGGCTGCCGGTCCAAGAAGATGGGACGGACATGACAGCACGAGGCATGCGCGGCCTGCGCCGCAGCGTCGTCGTGAGCCTGGCGGCGGCGACCGCGCTGCTCGCCTCAGGCTGCAGCAGCGGCCTGCTCAGCGACAGCGGCAGCAGCGGCGGCAGCACCAGTGGCAGCACGGGCGGCAGCTCCGGCTCGAGCAAGCCGATCGTCCTCGGGATGGTCATCCCGCTGTCGGGCAGCAGCGCGGCGATCGGTCCCTACATGGAGAACGGCGCCCAGCTCGCTGCCGATGAGATCAACGCCAAGGGCGGAGTCAACGGGCGGCAGGTCCAGATCGTCGCGCAGGATGGCGCGTGCGACCCCAAGACGGCCGCGGCCGCCGCGACGAAGCTCGTGTCGCAGGGGATCGCGGTGTCTGTGGGCGGCTACTGCTCCGGAGCGACCCTGCCGACGCTGCCGATCTTCAACAAGGCCGACATCCCCATGATCATCCCGGCCGCCAACTCCGACCAGCTGGTCGAGCAGGGCCTGAAGAACGTCTTCCTGCTCAACGGCACGGGGACCCAGCAGGCGGACGCGGCCATGAAGTTCATGACCAAGACGGGCGCGAAGAAGGTCGCCCTCATGAACGACAACACCAGCTACTCCAAGAACATCGCCGACCTGACCGCCGACCGGCTGAAGGAGGCCGGCGGTCCCGACCTCGTCACGAACGAGGCTGTCAACCCCGGCGAGAGCGACTACAGCGCCAACGTCAACGCGGTGCTCAAGGGCAGCCCCGACTTCGTCTACTGGACCGGCTACTACCAGGAGGGCGGCCTCATCATCCGCCAGCTCCGGCAGGCGGGCTACAAGGGCAGCATCATGGTCGCCGACGGCAGCGTCGACGCGAAGCTCGTCGACATCGCCGGCAAGGACAACGCCGAGGGCGTCTTCGCGACGATGACCCAGACCCCCGACACGATCGAGGGTGCCGGGGACTGGATCAACAACTACAAGCAGAAGTTCGGTGCTGACCCCGGTCCCTACTCGACGCAGTCCTACGACGCCGTGCGCGTGGCGGCGGAGGCGATCGGCAAGGCCGGGTCGACCGACGGCGGCAAGGTCATCTCGGCGCTCGAGGGCATCGACGGCTTCAAGATCTTCTCGGGTCCGCTGAAGTTCACCGACAAGCACACTCTCACCTCAGGTGGCTTCCTGATCCTGGTCGTCAAGGACGGCAAGTTCGTCCTCAAGGACTCGCTGCAGTGACGTGAGACCCCGCCGGCGCCGATGGCGCCGGCGGGGCTCGCTGCGCAGCGGCTCTCGACGGCGGACCCGGAAGGGACAACGGAATGACGCAACTGATCTGGAACGGCATCTTCGTCGGCGCGTTCTACGCGCTGGTGGCGCTGGGCTACAGCATGGTCTACGGGATCATCAAGCTGCTGAACTTCGCGCACGGCGACCTCTACATGCTCGGGGCCTTCGGCGGGTTCGCGATGCTCGGTCTGGCCGGCGGCGTCGTCCAGTCCGGCTCCCTGGTGGCGCTGCTCGTCGTCCTGGTCCTGTCGATGCTCTTCACCGGCGCGGCGGGGCTCGTCCTGGAGCGGGTCGCCTACCGCCCGCTGCGCGGCGCCCCGCGACTGTCGGTGCTCATCACCGCCGTCGGTGCTTCCTTCGCCCTCGAGTACGGCGTGCGGCTGATCGCCGGTCCCAATCCCGAGGTGTACCCCGTGCGGCTGTCGGGGACGAACCTCAACCTGCTCGGCGCTCGCCTCACCGTCCAGCAGATCGTCCTCATCCTCATCGCCGTCGTCCTGATGGCAGGACTCTGGTACCTCGTCCAGCGCACCAGCACCGGACGGGCCATGCGTGCCATCTCGTTGGACCCCAAGGCCTCGCTGTACATGGGCATCAACGTCGACGCGGTCATCTCGAGGACGTTCTTCCTCGGATCAGCGCTGGCCGGGGCGGCGGGGGTCATGGCGGGCGCCTACTACGGCAAGATCGACTTCCTCATGGGCTTCATCATCGGGTTGAAGGCCTTCACCGCCGCGGTCATCGGCGGGATCGGCAACATCCCCGGCGCCATGCTCGGCGGCCTGACTCTCGGCCTGCTCGAGTCCTTCGGCACGGCCTGGCTCGGCGGCGAGTGGCGCGACGTCTTCGCCTTCGCCTTCCTCATCCTCTTCCTGACGGTCCGGCCCACAGGCATCCTCGGCGAGCGCGTCACGGAGCGTGTGTGATGTCGACCCAGGAGACCCCCTCGGCGTGGGCCGATGCGGCCGAGTCAGCGCAGCAGTCGGGCCACCAGCGCCAGCCCCAGCAGCGCCGTTCGCGCCGTCGCTCATGGCTGAGCCGCGCGCTGGAGAACCGCTACCTCGGCTGGCTCGGCTTCGCGATCGCCATCCTCGCGCCCTTCGTCAACGCCTCGTCCTACGCGCTCAACGTCATGACCTCGGCCGCCATCTTCGTGATGCTGGCAGTCGGTCTGAACATGGTCGTGGGCTTCTGCGGGCTGCTCGACCTCGGCTACGCCGCCTTCTTCGCGATCGGGGCCTACACCAGCGGCGTCATCGCAACGCGGCTGGAGTGGCCGCTGCTCGCGACCATCCCCTTCGTCATCGTCGCCAGCGTCATCGCCGGCTTCGTCATCGGGGGACCGACCCTGCGGCTGCGCAGTGACTACCTGGCGATCGTCACGTTGGGCTTCGGCGAGATCATCCGCCTGACCGCCAACAACCTCGACGTCACGGGCGGACCCTCAGGCGTCTTCGGCATCCCCGGCATCACCATCGCCGGCGTCGACCTCACCTCCTCGGTGGGCTTCTACTTCTTCACGGTCGTGGTGGTCTCTCTCGCGGTGCTCGGCGCCGCGCGCCTCGGCCGGAGCCGGCTGGGACGCGCCTGGCGTTTCATCCGCGAGGACGAGGACGCGGCCGAGGCCATGGGAATCCACACCTACAAGCTCAAGCTCGCGGCCTACATCGCCGGCGCCATCTGGGGCGGCCTCGCCGGTGTGCTGTTCGCCGCCCAGCTGTCCGCGGTCTCCCCAGCCAGCTTCACGTTCCTGCAGTCCGCGCTCGTGCTCATGGCCGTGGTCCTCGGCGGTATGGGCTCGACGCCCGGTGTCGTCATCGGCGCCGTCTTCATCAGCGTGCTGCCCGAGCTGCTGCGCGGCGCCGCCGACTACCGCTTCTTCATCTTCGGCGTGCTGCTGATCGTCGTGATGATCTTCCGACCGCAGGGGCTGTGGCCCAGCCGCGCCGGTGAGCAGCTGCGCAAACGGCCGCCCACGATTCCGGAGGCCGACCCGAAGGGAGTGTCGGCATGAGCGCGCCGCTGCTGTCCGTGGAGAACCTCGAGCTGTCCTTCGGCGGTGTCCGGGCGGTCGATGGTCTCTCCTTCGGGGTGGGGGAGGGCGAGATCGTCTCGGTCATCGGGCCCAACGGCGCCGGCAAGACCAGCGCATTCAACTGCATCACCGGCTTCTACAAGCCCACGGGCGGCCATGTGCGCATCGCCGGAGACGAGGTCACCGGAATGCGGCCGTCCGCGATCGCCGCGCGCGGCGTCTCGCGCACGTTCCAGAACCTCCGGCTCTTCGGCGAGCTGACGGTGCTCGACAACGTCCGCGCCGGGATGCATCTGCGCATCAAGCAGCGGGCGGTCGACGCGCTCCTGCACACCCCGCGATTCCGGCGGACCGAGCAGGAAGCCACCGATGAGGCCAACCGGTGGCTCGACTTCGTACGGCTGCGGGGAGACCGGACGGGGGAGGCGCGCAACCTGCCGTACGGCGAGCAGCGGCGGGTCGAGATCGCCCGAGCCCTCGCCCGCGGACCCCGCCTGCTGCTGCTCGACGAGCCGGCGGCCGGGCTCAACCACGGCGAGAAGGCCGAGCTGTTGGAGCTGCTCCAGCGGATCAGCGAGCTCGGCATCTCCCTCGTGCTCATCGAGCACGACATGGGGCTGGTCATGCAGGTCTCCCAGCGTGTCGTCGTCCTCAACTTCGGCAAGGAGATCGCCGACGGCGCCCCAGACCTCGTGCGGTCCGACCCCGCAGTGATCGAGGCCTACCTCGGCCGCGATGACGCCGAGGAGGCTCCCCCTGCCGACGGATCCGACGAGGAGTCCGACGACGTGCGCGAGGACGTGACGCGATGACCGGCACCGCACTGGAGGTCAAGGACCTCGAGGTCTTCTACGGCCGCGTGCAGGCCCTGCGAGGGCTGTCGCTCACGGTCGGCGAGGGCGAGATCGTCGCCGTGCTCGGCAACAACGGTGCCGGCAAGACGACGACGCTCGCCGCGGTCTCCGGCATCGTGAAGCGGACCGCTGGGACCATCCACGCCTTCGGCCAGGACCTTGCCGGCGTCAACCCGTGGGACATCGTGGCGAGGGGAATCGTCCACGTCCCCGAGGGGCGCCGAATCTTCTCGACGCTCAGCGTCCACGAGAACCTCCTCATCGGCGGCTACCGGGTCGAGGACAAGCGTGAGGTCGCCAAGCGGGTGGACGAGGTCTACGGCCTGCTGCCGCGGCTGGCCGAGCGTCGCACCCAGCAAGGCGGCACGCTGTCCGGCGGCGAGCAGCAGATGCTCGCTATCGGTCGCGCCATGGTGTCCGGCCCGCGCTTGCTGATGCTCGACGAACCGTCGATGGGCCTTGCTCCGCTCGTGGTCGCCCAGGTGATGAACCTGATCCGCGACATCAACGCGCGGGGGACCTCGGTCCTGCTCGTCGAGCAGAACGCCCGCTCGTCGCTACGGGTGGCCGACCGGGCCTATGTGATCGAGGACGGCCGGACCTCACTGGAGGGCGACGCCCGCGCGCTGGCCGGCGACGCTCGCGTGGTCGAGGCCTACCTCGGCGCATGAGGCCGCTGCAGCTGACGGCCGAGCCTGCCGCGGCGGACACCCCCGCCGCCTTCGACCTGGCGGCAGGCCTGGCGTCTTTCGGTGCCCGCACCTCGCTGCGGGAGCAGCTCGTGGACGTCCTGCGGGCCGCGATCGTGGCCGGCGGCATGCGCCCGGGCGACGTCTACTCCGCGCGCACCCTCGCTCTGCGCTGTGGCGCCTCCCCGACTCCCGTCCGTGAGGCGATGCTCGACCTCGCCAAGGAGGGGCTGGTCGAGGTAGTCCCCAACAAGGGCTACCGGGTGACCGAGCTGACCGACAAGGACCTGGACGAGATCACCGCCCTGCGCGAGCTCATCGAGGTCCCCGTCGTCGGCGAGGTCGCGCGTCGGGGGGACCGCGACGCTCTCGCGGCCCTGCGGCCCCTCGTCAGCGAGCTGGAGCGCGCTGGGCAGGACAACAACGTGCTCACCTACGTCGAGCTGGACCATCGCTTCCATCTCGGCCTGCTGGCCCTGGCCGGCAACCTGACGCTTGTCGACGTCGTGCGCGACCTGCGGTCGCGCAGCCGGTTGTTCGGCCTCGCTCCCATTGCCGAGCGGGGCGGGCTGCTGCCGGGCGCCAAGGAGCACGGGCTGATCCTCGATGCCGTCCTGGCGGGAGACGTCCGTGAGGCCAAGCGGCTGATGCGCTTCCACCTCGACCAGGTGCGCACCGACTGGTCCGGCTCACGGCGCGAGCGGGCCACCTGACCTCCTCGCGGCAGGGTGACGGCAGGAGTCGCGGCTGGAATGGTGCGTGAGCACCGGTCTCGCGGGTAGCGGCGTCTGGTGAAGATCTTCCCGACGCCTGCCCGCGACCAGCTCCTCGACCACTGGGTGCACGACCTGCTGGAGCACGACCCACGTCTGCAGGGGTGCCGGGGACTGTCCCTCACGGTCGACGGTGGCGTGGTGCACGTCGAGGGCACGGTGCACGCGCAGACCGACCTCGACTGCTTGCGCGAGCTGGTCGGCCGGTTCGCCGGCGTCCACGCGGTGTGGGACCACGTCAGGGTCGAAGGGCGGACGGAGCCATGGTGCTCGCTCGACGTCGGTGTCGGGTCGATGAAACAGCACCCGGAGAACCTGGGAGTCGACGTGGTCGCACACCCCGGTGTCGACATCGTCGCCGACCTCAGCCACGGACTGCCCCTGCCGGACGACAGCGTCGACCGCGCCTACGCCGTTCATGTCCTCGAGCACTTCGCCCACTGGCTGCCGGTCGCCGACGAGCTGCACCGGGTCGTGCGCCCGCAGGGGGTGCTCCACGTCGTGAGCCCACACTGGCAGCACGTCAACGCCGTCGCGGACCCGACGCACGTGTCGTACTTCGACGTCCAGACCTTCAAGCAGCTCGGGCAGGGTGGGCCGCAGAACCGGCCGTGGCGGGTGCTGCACGCCTCCTACGACGGAGCGAGCGTCTTCGCCGACCTCATGCCCGTGAAGGACGGCACGCCGCCATCGCCGCCGGAGCAGCTGGCGCGCTTCTTCGACTGACGCCGCCCACGCCCGACAGAGTGCACGGAAGCGGGCGAGCTACCGCTGCTGCGTCGTGCCCGACGTCGGCAGCCGCTCCCACCCCGGACGGGTGGGCCGGGATCCCAGACGCGTCGTCTCCCGCGAGCGGTAGACGATGTAGGGCCTCGTCAGATAGCCGACCGGCGCGCTGAACACGTGCACCAGCCGCGTGAAGGGCCAGAAGGCGAACAGCAGCCACGCCAGCAGGGTGTGCACCTGGAAGCCCAGGGGAGCGGCTGCGATCTTGTGCACCTCGGGGTGCAGAGCGAAGATGCTGCGGAAGTAGGGCGCCACGGTCGTGCGGTAGTCGTGCGGGTTGGGGCCGTTGCCGCGCAGGGTGGTCACCAGGCCGATGAGGATCGTGGCGGCCAGCAGGACGTACATCGCCTTGTCGTTGCGCGTGGTCGCCGAAAACACCGGGCCCACCGTCCGCCGACGGTAGATCAGCAGGATCATCCCGAGCACCGTCCCGATGCCAGCCAGGGTGCCGAGCGTCGCTGCGACGAGGTGATAGGCCCACTCGGGCAGTCCCACGGCCTCGGTCCACGACTCCGGGATGAGGATGCCGATGACGTGGCCGCCGATGGCGAACAGGATGCCGAAGTGGAACAGCGGGCTGGCCCAGCGCAGCAGTCCCCGCTCGTACATCTGGCTCGACCGCGTCGTCCAGCCGAACTTGTCGTAGCGGTAGCGCCACACGTGGCCCAGCACGAACGTCGCGATGGCGAGGTAGGCCACGATCACCCACAGGAACAGCTGCAGCCCCGTGATGCCGTTCACCGGCGTCCTCCCATCAGCTCCGGCGGTCCGAATGGCTCCAGCCCCACCTCTTCGGCGGGTGGGCCGGTCTGGGCAAGGCTCATCGCCTTCTCGAGGTCGCGCGGTGCCGGCTCCGGCAGGACGGCGCGGATCGCGTCGACGACGTCGAGGTAGGGCGAGGCGCTATCCGCCAGGGCCAGGCGCAGCAGCTCGATGCCGACGCGGTGCTGGGCCAGCAGCCGGCCTCCCGCCTCCGGCTCGGCGGCCGCGAACTCGCACACGACCCCGAGGTGGTCGGGCAGCTCGCCGTCGCCGACCTCGAAGCCGGCCAGCCGGTAGGCGTGCGTGAAGCGCAGCAGCGCCACACCGCGGTTCCGGGTGTCGCCGTGGGTGTAGTAGGTCAGGTAGAGGCAGCAGCGGCGCCGCAGGTCGAAGGTCTCGACGTAGTCGGCGCACGCCCGCTCGGTCGGCGTCGCCTGCAGGTGCGCCACGAAGCGCCCGAGCGACTCGGCGGCGTGTCCGGAGGCCTCGGCTGCGGCCGCCAGCAGGGGAAGGGTCTCCACCAGCGTCTCGTCGGGGTAGGCCAGCAGCAGCGCGGCCGTGCGCAGGGCACGCGCCCGAACGTCGCTGTCGGTGGTCCTCGCCGTTGTCGCCTTGCCCGTCATGGCTTCGGATCCACCGTTCCGGCTTCGTCGGGGTCGATGGCGATGTCGGGGGCCCCGACCGAGCCGTCTCGCGGCGGTGGCATGAGGTCCCGGCCTGCTCCCTTACCGTCCCAGTTGAGCAGGTTGACCCGCTCGCGTCCGTCCGACGGGTCCACGAAGGTGTCCGAGGTCTGGCGCTGCTTGAGGGCGTGGAAGGTCTCGACGGCGATCGGCGTGGTGCCGCCGGAGGTCTCGCCGAAGGGGCCCCAGCCGCCCATCCCCGGCCCGCCGTCGAAGTCGAGTGGGCACTCGGTGGCCGACTCCTCCAACCGGTGCGCCTCGTCGCCGGGGTCGCCGAACTCGCCGTGGGCGCGGGGAATGACGTAGCGCTCCTCGTACTTCGCGATGGCCAGCAGCCGGTGCATGTCGTACATCTCCTCGGCCGTCATCCCGACGGCGTCGGCGATGTGCTCCTGCGGGTCTCGCCCCAGGTTGATGTCGCGCATGAACGCGCGCATGGCCGCCAGCCGGGCGAGGACGTCGCGGACCGGCTGCGGGTCTCCAGCGGTGAACAGCTCCGCGAGGTAGCCGAGGGGAATGCGCAGCGCGTCGATGGCGCCGAAGAGGTTGCCCGCGTCCTCGGCGTCGTGACCGGTCTCGCGCAGGGCGTCGACGACCGGGCTCAGTGGCGGGATGTACCAGACCATCGGCATGGTGCGGTACTCCGGGTGCAGTGGCAGGGCGACCTGGAAGCGGTTGATCAGGGCCCACACCGGGGAGCGCTGCGCGGCGAGCACCCAGTCCCTGGGAATCCCCGACCGCTCGGCTGCGGCCACGACCTCGGGGTCGTGGGGGTCGAGCAGCACGCTGCGCTGGGCGGCGTAGAGGTCCTTCTCGTCGGGGGTCGCCGCGGCCTCGAGCACCTTGTCGGCGTCGTAGAGCACGAGGCCGATGTAGCGCAGCCGCCCGACGCAGGTCTCGGCGCAGACCGTCGGGATCCCCACCTCGACGCGCGGGAAGCAGAAGGTGCACTTCTCGGCCTTGCCGGTGCGGTGGTTGAAGTAGACCTTCTTGTAGGGGCAGCCGGTCACGCACATCCGCCAGCCGCGGCAGCGCTCCTGGTCGACGAGGACGATGCCGTCCTCGCTGCGCTTGTAGATCGCACCGGAGGGACAGCTGGCTGCGCAGCTGGGATTGAGGCAGTGCTCGCAGATGCGTGGCAGGTAGAACATGAAGGTCCGCTCGAACTCCAGACGGATCTGGTCGCCGACCTTCTTCAGTATCGGGTCGTCCGGGACCAGCTCGGGGCTGCCGCCCAGGTCGTCGTCCCAGTTGGCCGACCACTGGACCTTCATGTCCTTGCCGCTGATGAGCGACTTCGGCCGCGCGACCGGCGTGTGCTGCTGGGCGGGTGCGTTGGTCAGCGTCTCGTAGTCGTAGGTCCAGGGCTCGTAGTAGTCCTCGATGCTCGGCATGAGCGGGTTGGCGAAGATCGTGAACAGCTTCTTGACCCGGCCTCCGGCCCGGAGGGTCAGACGCCCGCGCCGGTTGAGAGTCCAGCCGCCCCGCCAGTGCTCCTGGTCCTCGTAGGTCCGCGGGTAGCCCTGCCCTGGCCGGGTCTCGACGTTGTTGAACCAGACGTACTCGACGCCGGAGCGGTTGGTCCACGCCTGCTTGCAGGTGACCGAGCAGGTGTGGCAGCCGATGCACTTGTCGAGGTTCATGACCATTGCCATCTGAGCCATGACGCGCATCAGTACGTCACCTCCTGCGACCGCCGCCGGATGACGGTCACCTCGTCGCGCTGGTTGCCTGTCGGCCCCAGGTAGTTGAAGGCGTAGGCCATCTGCGCGAAGCCTCCCGCCAGGTGCGTCGGCTTCATCAGCAGCCGGGTCGCGCTGTTGTGGATGCCGCCGCGCTTGCCCGACGTCTCCGACAGCGGGACATCCACCACCCGCTCCTGGGCGTGGTACATGTACACCGTCCCCTCGGGCATGCGGTGGCTGACGATGGCGCGCGCGACGATGACGCCGTTGCGGTTGACCGCCTCGATCCAGTCGTTGTCGCGGATGCCGACCTTGTCCGCGTCCTGGGGGCTCATCCAGATCGTGGGTCCGCCACGGGACAGCGACAGCATGAACAGGTTGTCCTGGTACTCCGAGTGGATGGACCATTTGCTGTGCGGCGTCAGATAGCGCACGGTCACGCCCAATTCGCCGGTGTCGCCGACGGCGGGTTCGCTGAAGAGCTGGTGCATGTCCAGCGGCGGCCGGAAGACGGGCAGCTCCTCGCCGATCTCGTGCATCCAGTCGTGGGTGACGTAGAACTGCTGCCGCCCCGTGAGGGTGTGCCAGGGCTTGAGCCGCTCCACGTTGATGGTGAAGGGCGAGTACCGCCGGCCGCCGTGCTCCGACCCTGACCACTCCGGAGAGGTGATGACGGGGACGGGCCGCGCCTGCGTGTCCGCAAACGTGACCTGCTTGCCCTCGTGCTCGGCGGCAAGGTCGGCGAGCTGGGTGCCCGTCCGCTTCTCGAGTGCCCGGAAGCCCTGCGTCGCAACGTGCCCGTTGGTGGTGCCGGACATCGCCAGGATCGCCTCGGCCATCCGCGCGTCGGTGTCGAGGCGCGCACAGCCATCGGCGACGCCGCCCCGGACGACGCCGTTCTTGGCTGACAGGTAGGACACCGGACCGGTGAGGTCGAGCGGCACGCCCTTCGTCACCTGCCCGAGACGCTGCGCGAGCGGGCCGACGGCGCCGAGCTTCTGCGCCACGGCGGCATAGTCGCGCTCGACCACGACCAGCTTCGGGAAGTTGACACCCGGGATCGGACGCGACCCGTCCTTGCGCCAGTCGCGGACCTGCCCATGCGGCAGGGCCATCGCGTCGGGGGTGTCATGCAGCAGCGGCACGGCCACGAGGTCGCGGCGCGTCCCGAGGTGGGTGGCCGCCAGATCGGAGAACGTCGCAGCGAGCGCGCTGAAGGCGTCGAAGTCCGTGCGGGTCTGCCACGGCGGGGCGATCGCCGGTGTGAAGGCGTGCACGAAGGGGTGCATGTCCGTGCTCGACAGGTCGTGCTTCTCGTACCAGGTCGCGGCCGGCAGCACGACGTCGGCGAACAGCGTCGTCGAGGTCATGCGGAAGTCGATCGCCAGCAGCAGGTCGAGCTTCCCCTCGGCGGGCTCGGGTCGCCACGTGACGTCCTGCGGTCGCTGGCCCTCGGCTGCCTCGTGTGCCCGCAGCGAGGACTCGGCGCCGAGCAGGTGCTTGAGGAAGTACTCGTTGCCCTTGCCCGAGGAGCCGAGCAGGTTGGCCCGCCACACGGTCAGCACCCGGGGGAAGTTCTCCGGCGCACCCGGGTCCTCGCAGGCGAAGCCGACGCGCCCCGCCTGGACCTGGTCCACGACGAAGTCTGCTGGCTCCTGGCCCGAGCCGGCTGCGGCGTCCGCGAGGTCGAGGGGGTTCCAGTTGAAGGTGGGATAGGACGGCATCCAGCCCATGCGCGCCGACTGCGCCACGAGGTCGGCTGTCGTCTGCCCGGCGAAGGTGCCCTCGCCGGTCGGCGAGCTGAAGGCCTCCGCTCCGAAGCTGTCGTAGCGCCACTGGTCGGTGGCGAGATAGAAGAACGCCGTCCCGATCATCGTGCGGGGCGGTCGGTGCCAGTCGTTCGCCGTCGCGAGCTGCGCGTGGCCCGACAACGGCCGGACCTTCTCCTGGCCCACGTAGTGGGCCCAGCCGCCGCCGTTCTTGCCCTCGCATCCCGTCAGCGTGACGAGAGCCAGGAACGCCCGGTAGATGGTGTCGGAGTGGAAGTAGTGGTTGGTCCCCGCGCCCATGATGATCATCGACCGGCCGCCCGAGTCGAGGGCGTTCTGGGCGAACTCCCGACCGATTCGCTCGGCCACCTCGGCGGGGACGCCCGTGTGCTGCTCCTGCCACGCGGGAGTCGCCGGTGAGCTGGGGTCGTCGTAGCCCGTCGGCCACTCCCCGGGGAGCCCCGGCCGGGAGACGCCGTAGCTCGCGAGCAGGAGGTCGAAGACGGTGGTGACCGTGCGGCCGGCGACGATGCGCGTGGGGACGCCACGCGTGAGCAGCGCACCGGCGCCGTTCGGGCTGTCGAAGCGGGGTAGCAGCACGGCCGCGGCGCCTCCGCCGTCCGCCGTGAGGGTGAGGAGCGGGTCGACGCCCTGCAGGTCGAGGTTCCAGCGGCCCTCACCCGACTCGCCGAATCGGTAGCCCAGCGAGCCGTTGGGCACGACGGGGTTGCCGTCGGCGTCGAGGACGACCGTCTTGAACTCGGCGTTCTCGCTGCCCTGCTCCTCGTGCCCGTCGAGGTCGGCGGCGGTCAGGAAGCGACCAGGCACATAAGCGCCCTCGCGCTCGTCGAGGACGACCAGGCACGGGGCGTCCGTGTACTGCTTGACGTAGTCGCGGAAGAACGGCGTCTCGCGCTCGACGAAGAACTCGCGCAGCAGCACATGCCCCATGGCCAGCGCCAGCGCGCCGTCGGTCCCCGGGGCCGGCGCCAGCCACTCGTCGGCGAACTTCGTGGCGTCCGAGTAGTCGGGGGAGCAGACGACCACCTTCTGGCCGCGGTAGCGGGCCTCGGTCATCCAGTGGGCGTCCGGGGTTCTCGTCACCGGGACGTTAGATCCCCAGAGGATGAGATACGAGGCGTCCCACCAGTCGCCCGACTCCGGGACGTCGGTCTGGTCGCCGAAGACCTGCGGCGACGCCACGGGAAGGTCGGCGTACCAGTCGTAGAAGGACAGCATCGGCGCGCCGAGCAGGGCGTGGTAGCGGGCACCGACCGCGTGGCTCACCATGCTCATGGCCGGGATGGGCGAGAAGCCTGCGATGCGGTCCGGGCCCCACGTCTTGATGGTGTGCACCTGGGCCGCGGCGACGATCTCCACTGCCTCGTCCCACGTCGCCCGGCGGAAGCCGCCCTTGCCGCGCGCCGACTTGTACTGCCGGGACAGCTCCGGGTCGCCCACGATCGAGGCCCAGGCCGCGACCGGGTCGCCACCGTGCTGCGCCTTGGCCCGCCGGTACAGGTCGAGCAGCGTCCCGCGGACGTAGGGGTAGCGCACCCGGGTGGGGGAGTAGGTGTACCAGGAGAAGGCGGCACCGCGCGGGCACCCGCGCGGCTCGTACTCCGGGCGGTCGGGCCCAACGCTGGGGTAGTCGGTCTGCTGCGCCTCCCACGTGATGATCCCGTCCTTGACGTAGATCTTCCAGGAGCAGGAGCCGGTGCAGTTGACGCCATGGGTGGACCGGACGACCGTGTCGTGGCTCCACCGGTCGCGGTAGAAGGAGTCCGCGTCGCGTCCGCCGATCTGGTGCAGCGTGCGGAGGTCGCGCGAGACCTCGCCCTTGCGCAGGTGCCTGCCGGCCCGGACCAGGGCCTCGTCGAGGGGAGTGTCCAGCCCTGCCTGCTGCTGGTCGTCGGTCGCTGTCACGTCAGCCCCCTTCGGTGATCTCGGCTTACCCTGTTCCTATCAGCCCCCGGCTGGCGTGGCGACGCTCTGGCTCCGCGTTTCGCGCCCAGTGACATGCGCTGACCGTTACGCTCGTTTGTCCCTCCCGCAGGAACCAGCAGGGGCGAGCGGGAACCACCACCGTCACGGAAGGCCGCAGTGACTGCCGAGGAGATCGGGGCCGAGCAGCGCTACGTCGACCGGCTCTACCAGCGTCTCGACGAGCTGCGCGAGCGCACCGCCGCCGAGCTGGCCGCGATCCGGCGGGAGGGTGCCTCCGGCTCGCATCAGGCGCGGTCCGAGCGTGACTCCTTCGCCGCGCTGCGCGAAGCGCGCCAGGCCCAGCTGCAGGGCGTCGAGGAGCGACTCGCCTTCGGGCGGCTCGACCTGCGCGGTGGGGAGCGACGGTACGTGGGCCGGCTGGGACTGTTCGACGACGAGCAGCGTCAGCTCCTCCTGGACTGGCGCGCACCCGCCGCGACAGACTTCTACCAAGCCACTGCCCGGCATCCCGGCGAGGTCGTCCGGAGGCGGCACCTCACGACGCGGGCGCGCACGGTGACCGCGATCGAGGACGACGTCCTCGACCTCGCCGCACTGGGTGAGGACGCCGCGGGCCTGTCGGGCGAGGGCGCTCTGCTCGCCGCGGTCAACGCCTCGCGCACGGGGCGCATGGGCGACATCGTGGCCACGATCCAAGCCGAGCAGGACCGCATCATCCGCAGCGACCTGCGGGGCGTCCTCGTCGTGCAGGGCGGCCCGGGCACCGGCAAGACCGCGGTTGCCCTGCACCGGGCTGCCTACCTGCTCTACACCCACCGCGCCGCCCTGGAGCGCAGCGGCGTCCTGCTCGTCGGTCCGAGCCCAGTCTTCCTGCGCTACATCGAGCGCGTCCTGCCGTCGCTCGGTGAGACGGGCGTGGTGATGTCCACGCCGGCAGACCTCTACCCGGGCGTCCATGCCGTCGCGTCCGAGGTGCCTGCGGCCGCGCGTCTCAAAGGCGATCTGCGAATGGCGGAGGTGGTGGCTCGCGCCGTGCGGCAGCGCGTCCGCCTGCCTGATGGTGACCGGGAGCTCGATGTCGAGGGCGTCCGGATCGTCATGCCGCGGGCGATGGTGCAGTCGGCCGTGGACCGCGCCCGACGGACTGGTCGCAAGCACAACGCCGCCCGCGTGTCCTTCGTGCTGGACATGCTGCAGCGACTGGCTGACCTCGTCGAGAGGGAGCTCGGGCACCGCCTCGGCAGCGACGACCGCAGCGGCATCATCGAGGACCTGCGCGGCTCTAAGGACGTGCGCCGCGAGCTCAACCTCGCGTGGCCCCCGTTGACCCCCACCGGTTTGCTGTCGGACCTGTTTGCCAACGACGCCCGCCTGCGCTCGGCGACGCTGGGGTGGAGCGAGCGGGACCGCGACCTGCTGCGCCGGCCGCGTGACTCGGCGTGGACCCTGTCCGACGTCCCGCTGCTCGACGAGGCCGCTGAGCTGCTCGGCGACGACGACGAGGCGGCACGGATGGAGGCGCAGCGCGCTGCTGCCCAGCGGGCGCAGGAGGTCGCGTATGCGCGCGAGGTCCTCGGGACGGTGGGCGGCCAGGCGGCCGCGCTCATCACCGCCGAGCAGCTGGCCGACCGCTTCGCAGAGCGAGGGCCCGAGCTGACGGTCGCTGAGCGCGCTGGCCGCGACCGCAGCTGGGAGTTCGGGCATGTCGTGGTCGACGAGGCTCAGGAGCTCTCACCGATGATGTGGCGCCTCCTCTTCCGGCGCTGCCCGTCGGCGTCCATGACCGTCGTGGGGGACGTCGGGCAGACCAGCGACGCCGCTGGCGCGACGTCGTGGGAAGCGGTCTTCGCTCCCCACGTCGGCGACCGGTGGCGCCAGGTCGACCTGACCATCAACTACCGCACACCAGCCGACGTCATGGAGCTCGCCCACGGCGTCTTGGTGGCCGCCGGCTTCGATCTGCCGATGCCCCGGTCCGTGCGTCGGGCCGAGGTGTCGCCGCGGGCGGTGCACGTGAGCAGCGACGAGCGGGAGGCGCGGGCGACGTTCGTCGAGGTTGTGCGTCGTGAGCTCGCCGCGGTGGGCGACGGTCGTATCGCCGTGCTGGGCCCGGAGGGGGACGGGTTGGGCGGTCAGGCCCGGCGCGTCGCGGCTCTACGAGAGGCCGAGGCCGCCGGCGACCTGCCGCCGGGATCGGTGGGGGCAGGTGAGCGAGGGCTCGACGCGTCCATCGCCGTGCTGACGGCGCGGGAGGCCAAGGGGCTGGAGTTCGACGCCGTCATCGTCGTCGAGCCGGCCGCGATCTCGGGCGACGGCGACCGGGGGGTGCAGGACCTTTACGTCGCTTTGACACGACCCACGCAGCGGCTCACGGTGCTGCACGCACGAGAGCTTCCGGCGGCGCTGCGAGTGCTGCAGACCGAGCGCGCCGCCTAGCCCGGAGGTGGCGAGGCGGCGCGCCATCCCGGCGGTGAAGCGCTGTTCAGCCCTTCACCGCACCCGAGGTCAGCCCTCGTACGAAATAGCGTTGCAGTGACAGGAAGACGAGGATCGGCACGAACATGCTGACGAACGCTCCTGCCGTCAGCAGCTGCCATCCCTGTCCCTGAGACCCAAGGAGGCTCGCGACATTGACGGTCAGGACCATGTTGTCGCCCGACCCGAGGAAGACCAGGGCGATGAGCAGGTCGTTCCAGACCCACAAGAACTGGAAGATCGCGAACGACGCCAGTGCCGGGATGGACAGGGGGACGATGAGCCGCCAGAAGATCTGGAAGTGGCTCGCACCATCAATTTTTGCGGACTCGATCAGGGAGTGCGGCAGGCCGGCCATGTAGTTGCGCAGGATGTACACGGCGAGCGGCATGCCGAACCCGATATGAGCCAGCCATACCGACAGGAACGTGCCGTTGAGGTGGAAGGTCCCGTACAGCTGCAGCAGCGGCACGAGCGCCACCTGGTTGGGCACGACCAGCAGCGCGACGATGAGGATGAACAACGGTTCGCGGAAGCGGAACTCGAGGAAGGTGAACGCGTAGGCGGCGAAGGCGGCGACCAGGATGGGGATCACGGTGGCCGGGACCGCGACGATCAGGCTGTTCACGAAGCTGCGCGCCATCGGCGCCTGACCGGCGAACAGGACGTCGTGGTAGTTCTGCAGCGTCCACTGCGTCGCCTTCAGGGGGTTGGCGAAGGCTGTCCACCAGCCGGAGGTGTTGGCGGCGTCGGCGCTACGGAAGGACGTGACGAGCAGGCCGATGGTGGGCAGCAGCCATAACAGGCAGATCACCGTCATAGCGCCGCGGACGATCCAGCTTCCGCCCTTGCGTGCTCCTGGACCCCGGCCCGCCTTGGTGCCGGCCTGGACCGTTGCGCCGGTCCTCGTGGGGACAGGGGTCTCGAGCGCGAGATTGCTCATCGCAGTTCCTCCTGGGCCCGGAACTGGCGGACCTGATAGATCAGCACGGGCATCACGGCGAGCAGGAGCATCACGACGATCGCGGCGGCGTAGCCGTTGTTGCCGTTGGTGAAGAGCTCGGTGTAGAAGCGCATGCCGATGACATCGGTGTTGAAGTTGCCACCCGTGGTGACGTAGATGATGTCGAAGATCTTGAGCGTCCCGATGAGCACCGTGATGAAGACGGTGATCACGGTTGGCCAGATCTGGGGCACCACGATGTTGAAGAAGATGCGACGCTCTCCGGCGCCGTCGATACGACCGGCTTCGATGGTGTCCTCGGGGACTCCCTTGATCGCTGCGGAGAGCAGGACCATCGCGAAGCCGACCTGCGACCAGATCATGATGACCATGATCAGCAGGCTGTTGACGTGCGCCTGGTTCAGCTGCAGCCAGGCGACCGGGTCGACGCCGAACTTCGTCACGATCGCGTTGAGCAGCCCGATCTGTGGCTGACCCGGCGGACGGGCCTCGTAGACAAAGCGCCAGATGGTCGCGGCACCGGCCATGCTGATGGCCATCGGGAGGAAGATGACGGACTTCGTGAGCTTCTCCGCGCGCGGCTGCAACCGGTCGGCCAGCGTGGCGATGGCGAGCCCGAAGGCGACCGTCACCGCGGGCACGATGATGATCCAGAGTAGCGTGTTGAGCAGCGTGCCCTTGAGGAAGTCGGGAGACGACAGCAGGTCGGTGTAGTTCTTGATGCCGACCCACGCGGTGGACTGGGCATTCGCGAAGCTGAGGACCAGCGTGCGGACGGCCGGGTAGACCAGGAAGACGCCGATGGCCAGGACCGCCGGTCCCACGAAGACATAGGGCTTGAGCCGACGTTCCCACGCGTCGGGCAGCAACTCGACGGCCTTGTTGAGGACGTAGAACAGCAGGAGGGCACCGAGGACGCCGCTGACCACAGCCAGGACGGCGTTGACGATGTTGAGCAGCATCTCAGGCTCCTAGGGCGAGTGGGGGCGGGCGGGACGCGCGCCCGCCCCCACACGAAGGGATGGCTCAGGCGTCAGGACGCCGGCCAGCTGTCGTCGATCATTGCCAGCGTGGAGTTGAGGTCGGACTGGCCCGAGGTGTAGTTGACGATGCCCTTCCAGAAGCTGCCCGTCCCGACCTGGCCGGGCATCGAGTCGGAGGCGTCGAAGCGCAGCGCGGTCGAGGTGTAGGCGATCTTGGCGATGTCGCGGGTCGTCTGGTTGCCGTAGTTGGAGAGGTCGAAGTCCTTGTGAGGCGAGAGGAAACCGCGGTCCTGCGGCCCTGCCCAGGCCTTGCCGAAGGTGGAGTCCTCGGTGATCTCCTTCATCACCGCGGTGACGTTCGCGTCGCCCTTGGTGAAGAGGGCCGCTAAGTCGCCCCCGCCCTCGATGTCGC
This sequence comes from Actinomycetales bacterium, assembly GCA_051960855.1. GTDB lineage: Bacteria > Actinomycetota > Actinomycetes > JAJZTN01 > JAJZTN01 > JBQCDV01. The sequence continues at coordinate 31,824 of JBQCDV010000020.1, forward strand.
TGTACTGGCCCTTGGGGAAGGGGAAGACGCCGACTTCGGAGTCCAAGTTGGCCCGCACGTCGTCCGGGAAGAAGCCCTTCTGGGTGATGAAGTTTCCCATCTTGTACAGGTAGCAGCCGGGCTGGCTCTTGAACATCGGGTTGCCGGCCGTGCTGAAGGCGTTGCTGGTGATGGACTTACGGCCGCCGAGCACGTTCCCGGGAGTGAAGGCGATTTTGGCGTAGCTCTCGAAGGCCTGCTTGATGGGCTGGTCCTCGAACTTCACCTGGTGGTCGATCCACTTGTTGTAGACGTCGGAGCCACTCTGCTTGAGCACGAACTCCTCGACCCAGTCGGTGCCGGGCCAGCCCGTCGCAGCGCCCGACTCGAGGCCCAGACACCACGGCGTCTTGCCGTCCTTGCGGATCTGGTCGGTCAGCGCGTAGAGCTCGTCGAGCGTCTGCGGCACCGTGTAGCCGGCCTGCTGGAAGTTCTTCTTGTCGTACCAGACCAGGCTCTTGACGTTCATGGAGATGGGGACGCCGTAGAGCTTGTCGCCGACTGTTGCGGCGTCGAGGAAGCCCGGAACGATGCTCGACTTCAGCTTGGCCGTGTCCAGCACGGAGTTCAGGTCCTGCAGCTTGCCCGTCTTCGCGATGTCCTTCAGCAGACCGGGCTGGGGAAACACAGCGATGTCCGGCAGGTTGTTGCCCGCCACCCGGCTGCGCACCAGCGTCTCGAAACCGCTGGCCGACGTGTACTTGATCGTGATGCCGTGCTGCTTCGCCCACGGCTCGAGGGAGTCCTTGAACCCCTGCTCCTGGTCGCCACCGAAGGCGAACATGATCTCGACCGTCTTCTTTGCTGTGCCGTTGTTGGCGCCGCCGGAGGCGGCCGCGTTGTTGTTGCTGCCCTGACTGAGGCAGCCCGTGGTGAGAGCTGCGAGGGCTCCGATGGTCACTCCGAGCCGAAGGGTCTGACGGACGCGCATGGGAGTCGCTCCTCGTTGGCAGTGCGGTCACCGAACTCGGTACTAAACCGGTTTAGTGGACTGTGACACGCAGCGCCGCGAAGGTCAATACCCTGTCGCTGCTTGGCTTCCGTGACCTCACCTGACGGTGGGACTAGCCTGCCTTCGTGACGCCACAGGGAGGGGGCTCGAAGCGGCGCGCGCAGTCGTCTCGACCCACGATGGCCGACGTCGCGCGCGACGCCGGGGTGTCGCTCACCACGGTGTCCTTCGTTCTCAACGACAGACCGGGCATCCCTGACGACACCCGTGCCCGCGTCAGGGCCTCGATCGAGCGCCTCGGCTACCGCCCCAACCGGGCGGCACGCGGCCTGCGCACCCGTCAGACCCACACAGTCGGCTTCGTGACCGACGAGATCGCGGTCACGCCGTTCGCCGGCCGCACCGTGACTGGAGCGCACGACCTCGCGTGGCGCCACCAGACACTGCTGCTCATCGCGAACACCACGCGCGATCCGCGGGTGGTCCGCACCGCGGTCGAAGAGCTGCTCGACCGCCAGGTTGACGGCATCGTCTTCGCGGTCGTCGCGACGCGGTCGACGACTCTGCCGAGCGAGATCTCCTCGGTGCCGGTCGTGCTGGCCAACTGCTTCGTCACGGGGGACGCGATTCCGTGTGTGCTGCCCGACGAGAGGAACGGCGGAGCTGTCGCCGCGGCGCCGTTGCTGGCGGCCGGCCACACGCGCATCGCTCACCTCGCCGGCCGCGCCGGCTCCTGGGCGACGAAGCAGCGGCTGCGTGGCTTCCGGGAAGCGCTTCGTGCCGCCGACCTCGAGCTGCCGGAACAGTGGCTGCGGTTCGGCACCTTCCGCATCGACTCCGGCTACTCCCTCATGCGGGAGCTGCTGGCTCAGCCTGACCGCCCGACTGCCGTCTTCTGTGGCAACGACCGCATGGCGCTCGGCGCCTACCTGGCTGTGAAGGAAGCGGGACTGCGCATTCCCGACGACATCTCCATCGTCGGCTACGACGACCAGGAGGAGCTCGCCGCTGACATCCACCCCGGGCTCACCACCGTTGCGCTGCCCTTCTACGAGATGGGCCGCTGGGCCGTGCAGGCGCTGCTCGACGGGAAGGTTGACGAGCTGCCGCCGCGGACTCTGATCCCGTGCCCGCTCGTCGAGCGGGAGTCCGTGGCTCCTCCGCCATCGCGACCGCGGCGCGCCCGGCTCTGACGCGCGCTCGCGGCTGTCCTCGACAACCGCGACGGGGGCCGCTCTTTCCTTCTCTGCTCAAACGTTTTAGTGTTTCCGCGTGCCCCCCGAACTGCCCCTGCCGCTGGTCCACCCCCGGCCACGTCTGGGGTGGGTCAACGACCCGCACGCGGGCGTCTGGGTCGACGGCGAGTACCACCTGTTTGCGCAGTGGAACCCTGCCTCGACGCGACACGAGAACGTGCACTGGGCGCATCTGACGAGCAGCGACCTCCTGACCTGGGAGGAGCACCCGCCCGCGCTCACCCCTGGCACTGCGCCCGCCGACCCTGACCGAGATGGCTGCTGGTCGGGGTCCACGGTGCGCGACGGCGAGGCGGTCGTCATCGTCTACACCGGCTACCGGAGGGACGAGACCCTGCAGACCATCTGCCTGGCCCGGAGCGACGACGGTGCCAGGACGTTTGTCAAGGATGCCGCGAACCCGGTGCTGCAGGCGCCGCTCGGACTCGACCTCGCCGCGTTCCGCGACCCCTTCGTCTGGCGCGACGGGAGCCAGTGGGTTGCCTTGGTCGGGGCGGGCTTCGCTGACGGACGTGCGGCAGCCCTCCGCTTCACGTCTGCGGACCTGACCCTGTGGTCCTACCGCGGCGTCTTCGCCCACAGTCGGCAGCGCCACCTGGAGGACGTGGACCTCGGCACGGTGTGGGAGTGCCCTCAGCTGCTGGTCGAGGGCGAACGTGCTGTCCTGGTCGTCAGCGTCTGGGACGTCACCGGCCCCGACCGCGTCGTCGCCATCTCAGGTCGTCTCGATGACGACGGCTTCGTCCCAGACTCGGTCGCTCCCTACGACTACGGGCCCGACCTCTATGCCCCAGCCCTCGCCCGCGACGTCACGGGCACGCGGACGCTGGCCTGGGGATGGTCATGGGAGTCCCGCCAGCCCGAGCTCGCCTCGCAGTGGGCCGGTGTCGTCACTCTTCCGCGTGACGTCTCGATTGCTGACGGAGGCCGGGTGCGGGTCGCGCTCGCGAGGGAGACAGCGGGGTTGCGTGACAACACCCTGCATCAAGGGCTTCTCGAGGTGGACACGTGCGTCGTTGTCGGCTCCTGCTTCGAGCTCGAGTGCCGCCTTCCACCCGGTGCTGCGCTCCGCCTGGTTGACGACGACAGCGACACCGACACCGGTGTCGGGATGCATCCGCCACGTGTCGTCGTGGGGCGAACGGGTGAGGGAAAGCTCTACCTGGAACGCCCCGCCTCCGGGGCCACCGCTGCTGGCTCTGCTGGTTCTGCCGGCCCTGCTGCGCAGGCCGAGACCGAGCGGTACGCGATCCCGGGGGGAGGCGGCGACGACGTCGTTCGGGTCGTCGTGGATTCCTCGGTGGTCGAGATCTTCGCGGGGGGAGCGTCCCTGACCGCGCGGTGTCTTCCGTTGACGGACGACGCCCGCGTCGTGCTGACCGGGCAGAGCGCGGTCGGTCTGTCGGCCTGGCGTCTGCGGCTACCGGTGCGCGGGGCGGAGCGCGATCCGAGCCTCCTGCCGCAGGCGTTCGAGGACGCTGGACTGCGTCGTTCGGCCCCTCGCGCGACGTGACCGAGCCTGCCCTGACGCAGCCTGCCCTGACCCAGCCTGCCCTGACCCAGCCTTGCCGGAGCGGGCCTGCCCCGTGCGGGCGCGCAGCCCGAAGGTGACGATGTGCCGGATGAGGACGATCAGAGCCGCGCTCGCGATCGCTCGGTAGCCGGTCGCGACGACCAGCCTCAGCAGCCCGGCCGCCGTGAGGAACTCCAGCAGGACAGCCAGTGCCAGCCGCCACTGCTGCGTCGCGTACAGCGC
>JBQCDV010000021.1:0-8185 GCA_051960855.1 Actinomycetales bacterium
GCCGCGTCATCCCCGGTGTCGACCCCGACGAGCAGTTCGCCGAGCGGGTTGACCGGACCGGAGCCCCGCAGGCCCGCGACGACGGCCTCGAGCTCACCGGGCGGAATCTTGCACGCGCAGCCACCGCCGTGGGCCATATGGGTCAGGCGGACGGAGTCGCCGCCAGAGGGGGACACAGGTGGGTGGGGAGGGGCGCCGGCGCCGGTCGTCAGAGTGGTCACGACCCGACAGTAGGCGGCGCACGTCGGAAGCGCCGTGGCGGAGGCGGACGGGAATCGAACCCGCCAGCGACAGATCCTGCCGCTCGACAGTTTTGAAGACTGCGCCGCCCACCAGGACGAATACGCCTCCCTCGGCCTCGGCGGCGCGAACCTACCAGGTGGTGCCGCAGCGAAGGGACGCGTGCCTGTCGGAGAAACCGGGTACGGCAGGCGCGTGTCCGACAGACCTTCCGACAGCTCCGCAGCCAGTGGGCCGGCCGGTGGGCAGGGCGGTGGGCAAGGCAGTGGCCAGGGCAGCGCGCGGCCGCGGCACGAGCGGTCGGATGGCAGGGAGCGGTGCCCGCAGTGCGGCAGCCTGCAGTTGAGCGTGGTCGACGTGACCCTCAGCGATGGTTCTCCCGTCTCGATGGTGTCGTGTCGCCAGTGCGAGCACCGGGTGTGGCGCCGTCCGGACGGCGAGCTGGTCGACCTGCAGGAAGTGCTCGACAAGGCCCCTCGCTCGCGTCGACGGCGGCCGGGCACCTGACACCCGACCGGATGAGCGGCCCTCCGGGAGCGCGCATAGGGTCAGGCGCGTGGAGACGTCCCGGTGGTGACTCCTGACCTGCGCCGTGCGGTGCCGCGGACCGACGCGCTGCTCGCTGACCCGCGGCTGGCCGAGGCCGCCCAGCGGCTCGGGGCGCCCGTCGTCAAACGCGTGGTGCGTGAGGCGCAGCAACGGTGCCGGGACGGCGAGCTCGCGCCCCATGAGGTCGCGGAGGCCGCCGTCGCGGCACTGCCGGCCGCATCCACCTCGCTGCATCGCGTCGTGAACGCGACCGGCGTCGTCGTCCACACCAACCTCGGCCGAGCGCCGTTGTCCCCAGCTGCTCGCGAGGCACTGGACGTCGCGGCCGGCACCGTCGATGTCGAGCTCGACCTCGTCACGGGGCGCCGAGGCCGACGGGGTGCGGCGGCCCTGCAGGCCCTGCTGGACCAGGTGCCGGAGGCGCAGGACGCGCTGGTCGTCAACAACAACGCCGCCGCGCTGCTCCTGACAGCCCTGGCCCTGGCGCCCGGTCGCGAGATCCTCGTCAGCCGCGGGGAGCTGGTCGAGATCGGCGACGGCTTCCGGATACCGGCGCTGATCGAGGCCAGTGGTGCGCGGTTGCGCGAGGTGGGCACGACCAACCGCACCCACCTGCACGACTTCGCCGACGCGGTCACCGAGCGGACGGCGTTCGTGCTCAAGGTCCATCCCAGCAACTTCCTCGTCACCGGCTTCACCGCCGCCCCCTCGATCGCCGAGCTCGCCACCCTGGGGCTGCCTGTGGTCGCCGACATCGGGTCGGGCCTGCTGGCGCCGCATCCGCGGCTGCCCGACGAACCGGACGCGCGCACCGCACTGCGCGAGGGCGCCGACCTCGTCACCGCCAGCGGCGACAAGCTGCTCGGGGGACCGCAGGCGGGTCTGCTCCTCGGCACGGGCGAGCTGGTGCAACGGCTGCGGCGGCACCCGAGCGCCAGGGCCTTCCGCGTGGACAAGCTGACCCTGGCCGCTCTCGAAGCCACGCTCCGTGGCCCCCAGACGCCGGTCGCAGCAGCGCTGGCCGCCGACGCGGCCGACCTGCGCGCGCGGGCGGAGGACCTGGCCGCACGCATCCGTGCCGATTCCCGAACGCCGTCCGACGCGCTCCTGTCCGTCGTCGCCTGCCGGTCGGCGGTGGGCGGCGGAGGTGCTCCGGGAGTCGAGTTCGACAGCGCGGGCCTCGCCCTGCCCGAAGCCGCAGCCGCCCTGCTCCGGCAGCCGGGGCCACGGCTCGTCCCCGGGTCCGAATCACCGCTCGTCCCGGTGCTCGGGCGCGTGGAGTCCGGCCGCACCGTGCTCGACGTGCGGACGGTGACGCGGGAGGACGAGGCGGCGTTTGTCGCGACGGTTGCGTGGGCGCTGCGGGAGCTGGCGCGGTGAGGGTGGTGGCCACGGCCGGCCACGTCGACCACGGCAAGTCCACTCTCGTGCGCGCGCTGACGGGCATCGAGCCGGACCGGTGGGCCGAGGAGCGCCGGCGCGGGATGACCCTCGACCTCGGTTTCGCCTGGACCGACCTGCCCAGCGGCGAGCGGCTGGCCTTTGTTGACGTGCCGGGGCACGAGCGATTCGTGCCGACGATGCTCGCCGGCGTCGGGCCGGTGCCCGCCGTCCTGATGGTCGTAGCGGCGGACGAGGGGTGGATGCCGCAGTCGACGGAGCACCTGGAGGCGCTTGCCGCCCTCGGCGTCCGTCACGGGCTGCTCGTCGTCACGCGCGCGGACCTGGGGGACGCTGAGCTGGCAGCGGAGGAGGCGCGGGAGCATCTGGAACGGGCGGACCTCGGCGACCTGCCGTGGGTCGGAGTCAGCGCGGTCACCGGCGACGGGATGCCGCAGCTCGTCGACGCTCTCGAGGACTTGCTGCGCAGGCTTCCTCCGGTCGACCCGGAGGCGCCGGTGCGGCTGTGGGTCGACCGATCGTTCAGCATCTCGGGGGCCGGCACGGTGGTGACCAGCACGCTCGGTGCCGGCCAGGTGTCCGTTGGCGACGAGCTCTCGGTGGCATCCGGTCCGCAGTCGACGGGAGTGGCGCACGGCGGAAGCGGCCTGCGCACGGTCCGGGTGCGTGGGGTGCAGAGTGCAGGAGAGAGCCTCGCTCGCGTCGAGCCGGTCTCACGGGTCGCCCTGAACCTGCGCGGTGTCGACCCGGCCGAGGTCGCCCGGGGAGTCGCTCTCGTCACCCCTGGCCAGTGGTGGGAGACCGCCGAGGTCGACGTCCGGGTGCTGCCGCGTCCCGGGGTGGAACGCTTGCCGGCGCACGCCACGGTCCATCTCGGCTCGGCCGCTGTCGCCGCCCAGGTGCGTCCGCTGGGGGAGACCCACGCTCGACTGAGGCTGGAGCGGTCGCTCCCGCTGCATGTCGGCGACCGCCTGCTGCTGCGCGATCCGGGTCAGCACCGCGTCCTCGCCGGCCTCGTCGCCCTCGACCTGCTGCCGCAGCCGCTGCGGCGGCGCGGCGCGGCGGCCACGACTGCCGCTGAGCTGGCGGCGCTGCCGCCCGGCCCGGACCCGGACGGCGAGGTCCGCCGTCGCGGCGTCGTTCGGGCCGCCACGCTGGTCGCGACGGGTCACGGGGTGCCGGAGGCGGCGACGCGCGTCGGGGAGTGGGTGCTGGACGAGGGCCACCTGCGCGCGCTGGCGGAGCAGTTGCCCGCCGTGGTCGCAGCGTGGACGACCGGGCATGAGCTCGAGCCCGGGATGCCCGCCCCCGCTGCCGCCGACGCGCTCGGCCTGCCTGAGGTGGCGCTGCTGGACGCGGTCCGGCAACGCGCGGGCCTCATCCAGGAGTCCGGGCGCGTCCTGCCTCCCGGACCGGCCCGTTCGCTGCCACCGACCGTGGTCGCCGCGCTGGAGGAGCTCCAGCGGGACTTGGAGGCGGCGCCGTTCGCCGCTCCGGAGGCAGACCGGCTGCGGGAGCTGGGGCTCGGCCACCGCGAGATCGCCGCCGCGGTCCGGCTGGGCCTGCTGACGTTGGTCGCCGAGGGCGTCGTGCTCGGACCGGATGCCCTCGATGCCGCGGCCACGCGGCTGGCGGACCTGCCGGGGCCGTTCACGGTGTCCGAGGCACGGCAGGCCCTCGGCACGAGCCGGCGTGTGGCGGTGCCGCTGCTCGAGCAGCTGGACCGGGGCCGTCTGACCCGTCGCGTCGAAGGCGACCGGCGCGAGGTGGTGAGGGCGAGGGGGTGAGGCGAGGTGAGGCGAGGGGCTAGAGCCAGCCGCTGCGTCTGAAGACGCGGTAGAGCGCGCCAACGATCCCCGCCATCAGCAGCAGCGCGAGAGGGTAGCCGAGCCGCCAGTGCAGCTCCGGCATGTGCTCGAAGTTCATGCCCCAGATCCCGGCCAGCAGCGTCGGCACCGCCGCCATCGCCACCCAGGCCGAGATCTTGCGCATGTCCTCGTTCTGCCGCACCGCGACCTGAGCGAGGTGCGCCGAGACGATGTCGCCGAGCTGCCGGTCCTGCGTGTCGATGGCGTCGACCACGCGGGCGAGGTGGTCGGCGACATCGCGCAGGTAGGGCCGCAGCTCGTCCGTCACATACGGGATGTCCTCGTCGTCGATCAGCCTGGCGAGCACGTCCCGCAGCGGCAGCGTCGCGCGCCGGAACTCCCCGAGCTCCCGCTTGAGCCGGTAGATCCGCTCGCTGTCCTCGAAACGGTCGGCGCCGAAGACCAGACGCTCGATCTCTGCGACGTCGTCCTCGAGGCGGTCGGACACCTCGACGTAGTCGTCGACCACGTGGTCGAGCACGGCGTGCAGGACGGCTCCGGTCCCGAGCCTGCGCAGCCGGCCGCTGTCGTCGAGCTGCCGACGCACCGCTGACAGCGGGCTGCCGCGGCCGTGCCGGGCGGTGAGGACCACGTCGGGTGCGAGCATCACCATCAGCTGGCCGGTGTCGACCTCGGAGCCATCCTCGGTGTACCAGACGGTGCGCATCACGACGGCCAGCGCGTCGTCGAACACCTCGAGCTTGGGCCGCTGCCGCCGGCTGGCCGCGTCCTCAAGCGCCAGCGGGTGCAGCCCGAAACCCTGCGCCACGCCGTGCAGCTCCGCGGCATCGGGGTCGACCATCCCCAACCAGACGAACGACGTTGCCGACTCCCGCGCCGCCGTCGCCATGTGCTGGAGGGCGTCGGAGGAGAGCGGAGCGTCCTGCTCGACCCGCCGCCCGTTCTCGTAGAGGGCGCAGTCGACTCGCACGGCGCCATTATGTGGGCCCCGCTCGCCCGCTGGCCCGCCTAGGGTGGGCTCGTGCCAACCGTCCTGCTGGTCCGTCATGGGCGCACCGCCGCCAACGCCTCGGGCCAGCTGGCCGGCTGGACTCCGGGCGTCCTGCTCGACGACACCGGTCGGCAGCAGGCGGCGGCCGTGGCCCAGCGTCTCGCCGCGCTGCCGATCGCCCGCATCGTCGCCTCACCGCTAGAGCGGTGCCAGGAGACCGCGGCCGCCATCGTCGCCGCTCGGAACGGCGAGGGTCAGCTCCTCACCGACGAGCGGTTAGGAGAGGCGCACTACGGCGACTGGACCGGCAAGGACCTCAAGGTCCTCGCCAAGGACCCACTGTGGCCGGTCGTGCAAGGTCACCCGAGCGCCGTGACCTTCCCCGGTGACGCCGGCGAGTCGATGCTGGCCATGCAGACCCGCGCTGTGCAGGCGGTGCGCGCTCACGACGCTGCCGTGACGGCCGACGTCGGCGACCACGGCGTCTGGGTGGCCGTCAGCCACGGCGACGTCATCAAGTCCGTCCTCGCCGACGCCCTCGGGATGCACCTCGACGCGTTCCAGCGCATCGCCGTCGACCCCTGCTCGGTGAGCGTGGTCCGCTACACGCCGATGCGGCCGTTCGTCCTGCGCAGCAACGACGTGGGCGGCGACCTCGCCGGCGTCGTGCCTCCGCCACCGAAGCGCCGCCGTTCCCGCTCGACACGCGCACGCGCCGCGGACAGCGACGCGGTGGTCGGTGGCGGAGCGGGGTCATAGGGTCGAGCTCATGCCCCGTCAGCTCTTCGAGTTCGACCCACCGGACCGGTTCGTCGTCGGCACCGTGGGGGAGCCGGGTCAGCGCACCTTCTACCTGCAGGCGTCGGGCCAGGGCCGGGTCGTCAGTGTCGCCCTGGAGAAGGCCCAGGTGAGCGCGCTGGCCGAGCGCGTCGAGGCGCTGCTCGACGAGGTCGTGCGACGGACGGGTGGCGCGGTCTCGGTGCCAGCAGTGGCTCCCGCGGACCTGGACGACAACGCCCCTCTCGACACCCCGATCGAGGAGGAGTTCCGCGTCGGGACCATGGCGCTGGCCTGGGACGGTGACACCGAGCGCGTCGTCATCGAGGCGCAGGAGGTCACCGAGGACGACGGCGTCGAGCTGCTCGCTGAGGACGTGGACCCCGGTGAGGACGGCCCCAGCCTGCTGCGAGTGAAGCTCACTGGTGCTGTGGCACGCGCCTTTGCCAAACGCGCCCTCGTCGTCGTCTCGGCCGGTCGTCCCCCCTGCCCCTTCTGCGGCCTGCCGCTCGACCCCTCCGGCCACATCTGCCCTCGCGCCAACGGCTACCGCCGCTGAAGTCGACCGACGACGACGACGAGATGACCACGGCAGCGGCGTTCGACTCTCACGACCCCGCGCCCGCACTCGAGTTCCTCCGCACCGCCCAGCTGACGGTCGAGGGGCGGCTGGTGCAGGCGAGCAACGCCACGCTCTACGTCAGCCTCGAGCAGGCGGGGGTGCAGGCGGCTGGGGTCTACAAGCCGGTGTCCGGCGAGCGACCGCTGTGGGACTTCCCCGACGGGACTCTCGCCGGCCGCGAGGTCTCGGCCTACCTGGTGTCGGAGGCAACCGGGTGGCACGTGGTGCCGCCGACGGTGCTGCGAGAGGGGCCCTTCGGGCCGGGGATGTGCCAGCTGTGGATCGACGTCGACCCCGAGACTGACCTCGTCGACCTCGTGCCCGTCGGTGCGGCGGTCGGCTCCTCGGTGTGGAAGCACGTCCTGGACGCGGTGGACGGCGCCGGTGACGAGGTCAGTCTGGTGCACGCCGACGACCGCCGGCTGCGGCGGATGGCGGTCTTGGACGCGGTCATCAACAACGCAGACCGCAAGGGCGGGCACGTGCTGCCCGGTCTGGACGGGCACGTCTACGGCGTCGACCACGGCATCTGCTTCCACCAGGAGGACAAGCTGCGCACCGTGCTCTGGGGATGGGCCGAGGAGCCGCTGCTGCAGGAGGAGCGGGAGGTCCTGACGCGGCTGGCGCGCGACCTGTCCGACGACTCGGGAGGCGGCAGCCTGCGCGCACTGCTGCGCGAGCACCTGACGGGCCGCGAGGTCGCTGCCACGCGCCGGCGCCTCGCCCGGCTGCTGGCCCGTGGCCGGATGCCGGTGCCCGGCGGGGGCTGGCCGGCGATCCCCTGGCCGGCCTTCTAGCCCCTGCTGGTCAGCGCACTGGCCCCGAATCGCCCGTGCTGCCTCGCCCGTTAGGCTCGAGGACATGCACAGCTGGTCAGCGCCGACCGTGCCCGTCCTGCCGGGTCACGGGCCCGCGCTGCGCCTGTTCGACAGCGCCAGCCAGACGGTGCGACCGAGCGAGCCCGACGGCATCGCCCGCATGTACGTCTGCGGCATCACGCCCTACGACGCGACCCACCTTGGGCATGCCGCCACGTACGTCACCTTCGACCTCGTCAACCGGGTGTGGCGCGACCAGGGGCTCGACGTCCGCTACGTGCAGAACGTCACCGACGTGGACGACCCGCTGCTCGAGCGGGCGGTGGCGACCGGGCAGGACTGGCGCCAGCTCGCCGAGCGCGAGACGGCGCTCTTCCGCGAGGACATGACGGCCCTGCGGGTCCTGCCGCCCGACGAGTACATCGGGGCGGTCGAGGCCATCCCGCTGATCGTCGACTCCATCGAGCGCCTGCAAGAGCGCGGCGCGACCTACGACGTGGACGGCGACACCTACTTCTCCGCGGCCGCCGATCCCAGCTTCGGCGGCGTCAGCCACTTCAGTCCCGAGGAGATGCGGAAGCTCTTCGCTGAGCGCGGCGGCGACCCGGGCCGCCCCGGCAAGAAGGACCCGCTGGACTGGCTGCTGTGGCGTGCTGAGCGGCCCGACGACCCCGCGTGGGAGACCCGCCTCGGCTCCGGTCGCCCCGGCTGGCACATCGAGTGCTCATCGATCGCCCTGCACTACCTGGGTGACCAGATCGACGTGCAGGGCGGGGGACGCGACCTCGTGTTCCCGCACCACGAGATGGGCGCGTCCGAGGCGCAGGTCCTCACCGGTGAGCGCCCGTTTGCTGACCACTACGTCCACGTCGGGATGGTGGGGCTCGACGGCGAGAAGATGTCGAAGTCCCGCGGGAACCTCGTCTTCGTCTCCGCGCTGCGCCGCGAGGGCCGGGAC
>JBQCDV010000022.1:0-15386 GCA_051960855.1 Actinomycetales bacterium
CGGTGCCGACCTTGAACTGGACCAGCCCCACGAGGTGGTCGTCCTCTGCGAGGACATCGGAGATGCCCCGCAGGTCATAGACCTCCGCGCCTGAGTCGCGGGCGTCGCGCATCATCTGCCACTGCACGGCGTTGGAGCCGCGGACTTCGCGCTTCGCGGTGGACGAGGCGCCGTAGGAGTACCAGCTGTGGGCGCCGACCTGGACGAGGGTGGTCGCAGCGACGAGGTCGCCTTTGTGGTGGGCGAGATAGAGCCGGATGCGGTCCGGGTCCTCCGCCCGCATGGCCTCCCACATGCGCTGGAAGTAGGACAGCGGCCGGGGCGTGAAGCCGTCGCGACCGGCGGTCTCCACGTAGAGGTTGTGGAACGCGGCGAGGTCGTCGGCGCCGCCGAGGGTGACGGTGACGCCGGCCTTGTCGGCCTTCTTGATGTTGCGGCGCCACAGCTGGTTGAAGCCCTTGAGCAGCTCCTCGTCGCTGCGACCGGCGACCGGGACCTGGAAGACGTAGCGCGGCTGACCGACGCTGAAGCCCTCACCCTCGCTGGGGGCGCGGAAGCCGAGGCGGGACAGCACGGCGCGCACGCGCTCCGCTTCGGGTGGTGCCGCGTCGGGTGCCAGGTCGGCCAAGCGCTGGACCTGCTCGTCGGCGAGCCCAGCCTTGACCGTGGCCGTGGACCAGCGCCGCTGCACAACCGGCGGCCCGATCCGCAGCCCGAACGCCTTGCGACCCTTGACGTGGTCGACGAGCGCGCGCAGCGCGGCCGCTAAGCGGTCCGGCTCGGCGTCCCAGTCGAGCACCGGACCCTCGGGCAGGTAGGCCAGGGAGCGGCCGACGCGCGGAGCGTCCCGGTAGAGCACGAGTCCCACCCCGACGAGCGTCTCGGGGCCGTCCGCGCCGTCGTCGTCGAACCAGCCGAGGGACTCCGAGCGCCACTCGCGCTTCACCTGCCCCCACGACGGCAGCTGGAGGAAGCTCGCGCTTCCTCGTTTCGCCACGAAGGCCAGATGCTCAGCGGCGTCGATGGGCCGGACGGTCACAGGCATGGGGAGATGGCTCCTGACGGGCTGCAGGCGGTGCCGGGAAAATCCGCCGCGAGGCTATTCGACACTTCCCTCATCGGGCGCGTCCCACCGGCTGCTCCCGCCCTGCCCTCATCAGCTGCTCCCGCCCTGCCCCCATCAGCTGCTCCCGCAGCCAGGCAATGTCCGCCGCGTGTCCCCGCGTCGCTCCGGCTGTCTCCAGCACCGCCGGGCTTCCCGCCTGCGCGATCACGTGGGCGACGGCCTCCTCGCCGATGGTGCCCTCCCCGAGGTCGATGTGGCGGTCGCGTCCTGACCCGGCCGGGTCGCGGGAGTCGTTGGCGTGGACGAGGTCGATACGCCCGGTCACGGCACGCAGGTCGTCAGCGGCCGTGGCCAGGTCCATCCCGGAGCTGAAGGCGTGACAGCAGTCCAGAGTCACGCCGACGTTGACGGCGACACTCTCGATCGCGTGCCAGAGTCGCTCGTAGCCCTCGACCGTCTTGACCATCGCCCCGTCGCCGCCGGCGGTGTTCTCGATGAGCACCGGGACCTCGGTCTCGAGCGCGTCCAGCGCCTTGCGCCAGTTGTCGTAGCCGACCTGCGGGTCCTCACTGGCCGTGACATGCCCTCCGTGGACCACCACTCCCCACGCACCGACCGCGGCGGCGGCCGCCATCGTCTGCTGCAGCAGCTTCCGGCTCGGGATCCGGATGCGGTTGTTCGTGCTCGCCACGTTGATCACGTAGGGGGCGTGCACGACGAGGGCGAGATCGGCCTCCCGCAGCGACGTCCGGACCGCCTCGGTGTCCACGCCCTCCAGCGGGTCGGACTTCCAGTCCTGCGGGTCACCGAGGAAGACCTGGACGATGTCGGCGCCGATGGCGGCCGCCGCTGCCACGACGTCCACGTCCTTGAGGCGTCCGACGTGGGCGCCGAGGCGGGGCGCGACGGTCGCCACGGAAGGGTCAGCGGCAGGGGAGGCAGCAGGCATGTCCCCACTCTGCCGCAGCCCACTGACAGTCGACACCTGCCGCCGCACACCTGCCGCCGCACACCTGCCGGCGCACAGCCGCCGCTGCCCGGCAGATCGCTCGCGCTGCGTCCCGTAGACTTGTCGGACTGCTTCGACGCAGTAGCCCTCCTGCCACGGAGAGACCGTGGCCGCCCGAGTCCAAAGGAGGTGGGTTGTCGCATGCGTCGTTACGAGCTCATGGTCATCCTTGACCCCGACCTCGAGGAGCGCACCGTCGCTCCGAGTCTCGACCAGTTCCTCAACGTCATCCGCAACGATGGCGGCTCGATCGAGAAGGTCGACATCTGGGGCCGACGCCGTCTGGCCTACGAGATCGCCAAGAAGCCCGAGGGCATCTACGCGGTCGTCAACCTCACGGCCAACCCGGACGCGGTGAAGGAGCTGGACCGCCAGCTCAACCTCAACGAGTCCGTGCTGCGCACCAAGGTCATCCGGCCCGACGCGCACTGAGTGCCGGCGCGGCACGACCGGTTGTGGACAACCTCCTCACCCTGTCGGCTCCGCGCCCTAGCCTCGACCTCAGCTCCCCCTTCGTCGTTCGAAAGGCACGCCCATGGCAGGCGAGACCACGATCACGGTCATCGGCAACCTCGTCGACGACCCGGAGCTGCGGTTCACCCCCTCCGGCGCCGCAGTCGCGAAGTTCCGCATCGCCTCGACGCCGCGCAGCTTCGACCGTCAGACCAACGAGTGGAAGGACGGCGAGAGCCTCTTCCTCACGGTGAACATCTGGCGGCAGGCAGCGGAGAACGTCGCCGAGTCGCTGCAGCGCGGCATGCGCGTGATCGTCTCGGGTCGGCTGCGCCAGCGGTCGTACGAGACGAAGGAGGGCGAGAAGCGCACGGTCTACGAGATCGAGGCTGACGAGGTCGGTCCCAGCCTGCGCAACGCCACCGCCAAGGTGACCCGCGCCTCCCGCTCCGGCGGCGGCAGCGGCGGGTTCTCCAGCGGCGGTGACGACCCGTGGGCCACGGCCGCACCCGCCTCCAGCTCCTCCGGTTCCGCCGGTGGGTCGGGCTCCTCGGGCTACGGCTCGGGCGGCAACGACGGCTGGGGCGGCGGTGGCTCCTCGTCCTACGACGAGCCACCTTTCTGATCCGATTCCATCCCGCCCGCGTGAGCAGCGCGGTCGGGCCCTTCCTCGAAGGAGCTCCACGATGGCCAAGCCTCCTGCTCGCAAGCCGAAGAAAAAGGTTTGCGTGTTCTGCAAGGAGAAGATCAACCACGTCGACTACAAGGACACCGGTCTGCTGCGGAAGTTCATCTCCGACCGCGGCAAGATCCGTGCCCGTCGCGTGACCGGCAACTGCACGCAGCACCAGCGCGACGTCGCGACTGCGGTCAAGAACAGCCGCGAGGTCGCCCTGCTGCCCTACACCTCGACCGCTCGCTGACAAGGAGGACGGACTGATGAAGCTCATCCTCACTCAGGAGGTCACCGGTCTCGGTGCTCCCGGCGACGTCGTCGAGGTCAAGGACGGCTACGGCCGCAACTACCTCGTCCCCCGTGGCTTCGCGATCCGCTGGACCCGCGGCGGCGAGAAGCAGGTCGACTCGATCCGGCGCGGCCGCGAGGTCCGGGAGATCCGCGACCTCGGTCAGGCCCAGCAGATCAAGGCTCAGCTCGAGGGCCTGCAGGTCAAGGTGCCGGCCAAGGCCGGCGACGGCGGTCGTCTCTTCGGCGCCGTGACCGTGGCCGACATCGTCTCGGCGGTCTCGGCTGCCGGTGGCCCCCAGGTCGACAAGCGTCGCGTCGAGGTCGGCAACCCGATCAAGTCGCTCGGCTCCTACAAGGTGTCGGTGCGCCTGCACCCGGAGGTCTCCGCGACCGTCCCGGTCGAGGTCGTCTCCGCCTGACGCTTGCCCGTCGCGAAGGCCCGTCCCCCTGGTGGGGCCGGGCCTTCGTCTGTTTCGCCTCCTGTGTCTGCGGCGGCAAGGCGATCAGGCCACCACCGCTAGCCCAGCACCATCCAACGGTCGGTCCGCTCCCGCCAGACCAGGGTCAGCCCGCGCAGCAGCAGGAAGCCGCCGAAGGCCACCCACAGCGACACCAGCCCACCGCCGAGGGGCAGCACCAGCAGCGCGAGCGGCGCGTAGCCCACCAGCGTGACGACACCCGCGCGTGCCAGGTACGGCCCGTCGCCGGCACCGATCAGGACGCCGTCGAGCACGAACACGAGCCCGCCCAACGGCTGCAGCAGCGCAGCTATGACCAGTGCGCGGCGCAGCGTCGACTGCACCGCGGGGTCGGCGCCGAACCACGTCGGCAGCACCGGCAGCAGCGCGAGCATCAGCAGACCGAGCGCGGCTCCGGCGACGAGGCCCCACACCACCATCCGTTGCGTCACCGAGCGAGCTCCAACGGAGTCGCCAGCACCGAGCCAGCGGCCGACCAGCGCCTGTGCAGCGATCGCGACGGCGTCGAGCACCAGCGCCGTCAGCCCCCATACCGCGAACGCCACGGTGTGAGCGGCAAGCGCGACCGTCCCGAGACGACCCGCCACGAACGTCGTCAGCACGATCGCCGCCCGCAGCGTGAGGGTGCGCAGCAGCAGCGGCACGCCCTCTCGAGCCACCCGCCAGATTCCCGAACGCCGCGGTCGCAGGCTGATGTCCTCACGCCGAAGTGCAGGAGCGAGGGTGGCGAGGTACGCGAGCGCCATCAGCCACTGCGTCACCGCCGTCCCGATCGCCGACCCTGCCAGGCCCCATCCCAGGCCGAGGACGAGCACGGCGTTGAGGGCGGTGTTGACGATCGCACCGGCGCCCGCCACCAGCAACGTCGTTCGCGTGTCCTGCAGTCCGCGGAGCAGCCCCGTCGCGGCGAGCGTGAGCAGCATGGCGGGGGCGGCCAGCAGCGCCAGTCGCAGGTAGAGGGCCGCGTCAGGGACTACTGCGGGCGGGGCTCCGAGACCGCGCGCGATGAGCGGCGCCAGGGGCACGCCGAGTGCGGCGACGGCGACGCCGAGGCCGGCGCCCAGCCAGAGACCGTCACACCCGATGCGGAGCGCCGCCTCGCGCTGTCGGGCGCCCAGCCGCCGCGAGACGATCGCGGTCGTGCCGTAGGCGAGGAAGACGAAGACCGCGACCAGGGTGGTCAAAGCCGCCCCGGCCACGCCGAGTGCCGCCAGGGGTCGCGTCCCGAGGTGGGCGACGATGGCGGAGTCGGCGAGGACGAAGAGGGGTTCGGCGACCAGGGCCCCGAGGGCGGGGAGAGCGAGGCGGATGATCTCGCGGTCGAGATCGCGCACATGCCCTCCTTGGACGACCAACTATTTTCTGTCCCCAGTTTGTGCACAGCATGTGAGCACGTCCTGCCGCACGAACCGCCGCTGGCGTCCGCTTTATCCACGGGTGTCTCCACAGGGAGTGCACAACGTGTCGCGGCGGTTCCCACACCCCTGCTCGGCGTTGCGCACAGGCCCTGTGGAGAGCGCGCTACCGACTTCTGGCAAAGCCGCCTAGCGTGCCGGGGGGCGGCCACCAAGATGGCCGACGGCCCGGGCGTCGAGGCAACTGTGTCAGACGTGTCTGCTCTGCTCGGGCTGGGCGGTCGACGTTGCGGAAGCGCCGTCCACACGTCGTGGAGCCGAGTCGTGAGGGAGCGCATGTGAGCGTCGCCGAGTTCCGGACGGGGCGGGACAACCGCGAGGGGCGGCGCACCCGAGACGAGGACACGCCGACGGACTACGAGCTGACGCCGCCGCAGGATCTCGCAGCCGAGCAGTCCGTCCTCGGCGGCATGATGCTGTCCAAGGACGCGATCGCCGATGTCGTGGAGGCGGTTCGCGGGACGGACTTCTACAAGCCCGCCCACGAGCTCGTCTTCGAAGCGATCATCGACCTCTACGGTCGCGGGGAGCCCGCGGACGCGGTCACCGTCGCCGCCGAGCTCACCAAGCGCGGCGAGCTCACCCGCGTGGGCGGCGGGCCCTACCTGCACACGCTGCTGCAGTCCGTTCCCACCGCCGCCAACGCCTCCTACTACGCACGGATCGTGCGCGAGCGCGCCATCCTGCGGCGCCTCGTCGAGGCCGGCACCCGCATCGTGCAGCTCGGCTACGGCGCCGAGGGCGAGGTCGACGACCTGGTCGACCGCGCGCAGGCCGAGGTCTACGCCATCACGGAGAAGCGGACCTCCGAGGACTACCTCCCGCTGTCGCAGATCATGGAGGGCACCCTCGACGAGATCGAGGCGATCAGCTCGCGCTCCGGTGAGCTGGTGGGTGTGCCGACCGGCTTCGCCGACCTCGACGCTCTCACCAACGGTCTGCACTCCGGGCAGATGATCGTCGTCGCGGCCCGCCCCGGTATGGGCAAGTCCACGCTCTCCCTCGACATCGCCCGATCCGCCGCCATCAAGCACCGGATGCCGACGGTCATCTTCAGCCTGGAGATGAGCCGCAACGAGATCACGATGCGTCTGCTGTCGGCGGAGGCTCGCATCTCGCTGCACCACATGCGCACCGGCGGCATGGGCGACGACGACTGGAACCGGCTAGCCCGTCGGATGGGGGAGGTGTCGTCCGCGCCGCTGTTCATCGACGACTCGCCGAACCTGTCGATGATGGAGATCCGCGCGAAGTGCCGGCGGCTCAAGCAGCGGCACGACCTCAAGCTCGTCGTCGTCGACTACCTCCAGCTGATGTCGATGGGCCGGCGCTACGACAACCGTCAGCAGGAGGTCTCGGAGATGTCGCGAGCCCTCAAGCTCATCGCCAAGGAGCTCGAGGTCCCCGTCATCGCGGTGTCCCAGCTCAACCGTGGCGCCGAGCAGCGCAGTGACAAGCGTCCGCAGCTGGCGGACCTGCGCGAAAGCGGCTGCCTGCCCGCCTCCACTCGGATCCTCCGAGCGGACACCGGCGCTGAGGTGACGCTCGGTGAGCTGATGTCCGGCGGCGAGCGCGACGTGCCGGTCTGGGCGCTCGACGAGTCCCTGCGCTACGTGCCGCGGACGATGACCCACGCCTTTCCCAGCGGGACGCGGGAGACCTGGCGCCTGACCCTGGCCAGCGGCAAGCAGGTCGAGGCCACCGCCAACCACCCCTTCCTCACCTACGACGGTTGGAAGCCGCTGGGCGAGATGGCGCCGGGCGACAGGCTCGCGGTGCCGCGACACGTTCCGGCTCCGCTTGCTACCCGGACGGACTGGTCGGATGACCAGGTGGTCGTTCTGGCTCACCTTCTCGGGGACGGTTCCTTCGTGAAGCGCCAGCCGATTCGCTACGCGAGCCAAGATGAGGCCAACATCGCCGCTGTCGCGGAGGCGGCAAAGCGGGCCTTTGGAATCACCGCCGCCCGCGACGACTATGCAGCCGCACGAGTGACCACGCTCCGACTGCCCTCGCCCTACCGACTCGCTCGCGGTCGTCGTAACCCCATAGCGCACTGGCTGGACTCTTTGGGTCTCTTCGGGCTCCGCAGTCACGAGAAGTTCCTGCCCGCTGAGGTGTTCAACCTGCCGAAGCGGCAGATCGCGCTATTTCTTCGTCACATCTGGGCTACAGACGGCAGCGTGACTGTTACCAAGGACGGCCGAGGCGGGCGGGTTTACTACTCCACAACGAGCCGCCCTCTGGCGGAGCAACTCAGCCTGTTGTTGCTGCGTTTCGGTATTGCGACGCGTCTTCGCCGGACGACCAAGGCCGGCTATCGGGACGGGTGGACGCTTGATGTGAGCGGCTGCGACGAACAGCGTCGCTTCTGCAAGGAGATCGGGGTGCACGGCGATCGTGGCCAGCTCGCCGAGCAGTTGCTCGAGCGGCTGACCGGACGGGAAGCGAATACGAACGTCGACACCGTGCCTCGCGAGGTATGGCGCGACGTCAAGGAGATCCTTGTCGCGAAGGGGATGACGCACCGGCAGTTCGCCGCTGCCATGGCAACGTCTTTCTGTGGCTCGACGCTGTGGAAGCACGCGCCAAGCCGGGAGCGCATTGGGCGCATCGCGACCGTCCTCGACAGCGCGGAACTAGAAATGCTCGCCACCAACGACGTCCTGTGGGACGAGGTCGTCTCGGTGGAGTACGCGGGGAAGCAAGCGGTCTACGACGCCACAGTGCTCAAGCTGCACAACTTCGTGGCCAATGGCATCGCCGTGCACAACAGCATCGAGCAGGACGCCGACATGGTGATCCTGCTGCACCGCGAGGACGCCTACGAGAAGGAGTCCCCGCGTGCCGGCGAGGCGGACTTCATCGTGGCCAAGCACCGCAACGGGCCGACCGACACGATCACGGTGGCCTTCCAGGGTCACTACAGCCGCTTTGTGGACATGGCCGCCCAGATCTGAGTGTCCAGTAACCCTGGGACGGTATGCTGGCATACGTGAAGCGCACCACCCTCAAGCTTCCAGACACCCTGGACGCCCGGTTGCGACACGAAGCGCAACGGAGGAACACGACGATCTCGGACATCAGCCGTCAGGCCATCGAGGCCTACCTGGGTGAGTCGGGTGGTCGTCGCCGCTTGGGTGCCGCGGGCGCGGGGCGCAGCGGTCGCAGGGACATCTCCGAGCGCATCGAGGAGATTCTGGCAGCGGAGGTCGCGCGATAGCTGCCCTGGCCGTCGATGCCGGGCCGCTCTACGCCTACGTCGATGCTGACGACGCCCACCATGAAGCGTCGCTGGAGCTCCTGGAGACGCATCCGGGCCCGTTGATCGTTCCCATGTTGGTCATCACGGAAGTGGCCTACCTCCTCGCCACCCGCGTTGGCCCGGAGCCCGAGGTGCGCTTCCTCGGCGACCTGGCCGCGGGTGCGTTCACCGTCGAGCCGGTTGCGGCGGCGGATTGGCTGCGCATCGCCGAGCTGGTCGCTCGATACCGTGACCTACCGCTCGGCACCGTAGACGCGTCGGTCGTCGCGGCCGCCGAGCGCATGGGCATCACCGAGGTCGCCACCCTGGACCACCGCCACTTCGCCGTTGTGCGGCCGGCGCACGTGGACGCCTTCAGGCTGCTGCCGTGAACAGCTTGCTCCGTCCGCGTCGCCGGACCCGCAGCTGCCCCAGCTGCCGATCCGACTGCGGTACCTACTCGCAGGGAGAGAGGCGTCGGGCCTCGCGTCAGCGCTTCTGGGCGATGAGGTAGCCCTGCGGCTGCAGGCAGCCGCGGCCACATAAATCTCGGCGATGCTGTCGTGCGCCTGACGAAGCTCGAGGGTCCGGTCATCCACTCCAGCAACCTAATGAGGAGTCAGCAGGACGTTGCGCAGCATCGCGAGGCGAGCCGCGCAGCGGCCGGGCATCGTCGTCCAGTAGTACGGGAAAGTCATCGCGGCGATCGCCAGCGCCCAGCCACGCCCGCGCGCCCAGGGGGCGTCGTCGACGTCGAGCGTGCGTCGCACCGATGTGCGGTCCTCTGACCCGAACAGCTCCCACAGAGCGATGAGGTCCACCGAGGGGTCGCCGACGGCCAGGCCGCCGAAGTCGAGCACCGCGGCGAGGTCCCCGTTGTGCTCGAGGAGGTTCTCCGCGAGCAGGTCACCGTGGACCCATGCCAAGTCGGGAGCCTGGTCCGACTGCTGCTCGAGCACCTCGTCCCAGACGCGCAACGCCTGGTCGACGTCGAGCTCCAGGCCAGGAAGCTCCCGACACGCCTCGAGGTCGTCCCGTGTCTGGTCAGCCATCACCTCGAGCGGCTCGGCCCGGTAGCTCCGCAGCGTCGGGTCGTCGCGAGCTTCCGGGGGCACCGGCGCGTTCCGCAACCCGGCCAGCACTGCCGCCAGACCCGCAGCCAAGGCAGGTCGGGAACCACCGGCAGCGCCGTTCGGGCTCCACGGCGTGGGGGTCGCACCGTCGATCCAGCGCACGATCGACCACCGCTCGGGGTAGCCGTGCCCGGGCTCGCCCACGTGCACGATCTCCGGTGTCGCGACGGGCAGCGCGGCGGCGACGACGTGCTGCCAGCGGCACTCCTTCGCGATGCCAGCCGAGCCGCCGGGCTGGCGGGGGAGCCGGACGAGCAGCTCGTCGCCGAGGCGGAAGAGCGCGTTCGTCGAGCCGGAGGCGTCCAGCGGTCGCAGCGGCAGGACGCGCCACGACGGGTCCGCGTCGGCTACCAGCGCCCGGACCAGGTCGAGGTCGATGGCGAGCTCGTCGTCATGCAGCACGCGGCGATCCCACTGCGGATCCGGCCGCTTGTCGACTGGGTTTCACACCCGGTGCCCGTCATGCCGAGGGGCGAGCAGCAGGTCGACCGCGCGGTCGAGGGCGTCGCCCCAGCGGTGGCCGCCCGGGTGGTGAGCGAACGGCGCCGCCGATGGTTGAGCGAGCGCGAGCGGCTGGCACCATCGGGGCATGAGCCGCGACTTCGACCTCACGCTCTACGGAGCCACCGGCTTCGTCGGGCGGCTGGTCGCCGAGCACCTCGCCGCGCACGCGCCGCAGGGCCTTCGCATCGCCCTGGCCGGACGCAACAAGGAAAGGCTGCGCGAGGTCAAGACCGGTCTGGGCGAGGCGGCGCAGCACTGGTCGCTGGCCGTGGCGGCCGCCGACGACGAGGCCGCCCTCACCCAGCTCGCCGAGAGCAGCCGGGTCATCGTGAGCACCGTCGGGCCCTACCAGCGGCTCGGGCTCCCGCTGGTGCAGGCGTGCGCTGCGGCCGGCACGCACTACGCCGATCTCACCGGCGAGGTCCTCTTCGTCCGGCAGAGCATCGACACCTGCCACGCCCTCGCGCAGCAGACTGGCGCACGCATCGTCCACTCCTGTGGCTTCGACAGCATCCCCTCAGACCTCGGCGTCCTCGTGCTGCACGAAGCCGCCGGCGAGCTCACCGACACGACTTTCGCCCTGCTCAAGGCGAAGGGCGGTTTCAGTGGCGGCACCATCGCCTCGATGCGCGAGCAGCTGGACGCGGTGCGCAGCGACCGGGCGGCGCGCCGCATCGCCGGTGACCCCTACGCGCTGAGTCCCGACCGCGCCGCCGAGCCGGACCTGGGCAACGAGCACGACCTGACCAAGCCGGTCCACGACCCCCAGCTCGGCTGGCTCGCTCCCTTCGTCATGGCCTCCTACAACACCCGCATCGTGCGCCGTAGCAACGCGCTGTCCGACTATGCCTACGGCCGCCGCTTCCGCTACCGGGAGGTCGTCGGGACCGGACGCGGCCGCCTCGCGCCGGTGATAGCCGGCGGCATTACTGCCGCTCTCGGCGCACTGGTCGCCGGGCTGTCCTTCGGCCCCACCCGGTCCCTGCTCGACCGCGTTCTGCCTTCACCTGGCGAGGGTCCCTCGGAGTCGACCCGGCAGCAGGGTTCCTTCTTCGCGCGCATCACCACGACCAACGCCGCCGGCGAACGCTGGACCGCCTCCGTCGGTGCCCAGGGCGACCCGGGGTATGGAGCCACGGCGGTCATGCTCGGCCAGAGCGCACTGGCCCTCGCCCTCGACGACCTCCCTCCCGCCGCCGGCGTCCTCACTCCCGCCACCGGGATCGGCCAGCCCCTTGTCGAGCGGCTGCGCGCCCAGGGCTTCACGTTCTCGGCAGCCCAGCGCTGACACACCCCTTCCCGAACGGCGCTGCGCCTGCCGCGCGGCCGTTGGCTGTGGGAGTCGGAGGGGCAAGGGGGCCCGACTCTGGGCCCGCTCTGGGGGACTTCTGGCGGCCTATAGCCAGCTGAGGTCCCCCGGAAGCCGTAGGCACCGACGAGGCGGCGACAGTGAGACGGCGGTCTCATGATGCGGACGAAGTCGCGGTTCCGTCGCCTGCCGCCTACCGTCGTACCCGGCCCCCTACGAGGGCTGCAGATGTGGACAGCGAGGTTGGCGAGAGGAGGGACGAGTGGAACTGCGACTCGTCTCCCGACGCCATGTGGACCTCTGCCGGGTCGCGAGCCAGCTCTGTCGCTGACGCCGCGCTGACGCGCCCCTGATTCCGTCGGGGCGCTCCGCGTCGCCCCGCGCTCGTCATCCCCCCGATCCGTTTGCCCCGCCCGAGGCGCGTCCCTCGGGCGCTGTTCAACCAGGAGCACTTCCATGTCCTCTCTTGCCGAGATCGTCGACGCGACCGCTGCCGCCGTCGCTGACAACCCCGCCAACGCCGCCGCCACCTTCCGCGCCCGCGGTGAGGGGGTCGGGCGGGTAGCCACCACCCTGCGGATCGGTCGCCACGTCGTTCAGGTCGATGAGCCCGCCTCCCTCGGTGGCGCCGACGAGGCGCCCAACCCGGTCGAGACCGCCCTCGCCGGTCTCGTCTCCTGCCAGGTCGTCACCTACCGGTTCTGGGCTGCCAAGCTCGGTATCGCGCTCGACACCATCGATGTCGCAGTCGAGGGCGACCTCGACGTGCGCGGTTTCTTCGGGCTCGACGAGACCGTGCGCCCGGGTCTGGGCGAGGTTCGCGTCAAAGTGACGCTTGGTGGTCCGGAGAGCGGCGAGCGCTACGAGGAGCTCGCACGTCAGGTCGACGAGCACTGCCCGGTGCTGGACCTCTTCACCAACCCGACCGTCGTGAAGACCGAGGTCGTCACTCCGTGACTGAGCGCTCTGACCGGAGTTGGGGCTTCCGCACCCGCGCACTGCATGCGGGTGCGAGGCCCGACCCCACGACCGGGGCCCGCGCGGTCCCGATCTACCAGACCTCGAGCTTCGTCTTCGAGGACACCGCCGACGCCGCCAACCTCTTCGCGCTGCAGAAGTACGGCTCGATCTATTCCCGCATCGGCAACCCTACGGTTGCCGCGCTCGAGGAGCGGATCGCGAGCCTCGAGGGCGGCATCGGCGCGGTCGCGACCGCCTCCGGCCAGAGTGCGGAGTTCCTGACCTTCGCCGCGCTCGCGGGTGCCGGCGACCACATCGTGTCCAGCGCCGCGCTCTACGGCGGCACGATGACCCAGCTCGACGTGACACTGCGCCGTTTCGGCGTGGACACGACCTTCGTGCCCGGCAACGACCCGGCCGACTATGCCGCCGCGATCCGGCCGGAGACCAAGTGCGTCTACGCGGAGGTGGTGGCCAACCCCAGCGGCACCGTCACCGACATCGCCGGCCTGGCCGAGGTCGCACATGCCGCCGGAGTGCCGCTGGTCCTCGACGCCACGACGGTCACGCCCTACCTGTGCCGCCCGATCGAGCACGGCGCCGACATCGTGCTGCACTCGGTCACGAAGTTCCTCGGCGGCCACGGCACCACCCTCGGCGGCATCATCGTCGAGTCCGGCCGCTTCGACTGGGGCAATGGTCGCTTCCCGACGATGACCGAGCCGGTGCCGAGCTACAACGGCATCCGCTGGTGGGACAACTTCGGGGAGTTCGGCTTCCTGACCAAGCTGCGCAGCGAGCAGCTGCGTGACGTCGGCGCGACGATGTCGCCGCACTCGGCCTTCCTGCTGCTGCAGGGCGTGGAGACGTTGCCGCAGCGGATGGAGGCCCACCTGGCCAACACCCGCGCGGTCGCCACGTGGCTGGACCAGGACGACCGCGTGGCCTGGGTCCGCTGGGCCGGGCTGCCCGACCACCCCGACCACGCGCTGGCCGAGCGCTACACGCCGTGGGGGCCCGGCGCGGTCTTCTCGTTCGGCGTTCGCGGGGGGCGCGCCGCCGCTGCGTCGTTCATCGAGTCCCTGCAGCTGTGCAGCCACCTGGCCAACATCGGCGACGTCCGCACCCTGGTCATCCACCCGGGCAGCACGACCCACCAGCAGCTCACCGAGGATCAGCTTGCGGCGGCTGGAGTCCCGGCGGACCTGGTCCGCATCAGCGTCGGCCTGGAAGATGTCGAGGACATCCTGTGGGACCTCGACCAGGCGCTGGCCGTGGCCGCCAAGAGCGCCGGCGAGGAGCGGTCGTGACCACATCCCCGAACGACGCAGCGACGGTGGCCGCCGCGCGCACGTGGCCCGGCCCCAGTGCGACCGAGCGCCTGGACATCCTGCGACGTACGCGAACGATCGCCATGGTCGGGGCCTCGGCCAACCAGGCTCGGGCGAGCTTCTTCGTCGCGACCTACCTGCTGTCCTCGACCGACTACGAGGTCTGGTTCGTCAACCCTGCCGCTAGCGAGATCCTCGGCCGCCCGGTCTACCCGAGCCTCGCGGAGCTGCCGGGCCAGCCCGACCTCGTCGACGTCTTCCGCAAGCCCTCGGACCTGCCGCAGGTGCTCGACGAGACTCTCGCCGTCGGCGCGAAGACCCTGTGGCTGCAGCTCGGTCTCTGGGACGAGGACGTCGCCCGTCGCGGCGAGGAGGCGGGGCTCGAGGTCGTCATGGACCGGTGCGTGAAGATCGAGCACGCCCGCTTCCACGGCGGCCTGCACCTGGCGGGGTTCAACACCGGAGTGATCTCCTCGCGGCGCCCCTAAGAGGCTAATGGTCCTACCGATAGGGTCGGCGCGACGTGCTTTTCACTCGCGCCCGGAGGCGACCGTGCCCGACGTCCACTTGAGCATCGCGACCACGGACTACGACCACTTCCGCGACTTCCGCCTGGGCGCGGTGAGCGCGGCGGGGATCTCCCACACCTGGTCCGTGCTCGGGCACCACGAGATCTTCGCGAGGTTCACCGCCAATCGGGAGTGGGACGTCGCGGAGCTGTCGATCGCGAAGTTCGCCGGGCAGGTGACCCGGTCGGACACCGACATCGTGGGCCTGCCCGTCATCTGCTCCCGGCTCTTCCGCTTCGGCGCCTTCTACGTCAACCGCCGCAGTGGCATCCGCACGGTGGAGGACCTGCGGGGCAAGCGCATCGGCTCGCCGGAGTGGGCGCACTCCGCGGCGGTCTACATGCGCGGCTGGCTCGCCGACGAAGCGGGGATTGGCCTGCAGGACGTGGAGTGGTACCAGGCGGGGGCCAATGCCGCCGGGCGCGAGGAGAAGATCGAGCTCTCTCTGCCCGAGGGCGTCCGTCTCACTAGGGTGGCCGACCGGAGCCTCTCCGAGCTGCTCGCGGCCGGCGACCTCGACTGCGCGATCATCGCCCGGCCGCCGACCTGCTTCCTCGAGGGCCACCCGGACGTCGTTCGGCTCTTTCCCGACTTCGAGGAGCGCGAGCGCGAGCACTATGTCCGGACCGGCGTCTACCCGATCATGCACATCATCGCGATGCAGCGCCGCGTCCTCGACGAGCACCCGTGGGTGGCGCGCAACCTCTACAACGCCTTCCTGGAGTCCAAGCAGCGCAGCGTCGAGCGACTCCTCGACCCAGCCGTCTCGCGCTACCCGCTGCCGTGGCTGCCGGCTTACGGTCGCCGTGTCGCGGACTTCATGGGCGGCGACCCGTTCCCCTACGGGATCGAGCAGAACCGCCCGACCTGGGAGGCGCTGCTGCGTTACGCCCACCAGCAGGGCATCGCCCACCGGCTGGCCACACCCGAGGAGGTCTTTCCGGCCG
>JBQCDV010000023.1:0-5240 GCA_051960855.1 Actinomycetales bacterium
GACGTCGCTAGCCTGGCTTCATGACCTCAACCCTCGTGCTGCTCCGCCATGGCGAGAGCGAGTGGAACGCCAAGAACCTCTTCACCGGCTGGGTCGACGTGGCGCTGTCGGACGCGGGCCGTGCGGAGGCCGAGCGCGGCGGGCAGTTGCTCGCCGACCGGGGCCTGCTGCCGGACGTGGTCCACACCAGCGTGCTGCGCCGTGCGATCACGACCAGCTTCCTGGCGCTGGACGCGTGCGACCGGCACTGGATCCCGGTGCGGCGGACCTGGCGGCTCAACGAGCGCCACTACGGCGCGCTGCAGGGCAAGGACAAGAAGCAGACGCTGGAGGAGTTCGGCGAGGAGCAGTTCATGCTCTGGCGCCGTTCCTATGACGTGCCGCCGCCGCCGCTGCCGGACGACAGCGAGTTCAGCCAGGTTGGCGACGCTCGCTACGCGGCGCTGCCACCGGAGCTCATGCCCCGCACCGAGTGCCTGGCAGACGTCGTGCGGCGACTGCTGCCCTACTGGTACGACGACATCGTCCCTGACCTGCGTGACGGTCGGACCGTGCTCGTCGCGGCACACGGCAACAGCCTGCGAGCCCTCGTCAAGCACCTCGACGGCATCTCCGACGAGGCCATCGCCAAGCTCAACATCCCGACGGGGATTCCGCTCGTCTACACGCTGGACGACGACATGCGGCCGGTGAACGCCGGCGGTGAGTACCTCGACCCGGCGGCGGCGCAGGAGGCGATTGCGGCCGTCGCGAATCAGGGGAAGAAGTAGCGCACGGAGGAGGCGTCCGCACGCTGGCACGCCGAGGTGGCCGCTGCTCTCCCCCGCGGACCAGCGGCCACCGCGCACAGGTCTAGTGCCACCTGGCAATTTCCGCCACCGGTGATGATCACGCAGCCGTCGTCACCGGCTCGCCCGCTCAGGGCGCGACGACGGTCGGGAACGCCCCGGTCACCAGGTAGACGACGCGGCGGGCGACGGACACCGCGTGGTCGGCGAAGCGCTCGTAGTAGCGACCCACGAGGGCCACGTCCACGGCGGTCTCCACACCGAAGGCAAAGCTGTCGTCCAACAGCGTGCGCAGCAGCTCGCTGTGCAGGCGGTCCATGTCGTCGTCGTCGCGCTCCAGCTCATGCGCGGCCGTCACGTCGTGAGAGGCGATGACCGAGCCGGCCTTGGTCACGATGCGCTCTGCGACCTGGCTCATCTCGAGCACCGTCGCGCGCAGCTCGGGAGGGATGACCGACTGCGGGTGGCGCATCCGCGCCGTTCGGGCGACGTGGCGCGCCAGATCACCCATGCGCTCCAGGTCGGCGGACATGCGCAGCGCGGCCACGAGGGCGCGCAGGTCGCCCGCCACCGGCTGCTGGCGTGCCATGAGGTCGCAGACCCGCTGGTCGAGGTGCTCGCGCAGGTCGTCGATGTGCTCGTCGGCGGCGATGACGGTCTCGGCCAGCTCCAGGTCGGCGTCGAGCAGCGCGGTCGCGGCGCGGGTCATCGCCGAACCGGCCAGGCGGGTCATCTCGACGAGGTCGGCGGTCACGGTCTGCAGCTGCTCGTGGTACTGGTCGCGCATGAGGGCGTGGACTCCGAGGGTCGGGTGCGGGCGTGCAGGACGAGCCTTCGCGGTCGACGCGACGAGGGGCGCGGCGTGGGGAAACGTCGCGATGACGCGAAGGTGAACATTTCTGTCGTCGTGCGCCTGGGCCCCTTTTGCCGTCCCTCTCCCCGGTGTCCGCTGCCTACGATGCAGCCGTGGACGCGACGTGGACAGCGGCCGGTGCGGCCCTGCTGGGGCTCGTCACCGGCGCCTCCGCTGTCGCCTCCTTCCGCCTGAGCCAGCGGCAGCACCACGTCCCCGCGGCCGCAGTGACGCCAGCCCTGCCCCCCGGCAGCGCCGCCGTGCTCGACGCCCTCCGCTCCGCGGTCGTGGTGCTGACTCGAGACGACGCCGTGGTGCGGGCCAGCGCGCAGGCGCACGCCCTCGGCCTCATCGCAGGCGACCGCCTGCAGAGCCAGGCGGTGTTGGAGCTCGCGCACCTGGCGCTGCGCGAGGGCGACGTGCAGGAGGCCGAGGTCGAGGTGTCCCGCGGCCCGATCGGGACCGGCCAGCGGCTGCTCGGCGTCCGGGTGGCCCCCCTTCCGGGGGATCTGCTGCTGGTCCTCGCCGACGACCGCACCGAGGCGCGCCAGATCGACGCCGTTCGGCGTGACTTCGTTGCCAACGTCAGCCATGAGCTCAAGACGCCGGTGGGCGCCATCTCGCTGCTGGCCGAGGCGCTCAACGACGCTGCCGACGATCCCGAGGCCGTGCGACGGTTCGCGGCACGGATGCAGCGCGAGGGGCGGCGGCTCACCCACCTCGTGCAAGAGGTGATCGACCTGTCGCGTCTCGAGTGGGACGACCCCCTGGCGTCGCCCGCGGTGGTGGCTCTCGGACCGCTGGTCGCCGAGGCCGCCGACCAGGTGCGCGAGCAAGCGTCGGCGCGCGGCATCGAGCTCACCGTCTCGATCGTGGAGAACGTCGCTGTCCACGGTGACGCCGCGCAGCTCGCCACCGCCGTGCGCAACCTCGTCGACAACGCGGTCGCCTACAGCGGCGACGGCACACGGGTCACCATCACCGTCACCAAGCAGGAGCCGGTCGCGTCGCCGGAAGATGGACGCCCGACACCTGCGCTCGCGGAGATCAGCGTGACCGACCAGGGCATCGGCATCGCGGCCGCTGAGCTCGAGCGGATCTTCGAGCGCTTCTACCGCGTCGACCCGGCGCGCTCCCGAGCGACCGGAGGCACCGGGCTCGGTCTGTCGATCGTCAAGCACATCGCCACCAATCACGGCGGCGATGTGGGTGTCTGGAGCGCCGAGGGCACCGGAAGCACGTTCACCATCCGGCTGCCGCTGGTCGCGGGCCCAACCCCGGGTTCGCTGAGCAGCGACCCACGGACGGGCAGCGGACGCCGGCCCTTTCCAGCCATCGGGGGAGCAGCCATCGAGGGACCAGTCATCGGGGGAGCAGCCGTCGGGGGAGCAGCCATCGAGGGGGCACTGTGACGAGGATCCTGATCGTTGAGGACGAGGAGTCCTTCGCGGACCCGCTGTCCTTCCTGCTCAGCCGCGAAGGCTACGAGGTGGCCGTCGCCGCAGACGGCGAGCAGGCCCTCGCGGAGTTTGAGCGCTTCGGTCCCGACCTCGTCCTGCTGGACCTGATGCTGCCGCAGCTGCCGGGCACGGAGGTGCTCCGCCGGCTGCGCGCCAGCTCCGCCGTGCCGGTGATCATGCTGACCGCGAAGGACGGGGAGATCGACAAGGTCCTGGGTCTCGAGCTCGGTGCCGACGACTACGTCACCAAGCCGTACAGCTCCCGCGAGCTGATCGCGCGCATCCGCGCGGTGCTGCGTCGACACCTCGACGCCGACGACGTCGACACCCGGGTCCTCACGGCCGGCCCCATCCGCATGGACATCGACCGGCACGTCGTCTCCCTCGACGGTCAGCCACTGAGGCTGCCGCTGAAGGAGTTTGAGCTGCTGGCGATGTTCCTTCGCAACGCCGGCCGCGTGTTGACCCGGCTGCAGCTGATCGACCGCGTGTGGGGCAGCGACTACGTGGGGGACACCAAGACACTCGACGTCCACGTGAAGCGGCTGCGTTCGAAGATCGAGGAGGACCCCGGCGCCCCGACCCGCCTCGTCACGGTGCGGGGGCTCGGTTACAAGCTGGAGCTGTAGCGGTCAGCTGCTGGTGCTGATCGGGTTGGACGTCGGCGTCGCGCTCAGCGTGGTGCTCGGGGTGGCGCTCATGCTGGGCGCCTGGCTGGAGGACGGGCTGGGCGTGACGCTGGAGGTGTCGCTGGGGGAGGGGCTGCCCGAGGGGCCGGCGCTGGAGTAGTACTCCGTCGCCGGGTAGACGATCGTGTAGTAGGAGACGTCGCCCGCGCGCTCGAAGTGCAGCGTCAGCTTGATGGTCTGTCCTGCCTTGAACTGCGCCTGCTCGATCGTCGCCGACGCCCGGTTGGCGTCGGAGACCTGGCTCAGCGGCATACCCAGCTCGAGCTGGCCTCCGGAGGCGGGCACGGTGAGGTCGCCGCTGAGCATGACCTGCCCAGCGTCGGTCGTGATGCCCGTCAGCTTGTCCGCTGGCCCGCCCTCGTTGTAGATCGCGGCTAGGAGGTTGGCCTGCGTGCCGGCGTCGCCCATCACGGCGACCGTGTTGTTGATGACCAGGTCGCCGACGGTCGCCCGCGTGCCGTCGTACGGCGCCTTGACGTCGAAGATCGTGGCGTCCTGGCCCGCGCCGCAGCCGGCGAGCAGCACGGCGGGCACGGTGATCGCCGCCGCCAGCGAGCTCGCGCGGAAGGCGCGCCGGAGCCGGCTCGGGACGGGGGTCGGGACGCCGGACTCTCGCTCCTGATTCACGCGCGACAGCCTACCGAGGAGACGTGTCAGGGGCCTTGCCGGGGCCCTGTGGATGCACGCTTTTCGCCATCTGTCAAGCCCCTGACCTGCGACGATGGCCGGAGGGACGCCCATTCGGGGGCTCGGCACGGGACGTGATGCGTGTTACCCTGGAGGCCACGGAAGGGGTCAGCACATATGACGTTCAAGGTCGGCGAAACCGTCGTCTACCCCCACCACGGGGCCGCGCTCATCGAGGCCATCGAGACTCGGACGATCCGCGGCGAAGACAAGACCTACCTCGTTCTGAAGGTGGCGCAGGGGGACCTGACGGTCCGGGTGCCGGCCGACAACGTCGACCTCGTCGGCGTGCGGGACGTCGTGGGCCAGGAGGGACTCGACCGGGTCTTCGAGGTGCTGCGCGCGCCCTACACCGAGGAGCCGACCAACTGGTCGCGGCGCTACAAGGCCAACCTGGAGAAGCTCGCCTCCGGCGATGTCATCAAGGTCGCCGAGGTCGTCCGCGACCTGTGGCGCCGGGACAAGGACCGCGGTCTGTCCGCCGGTGAGAAGCGCATGCTCGCCAAGGCGCGTCAGATCCTGGTGAGCGAGCTCGCTCTCGCCGAGCGCACCAACGAGGACAAGGCCGAGGCCATCCTCGACGAGGTGCTGGCCAGCTGAGCTCGGTCGCGCGCGCTGTCGTCGTCCTTCCGGGCGACGACAGCCTGCTCGATCTCGCGCTGGCCCCCCTGGCCGGGCGCCCTCTCGTCGTCCATGCGGTGACAGCGCTGCTGCGCAGCACTCTGGTCGGCGACGTGACGGTCCTCGTGCCACTCGCCGCCTC
>JBQCDV010000024.1:0-8617 GCA_051960855.1 Actinomycetales bacterium
TGTGGCTGCCGGAGGGGGAGTGGGTCGACGTGCTGTCCGACCGTGTTTACGACGGCGGCCGGGAAATGGTGATGCACCGGCCGCTCGACACGCTGCCGGTGCTCGCTCGGGCGGGAGCGATTGTGCCCTTGGACGCGGCGGATGTGCCCTCGGGGGAGTGCGGGAACCCCGAGTCGCTCGAGGTGCTCGTGGTGGCCGGTGCCGACGGCAGCTTCGAGCTGTTGGAGGACGACGGGACAGGTGCGCGGCCGGAGGAGGCGCGGGTCGCGCGGACGCCCATCTCCTACTCACAATCGGAAGGGCGGATCGTCACCGGCCCCGCCTCGGGTGCGCTCGATGCCATTCCCGAACGGCGCCAGTGGACAGTGACGCTGGTCATGGCCGCTCGTGAGGTGGCTGACGGCGTCGTCGCGACCGTCGACGGCAGGGAGGTGCCGGTGCAGGTGCAGGAGACGGACGTCCTTGGCGCGCCGTCTGAATCTCCGACCCGGGTGAGCCTGACCGTTAGTGGCGTGGCCGCCGGCGCGCGGCTCGAGCTGGTGCTGGCGCACCCGGCCGCACTGGCTCCCAACGATGTCGAAGGCCAGCTCTACCGGCTGCTCGATGCCGCGCAGGTCGACTACCGGTTGAAGACGCGGATCTTTGCGATTGCGACGAGTGAGGCGCCGCTGCATGTGCGGCTGTCGCACATCCACGCGCTCTCGCTGACTGAAGCCCTCGCAGAAGCCGTCGACGAGATCCTGCTTGCGCACGTTCACTGACGGTCAAGGGTGAACAGCAGCCACATCACCACGCCCCACACCAGCAGCACCGGAATGTCCCCGACGTTGAGACCGTGGTCGGCTGTGACGGTGAGGATGACGGGGCCAGCCCAGGGACCGTGTCCGGCGATGAGCAGCAGCATCAGCATGGTGTGACCGGCCGCGACGGCGAGAAGCAGGCGACGTCGCTGCGGTCCCGCTCCCATGCCGTCATCGTGACACGGAGGCGGGACCGCGAGACTGAGGCTCAGGCCCCGGCGGGAACGCGTCGCGTCAGCGTCACGCCGACGAGCACGAGAAACACGGCGAACACCAGCGGGATCGGACCGATGCCGAGGAACGACCCGACGAGCCCGAGCGGCGGCCAGATGCCCAGCATCCAGCGCGGCAGCAGGCCCACGCGCCACGAGCCAGCCGCCAGCAGGGCAAGACCGATCATCAGACCGAAGGCGCAGAGCGGGTAGAGGGGTCCCCACATCACCTCGGTCCTCGTGAAGATCGACGCGGTGCACTGGACGAGGAGTTCAGCCATGCAGATGCTGTAGAGCCAGACGCCGGCTTTGCCCAGGCGCCCATCGGCACCGCCCTGCAACCGGTGGAAGCCAATGATGGCGAGCAGCAAGCCGAGTCCGTGGGGCAGCGCGGCAGTGGTGACGACGTAGTCGCCAACGTGCTGGAAGGTCCCGGCCTCCGTCGTGGTCCCGAACAGCAGGGTGATTCCCATCATCAGCACACCGACGATGGCCAACGCCAGCCCGATCAGGGTGAGTCGAAGCAGACGTGCGCGGTCATCGGCGACGGTCGGTGCGAGAGTTGCGGCAGTCATCGCTGGTCCTTTCGAGATGCGTCCTGAGGTGACGCCTCGACGTTAGGAATCCGAACCAGGCGCGTCGTCCGCCGCGAAGTCGAATCTCCGTAGCCTGCGCGCATCCTCCTCAAGGAGGACGCCGACAGACACAGCGGCGCCTAGGCTGTCCGAGGTGCCGGACCCGTCGAAGCCGACCAAGGCAGAGGCTCTCGTCGCCGCTGGGTTTGTGCTCGCGGCGCTCGTCGAGGCCTTTGTGCTGCATCACGGCAGCCCCGGTCTGCTGGCCTTCACGGTCGCGGGTGCGCCGCTGCTCGCCGTGCTCGCGGTGCGTCGGCTCCACCCCTTCGCCACCCTGCTCGTCATCGCCGCCTTCTCGGCGGTGGGCACCACGATCCAGTCGCTCTACTGGCGCGACTCTGGCAACGGCGGCGGTGTCTGGCTGTTCGCGCTGATGCTCGCTGCCTACTCCGTCGGCGGTTTCGGCCGGGGCCGGCGCGTCGTTCTCGGCGCCCTGCTGCCGCTGCTGACGGCCCTCGCGATCGACCTTCCGACGATGTCCGGCTGGCAGCTCGTCAGCGGCGTCGTGTTCGTGACGGCGTTCGTCGGTGCGCTGCCCACGCTGGTCGGGACGGCGGTCCGCGCGCGTCGCACTCGTCTGGCCGTGCTCGCCGAACAACGCGAACTGATCCTGCACGAGCAACAGGCGCAGCGCGAAGACGCCGTCCTCCGGGAGCGACTGCGCGCGAGCGAGCGGCTGCAACCCTCACTGCTGGCTGGACTGCGCGACCTCGCCGAGCAGGCCGAGTCAGGAGCGGACCCGGGCGGAATCGAGCACGACGCCCGCCAGCTGCTCGCCCGCACCCGCGAGGAGGTGCTCGCGCTCGCGGCGCCGTTCGGGGAGGACGAGCCCGTGGAGCCGCCGCCCGTGGATTACCGAACGGCGTTGCGCGTGGCGGGCCAGCGCTGGACGGTGCTGGCCGCCGGTGGGCTCGCCGCCGGCCTCGCAGTTGAGTCGACCGGCACCCTGAGCCTGCGCTCGTCGGCTCCGCTGGCCGTCGTGGCGAGCCTTCTCGTCGCTGCGCCGATGGCGTTCGTGGCCTGGCGACCGCTGCCCGCTGTCGCGGTGACGTGGCTCCTCGCGGCTGGCTACTCCCGGCTGGTGGCGCCGCTCGACGGCTCGTTGAGCGGGGCCGCGCTGGCGCTACTCGCGGCGGGAGTCGTGGGAGCTCTGTGCGGGCGGCGGGAGGCCGTCGCCGGGCTGGCACTGTGCCTGGTCGGTCAGGTGATCGGCGAGGGAGTCAGGGATCCCGTGGGTGTCGGAGCGGCGATGACCGTGAGCTGGGTCGGCGGGGTGGTGTTCAACGAGGCCACGTGCCTGGTGGAGCAGTCGCGTGCGAACAACCGATTGCTGGCCGGCCACGACGCGCTCGTGCGGAAGCGGGCAGTCATGGAGGAGCGGCTGCGGCTCGCCCGGGAGCTGCACGACCAGATCGGCCACAGTCTTACTGTCGTTGCCCTCCAGGCGGGTGCCGCCCGACGCTTGGCGGCAAGCGATCCCGACCGGGTCGCCCTGGTCATGGGCACCATCGCGTCAGCGGCACGCGAAGGGTTGACCGTCCTCGGCGACCGTCCTCTCGACGATCTCGAAGGCGCGGTCAGCGTCCTCCTTGACCGGGCGGGCGCGGCCGGCCTTGACGTCCACGCGGAGCTTCCTGCCCTGTCAGGACGTGCTCTCCAGGGCCCCGTCGAACGAGAAGCCGCCTACCGCGTCATCCAGGAGGCCCTGACGAATGTCCTGCGTCATGCCCCTGGATCAACCGTCGAGATCACCGCCGTCCAGGTGGGCACCGAAGTTGTCATCACGGTGCGGAACACCGCCGCCGACGCGGGCAGCGGTGGTGGCAGCGGCCGCGGCCTCCCTGGACTGTGCGAGCGGGTAGCGGCCTGCGAGGGCGAGCTCCGGTGGGGGCCCGTAGAGGGCGGTGGGTTCGAGGTCCAAGCCGTCCTGCCGGCTCTTGCCGAGACTGTGCTTGAGGGATCCGCCGGATGATCCGCGTCGCGATCGCCGACGACCAGCCCCTCGTGCGCAGTGGGCTGCGGATGATCCTCGAGAGCGAGCCCGACCTCGAGGTCGTCGCCGAGGCCTCCCACGGGCAGGAGGCCGTCGCCGTCGTGATCGAGCAGCGGCCCGACGTGCTGCTGCTCGACGTCCAGATGCCGGGTGTCGACGGCCTCGCAGCGATGGAGCAGCTGACCGCGCTCGACACGGACACCCGCGTGCTGATGCTGACGACCTTCGACCTGGACGAGTACGTGTATCGCGCGATGCGTGCCGGTGCGGCCGGCTTCCTGCTGAAGGACATGGCGGGGGAGGACATCGTCGCCGCGGTCCGTCAGGCCGCGCGTGGTGCAGATGCGTTGCTTGCTCCGGCTCTCACCCGCCGGCTGGTGGACCGCTTTGCGCGGGACCGCTCACCGTCACCGCCAGCGGCGCTGGATCGGCTGACGTCCCGCGAGCTCGAGGTCCTGCGGCTGATCGCTCAAGGGCTATCCAACGCCGAGATAGCCGCCGAGCTCTACATCGGCGAGACCACCGTGAAGACGCACGTCGCACGGGTGCTGATGAAGCTCGGGCTGCGCGACCGGGTGCAAGCCGTCGTCGTGGCCTACGAGTCGGGCGTGGTCGGCGGCTGACGCGCCTCGACTCACGCCGCTCGCGTGGACGCTGACGGCTGTGCAGCAACCACCAGTGCACACGCGAGGCAGGTGAGACGGCACTGGTCGCTCTTCGTAGCCGACGTGGGGCTAACCGAGATCGCGCGCGCGCTGCACGCGACGAGAGGCCGCCACCGATCTCGGCGTCCTGGCTCGGCACATCCGCGCGGCTACCGGCGCTCACGCTGAGCAACCAGGTCGCACCGCCACACGTCGATCTGACGCGAAAGGCGGCGACAGTCTGGCAACAAATGTGCCTATTGCCAGCGCTCCCGTCGCCATACGTTGCCCGCGCCCGGCTCGTCGCACCGTGCGGCCAGCGGGACAGGAGGCTCTCATGCGACGTCTCAGCATCCCCCTCGCGGCCGCGGCTCTCGTGCCGGCGATGACCGCAACCCTCGCCCTCACGCCCGCCTCAGCCGCGACCCGGACGGACGCCGCGACGGCGCCGTTCACGGTGGTCGCTACCGGCCTGGACAACCCTCGCGAGCTCTCAGCCGGTGCCCACGGCTCGCTGCTCGTGGCCGAAGCGGGCAACGCGACCATGGGCAGCTCTGGAGTGGCCCGCGTCAAGAACGTTGACGAATTGCAGGCCCCCGGTCATGTCTCGACGCTCGCCACCGGGTTCCTGTCCATCGGTGACCCGGACACGGGCACCTTCGCCGTCGGACTCGACGGCGTCTCCCAGCGGCTCACCAAGCACCACTCCGGCACGATCTACGCCGTGACGGCTGCAGCACCGACGTGCCAGCTGGCGCAGGTACCCTCGACCGCGGCGAAGCAGGCCGGCAAGCTTTACGCCATCGACAGCTGGGGCCACTCCCGGGTCGTCGCCGACATCGCCGCCTACGAGGCGAAACACAATCCGGACCATGGCACTGTCGACGAGCCCAATGACTGCCAGGGGACGATCGGCAAGGACCCGGACCTCAACTCCAACCCCTACGCCGTCCTCGCGCTGAAGAACCGCGTGCTCATCGCCGACGCGGGCGGCAACACGATCTACGAGGAGCGCAACGGTCACCTGCGCGTCTTCGCCGTCATCGGCCACCACGGCACGGTTGCAGGCTTCCAGACGGTTCCGACCTCCCTGGCGCAGGGACGTGACGGTTCGATCTACGTCGGGACCCTGATGCTCGGTGCCTTCGAGAGCGGCAAGATGGGGATGGCCTCGGTCTACCACTACAGCGCTCACGGCCGCCTGCTCGGCGTGATGTCGGGCTTCGACACCATCACCGGGTTGGCCGTGTCGCACGACGGCTCGATCTTCGTCAGCCAGCTTTTCGCCAACAAGGTCGTGCAGGTGCGGTGGGGACACTCGACGCCGGTACGCAGCTGGGACGTCCCCTTCCCAGCAGGCCTTGCGATGGTCGACCACCAGCTCTACGTGAGCGCCTGGAGCGTGTCCGATGCTGACGGTGCTCCGGCCAGCAGTCAGGGTCCGGCGATGGAGCCAGGCCAGGTGTGGCGCCTCAACGCAGCACACGGTGACTGCGACTGACGATCCCCGAACGACGCCGGCGTGGCCTCGCCCCCGCGGGCGGGGCCACGTCCCGTGCTGCTCGCGTCGTCGTCACCCACCGCTGCCGGCGACGTCGGGCACCACGGTGACGCCCAACGCCTGTGCCAGGACGACCGCCTGCGGCTCCGTGATGACCGCCTGGGTGATGACGGTCCTGGAGGGATCGAGGGCGCTGAGGTCGGAGCCGCGCAGGTCGGCGCCGGTGAAGTCGGCCCGTTCCAGTGTGGCCCCGGACAGGTCGACCCACGTGAACGTCGCCTTCTGGCACTGGGCTCCGCCGAGGTCGACCTCGCGCATCCGGAGGCCCGAGAAGTGCGCCTTGCCGAGCTTGGCCCCCGCGAGGGTCACGAAGGACCAGTCGCCGCCCTCCGCATGCACCAGATCGAAGTCGCAGCCGTCGAACGTCGAACCGGTGAGCTTGCAGCCGTCGAAGCGGGCATCGAAGAAGTTGCACCGCGAGAACGTGCAGGTGAGGAAGGCAGAGCTCGCGTGCACCGAGCAGTTGAAGCGGCAGCCGCGGAAGGAACACCCGGAGAACGTGACGCCGGTGGAGCGCATCTCCGTGAAGTCGACGTCCTGGAACGTCACGTCCTCGAAGTGCTCGCCGTCGAGGTCCCGTCCGTCCCA
This sequence comes from Actinomycetales bacterium, assembly GCA_051960855.1. GTDB lineage: Bacteria > Actinomycetota > Actinomycetes > JAJZTN01 > JAJZTN01 > JBQCDV01. The sequence continues at coordinate 6,434 of JBQCDV010000024.1, forward strand.
GTCGTCGCCGTGAATGGCGTCGGCCGTGATCCCGCGTGGTGAGTTGCGAGGGGACATACCCGTCAGGCTAACCGCCACGCGGCCTCGGCGTCGCCCGCGGCCATTACCGCCCGTAGCAGCGCCACGGATTTGCCGCCGGGCGCCGTCCGAATTCGTTGACACTGTCATTGCGTTGATACACATCAACGCGCTACTGCTGTTGCCACTATCGGTGGTGCACGTATTTTCGCTGCACCCAGCCTGCAGCAGGGCGTGGCTGCGGCACGAGGAGCTCGGATGCAGACGCTGCCCGCCCCCTCCGGCCGGCTCCCGCTGACGGTTGCCGCGGCCGACAGCATGCGCATTGTCGTCGGCGTCACCAACGGGCCCAGCTCTCTCCAGGCGCTCCGTTGGGCGGGCGGCCTTGCCGCTCGAGTGCATGCAAAGTTGGAGCTCGTCAACGTCTATCTGCCGGATCCGAAACTTCTCGTGGGCGTCCATTCCGCGGGCGCTGCCGTCGACTTCGACCAGTTGCGCGAGCTGCTTCGGGGCATCGACGCCCTGATGTCGCAGCTCATCGCTCGGGCATCCCTGGTCCCTGATCTCGAGGTTGAGCGGCATCCGGTAGCCGACGGGAACCTGCCCGCAGCGTTGGCGCGCGTGAGCGATGGCGCGACGATGCTCGTGATCGGCACCGACTCCCGCCAATCGAACGGTGTGGTGTCCTCCGCTCTCGCCCGGGCCGTCCTCCGCCAAGCCCGCTGCCCCGTCGTCGTCGTACCGCCAAGCCGCGTCCGCGTCGTCACCCCCTGAGAGCGCCACCGCGCCGCCGGTCCTGGCGGTCCTAGGACGACACGAGGTCGGCGAGCACCTCGGCGGGTCCGACGAAGTCCGACAGCGCCTGCACGTCGGCTGGCAGGGCCGAGGAGACGGCGAGTCGAGCAGCAGGCACTGAGCCGCTCAGCAGCTCGAGAGCCGACAGGAGTTCAGGCGCGCCTCTCCACGCGCGTCCAGGTGCGTCGACGTAGACGCCTGTCATGCCGACGTCCATCAACTGCCGCGTCCACTCCACCCACCGCCGCGGCCGTCGTTGCCACGCAAGCGGCGCAGTCAGCACGAGGACGAGTACGTGGTTGGCGACGAGCTCTGAGACCCACGGTGCCGCGGTGAGGCACTCGCGCGGCGTGGCGGCGATTACGGCGAGGTCGAAGCCGACGAGCTCGCGGAGCGAACCCCCTGGCCGCGTCACGCACCAGGTCCGGATCGGCTGATCCTCGGATGGGCGCTGGGCCGAACGGGTGAAGACGGGCGCCTCGGGCTCCAGATGCGGCGCTCCCGACTCGATGTCAGGAGCGAGAGGGGTCACGCGGAGCGCCGCATGACTGTCAGAAGCATGCCGTGACACCTCTCCGGGCCCCTCCGTCTCGTCGTTCTGACCGGAGGAAGGGCCCCCAATGTTCGCGTTTCCCCGGCGCTCACGCGCCAGATGCCTACCACCACTCACACCCGCGTCGCGCACGATCATCCCCCCGTCCCGCTGCCGGCGCGGGGCCAGCTCCCGACCCGTGTCCCTGGCCCGAACGGCGTTGCTGCTCCCGCTGGCCGCGGCCGTCTCCCTCGCCGTCGCGACACCGGTAGCAAGCACAGCAAGCACAGCAAACACGGCTTCTTCACTGACGACCGCCAGCCCCGCACCTGCGGTATGGCATCCCGCACCGGGGACGACGTGGCAGTGGCAGATCACCGGCTCCGTCGATACGTCGTTCAACGTGAGCATGTACGACATCGACCTGTTCGATGCGCAGCCGGCCGCGAGCACTTACACGGTGGCCGGCTTCGGGACGGTGCGGGTGCCGAAGGGCATCAACGCCGGCGTGATCCCGACGCTGCATGCCCGTGGCGTCACCGTCATCTGCTACCTCGACACCGGTGCGTGGGAGAAGTACCGGCCGGATGCCGCACTGTTCCCGGCGCCGGTGCTCGGCCGGTCGACCGGATGGTCTGGTGAGCGGTGGCTCGACATCCGCCAGGCGGCATGGCCGAGCTTCGAACCCCTGATCGCGGCACGGCTCGACCTGGCCAAGCGCACCGGGTGCGACGGCGTCGAGCCGGACCAGAACAACCCGTGGGGCAACCGCCCGGGCTTCGCGATCAGCAAGGCCGACCAGAAGCGCTGGTACCTCGAGGTCGCCGCACTCGCCCACG
>JBQCDV010000025.1:0-53172 GCA_051960855.1 Actinomycetales bacterium
CGGGCACCACGGCCCGCGTGACGGCTTCACCCCGCTCGACAGCTGCGCGCTCGAGCACCAGGTCCCGAATGGCGGCCACGAAGCGGGGGTCGGTGCCGACGGTGGCGGCGCGCGCGACCGGCAGCTTCAACCTCTCGGCGGTCTCCGTTGCCTCGGTGTCGAGGTCGTAGACGACCTCCATGTGGTCGCTGATGAAGCCGATCGGCACCATCACCACGCTGGCGGCCCCCTCCGCGGACAGCCGCTCGAGGTGGTCGTTGATGTCGGGCTCGAGCCAGGGCTGGGTCGGCGGACCGGAGCGGCTGCAGTAGACAAGCTCCCACGGGACCTCCCGCCCGAGCCGCTCCGCTACCCGCTGGGCGACGACGGAGGCAACCTCGGTGTGCTGACTGACGTAGGCACCCCCGAGTGGGCCGCTGACATCGTTCATCGCGGTGGGGATCGAATGCGTGACAAAGGCCAACACCGCGCCGTCGCGAGCCTGCCCGGGCAGCGTCTGCAAGGCGTCGAGGACGGCGTCGACCTGCGGCTCGACGAAACCGGGATGGCTGAAGTAGTGGCGGAGCTTGTCGACGTAGGGCGCCTGCTCCCCGAGCGGCGCGAGTGCCCGCGCGAGGTCCTCGCGGTACTGCCGGCACCCCGAGTAGGAGGCGTAGGCGCTCGTGACGAACGCCGCCACGCGCTGGTGGCCGTCCTCGGCCAGCTGCCGCATCGTCTCGGTGAGGTAGGGGTCCCAGTTGCGGTTGCCCCAGTAGACAGGGACGTCGAGACCGGCGCCCGCGAGCTCGGCCCGGATCGCGGCCAGCAGGTCACGGCACTGCTGCTGGATGGGGCTCACGCCGCCAAAGGAGAAGTAGTGCTCCCCCACCGCCTCGAGCCGCTCACGCGGGATTCCGCGGCCCCGTGTGACGTTCTCGAGGAACGGGATGACGTCGTCAGGTCCCTCGGGGCCTCCAAAGGAGACCAGCAGGACGGCGTCGTAAGGGGCAGTGGATGAGCCAGCTGCGGATGCGGCAGCAGTGGGGAAGTCAGACACGATGTCGATGATGACAACCCCTCGGCGCCCCCGCCGCTCGGGGTTCTGTACCGTCGCGCGGTGACGACTCCGCTGGCGCCCTACCGTCGGGTGCTCGGCACCCCCGGCGCTGCGGTCATGAGCGCGAGCGGCCTCCTGGCCCGACTCCCGATCTCCATGGTCGGTCTCGGCACGGTGCTGCTCGTGGAGGCGCACACCGGCAGCTACGCCGCCGGCTCGCTGGTCGCCGCCGTCATGGGAGTCGTCGGGGCCGTCGCCTCGCCGCTGCACGCCCGGCGCGCCGACCGCGGCGGTCAATCGCGGGTGCTGCGACCCGCCACAGCCGTCTACGTCGTCGGGCTGCTCGCCCTCGTCGCGACGGTGCTGACCGACGCCCCCCTCTGGGCGGCGGTCGCAGCCGCGGCGGTGACCGGCGCCGGCACCGTCCCGATCGGCTCGATGGTCCGCTCCCGCTGGACAGTGCTCCTGCCGCGCGGGTCGTCCCTCCAGACCGCCTACGCGCTGGAATCCGTCCTCGATGAGGTCGTCTTCATGCTCGGGCCGGTCCTCGTGACCGTGCTCGCCGCTCGGGTCTCACCGGCCGGCGGCATCGTCGTCGCCGTCGTCGCAGCTGTGCTCGGCGTCGCCGCACTGGCTGCGCAGGCCCGGACCGAACCGCCGCCGCATCCTCACGACTCCGCCGTCGCGAAGGTGCCGCTGTTCACCTCCAGCCTCGTGGTGATGATCCTGCTCAACGCCGTCATCGGCGCGGTCTTCGGCAGCATCGACGTGACGGTGGCAGCGTTCGCTACCGAGCAGGGCCGCCAGGCGATGGGCGGCGTCGTGCTGGCGGTCTTCGCCGGCGGCAGCGCGATCGGGGGGGCCGTCTACGGCAGCCTCCACTGGCGGGTATCCCCGCTTCGGCGCTTCCTCGTGGCGATGGCCGTGCTCGCCGTCGGCCTCGTCCCCACCACGCTCGAGCCCTCGCTGCTGCCGTTGGCCCTGAACCTTTTCGTCGCCGGCTTGGCGATCGCGCCAATGCTGATCTCGGCGACCACGCTGGTCGAGGAGCTCGTCCCGGCCCGACGCCGGACCGAGGCCTTCGCCTGGGCCACGACCGGTCTGATCCTCGGCGCCAACGCCGGCGTGGCAGCCGCTGGTCCTCTGGTCGACGCCCACGGAGCGCACCGCACCTTCCTGCTGCCAGCGCTCACCGTCCTGGTCGCCACCGTGGCCGCAGCCGCCTGCGCCCCGACCCTGCGCCGGGCGATTCTCGCGGCCAGAGCCCGCCGCGCCGAGTAGGAGACAGCGGAGCGGACAGTGGCGCTTCCGCGCGGCGACAGTGGCGCTTCCGCGCTGCGACAGTGGCGCTTCCGCGCGGCGCGCCTGGCCTCGCCCCCTCCCCCGGGCGCCTAGGGTGGATCCGACACGGAGGAGGACGCGTCGAGATGGACGAGCTGCACGTCGTCGAGTTGGCGGCGCCGTCACCAGCGGACGACGAGGCTTCGGCCGACTCCTACCTGCTGGTCTCCGACGACGCTGGCACCACGTCGCGGCTGCGCGTGGACGACCGTCTCTTCGCCGCCGTCGACGCCGCACGAGCGCGCGCATCGGCGACCACCGACTACGAGCGCACCACGAACGACGCCGGGGATGCAGTGGAGGCAGAGATGGCCGAGCGTCCAGAGGAGCCGGCGGCACGTCCCGCCGCGCGCCGTCCCGACCTGCCCCTGCGGCCCCGCGACATCCAGGCGCGCATCCGCGCCGGGGAGAGTGCGCAGGACATCGCCGAGGCGGCCGGGGTGCCCCTGGCCGACATCCAGCGGTTCGAGGGTCCGGTGCTGTCGGAGCGCGCGTGGATGGCGCAGCGGGCACGGGCTGTCGTGCCCCGTCGAGGCGAGGGCGCGACGACCACGATGGGCGACCTCGCCGCGGAGCGGCTGGCGGCGCGTGGGGTGAGCGAGTTCGACCAGGACTGGGACTCCTGGCGCCGCGAGGACGCCACCTGGACAGTGCGCCTGACGTGGTCGGAGGGTAACCGCACCCGGCTCGCCTGCTGGCGCTTCGATCCCGTGCGACAGACCGTCGTCGCCGTGGACGACTCCGCGCGGGACCTCACCGACCCGCCCGCTCCTCGCCGCCTGGCAGCGGTCGAGGGGGACGGCGACCAGGAGCACACCGGTCGCGGCGGTGGCCAGACGCGCGACCGGGTGTACGACCTCGAAGCGGACGGCGGTCTCCACGTCGTCGGGGGTGAGGGACGACGGCTGCGCAGTGTCAGCAGCGGTGACTACTCCGACGTCACCTCGCGGCCCGCGACCGACGACAAGGCTCTCCCCGTGACTGTGCAGCGGACCGAGATCTCCCCCTCACCGTCGCACGAGAGCGGCGAGGACGAGGGCCACCGGGGAACCACCGAGGTCGCCGGCTCTGCGACCACGGATGCTCCTACCGGCGAGGCGAGCTCCGATACTCCCGTGGCTGCTGCCGGGCACCGGGAGTCGACGGACGACGCGTCGCCGCAGGCAGCACCCGCCGGGTCCACCCACCAATCGAAGGACGAGGCGCCCGACGAGCCGACGGCTGCCACCTCGAGTGACGGCAGCCGCCGCAAGCGCCGTGCCTCGGTGCCGAGCTGGGACGACATCCTGCTGGGGAGCCGTCGCTCGCAGTAGGCACGAGGCGGTCGGCAGTAGGCAGGAGGCAGGACGCGCGACGCGGACGTACGGCTGGGCTGACGAGTCCTCAGCCCGGCACGTCCCCCGGCTCCGGTCCCGTCGCCACGGGCCGCGAGGGATCGCTGATCCACGCCGACCACGAGCCGGCGAAGAGGCTGGCGTCGAGTCCTGCGCGTCGCAACGCGAGGATCTCGTGAGCGGCGGTCACCCCCGACCCGCAGTAGACCGCGATCGGGCGGGACCCGTCGACGCCGAGACCCAGGAACCGCTGACGCAGTGCCTCCGGCGGCAGGAACCGACCGTCGGCGTCGAGGTTGTCCGCGGACGGCGCCGACAGCGCTCCGGGGATGTGACCGGCCACCGGGTCGACCGGCTCGACCTCACCCCGGTACCGCTCCGCCGCACGGGCATCGAGCAGCACCCCGTCCCTGGCGACGGCAAGGACCTCCGACACGTCCACGTCCGGCATGCTCGACTCCGTCGGCCACGACATCGAGGTCTCGTCTCCCTCGACGTCGAGGACCGCGCCCACGGGCGTCGGGTTGGGAGCGGTCTCGACCGCCCAACCACCCGCCAGCCACGCGTCCCAGCCGCCGTCGAGCACCCGCACTCTCGACTGCCCGACCCATCGGAGCACCCACCAGGCCCGGGCGGCGGCCACGGAGTCGCGGCCGTCGTAGACCACGACCTCGTCCTCTGCGCTGATGAGGTGGGACGCCAGCCACGCCTGGACGTGTCGGGGATCCGGCAGGGGGTGCCGGCCGGCAGCCCCGGGCGGACCGGCCAGCACGTCGTCGAGGTCGCAGAAGACGGCCGTCGGGACGTGCCCAGCGCCGTACGCGTCACGGTCGGCCCCGCTCCCCAGCGACCACCGCACGTCCAGCACCCGCAGTCGCGAAGGGCCCTCGCCCCCCGATTCGAGAGCCGCCGCGAGCTCGGCGGCGGAGATGAGGTCGTCGGTCATCGCTGCTCCTGCAGGTCACGGTCATGGGGAGGCGTGTCGCCGGAAGTGTTCCCAGCGGCATCGAAGGGCAGCGGCTCTGGCGACAGCGCGGCGGCATGCGCCGATGCGGCGGTCAGACGCCGCAGGTGGTGACGTCGGCAGAGGACCTCGTAGGCGACCTCGCCGACCGGCGCGGCAGCAACCTCCGCGTCGTCGCCACTGGTGTCGCCCACCACGAGCTGGTCGCCCTCGACGACCATCACGCCGCCGACGGTACGGGCGTTGTGAGTCGCCCGCGCACCACACCAGCAGAGAGCCTCGACCTGCAGCACCTCGACCCGGTCGGCGAGCTCCAGCAGGCGCGCGGACCCGGGAAACAGCTGGGTGCGGAAGTCGGTGGTGATCCCGAAGGCGAACACGTCCAGGCCCAGGTCGTCCACGACGCGGGCTAGGTCCTCGATCTGGCGCGCGGTGTAGAACTGCGCCTCGTCGCAGACCAGGTAGTCGATGCGCTCCCCCGCGGACAGCCGACGCGTGAGCTCGGCCCAGACATCGAGATCGGGCTGCATCTCGACGGCGGCGACCTCCAAGCCGAGGCGGCTCGACAGCCGTCCGCGCCCGGCGCGGTCGTGCAGGGTGAACAGCAGCCCGTGTCGCCCTCGGCGCCGATGGTTGTGGTCCAGCTGCAGGGCCAGCGTCGACTTCCCCGAGTCCATCGTGCCGGAGAAGAAGACCAGCTCCGCGCGGATGCGGGCGCTCACGGGGTCACCAGGCACAGCGGCACGATCCGCTCGGCGTCGGTCAGGCCACCGTGCATGCCGTGCAGCCAGCTGGCCTTGGTCGATCTGTGGCGGGAGTCGATGAGGGCGACATCCTCGGCGACTGCCAGGACCAGAACGTCGCCGGCCCGGCGGGCCGCCGTCGCAGACAGACCTCCGTAGAGCTCGGCGGCTGCCGTCATGGGCAAGGCGAGGAAGTCGGGACCGAGACGGGCGTTCCACGTCGCCGCCACCTGCTGCGCACTCTCCCCGGCAACGAGGCGCAGGGTGGTCGCCCGCGGCTCCCCGGCGATGGCCTCCACGCCGCGCCACAGCTCGGGCAGCTCGGCGAGGTCGACACGACGGTCCCTGGGGACGTCGACCATCCCGTGGTCTCCCGTGACGAGGAGCAGGCTGTCTGCGGGCATCGCGCGACGCAGCCGCGCGACCAGCTGGTCGACGAACCACAGCTGCTCGCGCCAGGCATCCGAGTCGACGCCCACCCGGTGGCCGGTCCCGTCGAGGTCGCTGAGGTAGGCGTAGACCAGCGTCGCGTCGTGGCCGGTCCCACCGGCGAGCGCGGCGCTCGCTCCCGCCACCAGCTCGCCGAGGCTGTCACCGCCGACGTGACGGCCGCCCCGCAGCGCAGCGACTGTCAGACCGGTGCCGCGAAACGCCCGTGGTCCGACGGTGACGACGCCGACGCCGTCCTGCTCGAGCCGCTCGAACAGCGTCGGCACCGGCTGGTAGCTGCGCCCGTCGAGACTGTCGTGCCACTCCAGCACGTTGAGCACACCCGGCGGGTCGACGGGGAGCCCGGGCTCGAAGACCCGGTACCCGACGAGCCCGTGCTGGCCGGGCGGGAGGCCGGTCCCCAGCATCGCGAGGCTGGCGGGAGTGGTGCTCGGGAAGCCCGTCATCAGCGAACGGCGCTGCACGTGGTGCCCCGTGAGCGTCGGCGCGAGGTCGGCGTGCTGGTCGAGCAGCAGCTGCCCGAGGCCGTCGACGAGCAGCAGGCACACCCGGCGGACGGCGGGAAGCTGCAGCGACGGCGTTCGGGAAGGGGTGTTTGGCAGGGCGTGGTCGGGCAGCGGGTGGTCGAGAGCCGCGGCGATGGCAGGAACGAGCTCGGCCAGTGTGCTGCTGCCGTAGGGCGGGACCAGCCTGGCGAGCAGGGCCGCCGCTTCCTGCGTCACACCGGCCGGCCGGAAGCGCCCACCAGGGCACGGGACACGGCGCGCCCGAAGGCGAGTGCGGCCGCGACGACCTGGGGTCCTTCCGCGGCGGCGCTCACCCGCAGCGAGAGGTCGTCCTGGCCGAGGGTGCCGGTGTAGCCGTGGTCGGCTTCGCAGGTCGGGTCGCTGCAGCCGGCGGGCTCCAGGTCGATGCGGCTGAGGGCCGCCCAGCCGAGAGTGAGGACGACTTCGTGGGGATCGGAGCCGGCCACGTAGGTCGTGGGGTCGGGGACGATGCGGTGCAGGACGACGCTGCGCACTGCCGACAGCGGCACGACCTCCGCACTCGCCGAGGCGAACGGCGTCGGGCTGTCGGCTCCGGCGGGGTGGTCGTCGGTGTGGGTCACCACGAGCCTCGTGGAGGTCAGCACCAGCACGGTCATGTGGCGGCGGACCTCGTCACGGTCGAAGGTCGTCTCCTGGTGGACCAGGTGCGCCCGCACCGCCTCATCACCGAGGACGTCCGCGACGGTGTCCATCACGACGTCCGGGTAGTAGCCGGCCCGGAGGACGTCCTCACGCAGGCCCGCGAGCGGAGAGTCTTCCTGCGGGGGCCGGTGGGCCCCGGACTCGCTGGTCTCAGCGGACGGACGGGAGTCGGACATGGGGTGCATCCTCTCACCGGCTCTCACGCTGGCAGCATTCGCCGCAGCTCACTGTGCCGGGCCAGGGCAGGGGCCACCGTGACCGCCGATCCGAGGACAGCCAGCCCCTGGGCGCTGACGACCACCGGGTTGAGCTCCAGCCGTCGCAGCTGCGGGACCTCGTCGGCCAGCGCCGCGAGAGTGAGCAGCAGGTCCTCGGCCGCGGCGACGTCGAGCGGCTCCGCGCCGCGGTAGCCCAGCAGCAACGGAGCCGCCCGCAGCGAACGGACCATCGCGGCGGCCTCGAGGTCGGTCAGCGGGGGCACGCGGTAGGCGACGTCACCGAGCAGGTCGGAGGCCACGCCGGCGAGACCCACGCTGACGTAGGGGCCGAGCAGCGGGTCCTCCTCGGTGGTGAGCCTCAGCGCCGTGCCCGGAGCCGCCATCCGCTGCACGACGAACCCGGCGTGCTCCGCTGGGACGCCGGCGTGACCGACCTGCTCGACGAGTGAGTGCCAGGCATGTAGCACCTCGGCGTCGGTGGCGAGGTCGAGGCGCACCGCGACGGAGTCGGAGCGGTGCCGCAGCGGCGAAGCCGTCGCCTTGAGCACGACTGGCAGTCCGAGCCGGTGCCCGGCCGCGACCGCCTCGTCGGCAGTGGTGACCGGGAGCGCCTCCCAGAGCTGGATTCCGCAGTGCGCCAGCAGCTCCCGGGTCTCCTCCTGCGAGAGCTCGCCACCGTCGGGGAGGCGCCGGAGCACCGAGTCGACATAGTGTCCCACTGACGCTATGTCGAGGTCGGGACGCGGCGGGACCTCGCCGACCGGTCGTCTGCGCCACTCGGCATAGCGGACCTGGGCAGCCAGCGCGCGTACGGCGTCTTCCGGAGTCGGGTAGGACGGGACCGCCTGCGCTGCCGACTGCGAGGTCACGAGGGCCCGCATCCCGAGGAAGGTCGACACGACCGGCTTGGTGCCCGCCTCCGCGCACCGCGCCAGCGCCTCCACGACGTCCTCATCGGGTGTGAGCAGCGGCGGCACGAAGACGGCGACCACGGCGTCGACGTCCGGGTCGTCGAAGACCTGCGTGAGTGCGCGGTCGAAGTCCTCGCCGGTGGCCTCGGCACCTAGCGGTAGCGCGACCGCGACCGGCAGGCGCCACGACTCGCAGGCGTCGGCCGCGAGGACGGCCAGGGCATCGGAGTTGCTCACGATCGCGACGCGGTCGCCCTGGGGCAGCGGCTGGCTGGCGAGGACGGCGGCCGCATCGAACATCTGCGAGAGGTTCTCGACGCGGATGACGCCGGACTGCCGGAACAGCGCGTCGAGCACGGCCGGCGGCGCTTGAGAGGTCCGGACGGCATGACCGAGCGGGACGCCCTGACCGGCGTTGCCGGACTTGACGACGACGACCGGCTTGCTGCGGGCAAGCCGCCGGGCGAGCCGGGCGAACTTGCGGGGGTTGCCGACGGACTCGAGGTAGAGCATCACGACGTCCGTGGCGGCGTCGTCCTGCCAGTACTGCAGCAGGTCGTTGCCGGAGACGTCGGCGCGGTTGCCGGCGTTGACGAAGGTCGACAATCCCAGACCCCGCTGGGTGAGCGCCTCCAGGATGGCCATCCCGAGCGCGCCGGACTGCGAGAAGAAGCCGATGCGGCCGGGAACGGGCAGTCGCGGGTAGAGGCTGGCGTCGAGCCGCACCTCTGGGTCGGTGTTGATCAGCCCGAACGAGTTGGGCCCGACGACACGCATCCCGGAGGCGTGCGCGAGCCGGACGAGTCGGCGCTGGCGTTCGCGTCCCTCCGACCCCGTCTCGGCGAAGCCGGCGCTGACGACGACGATGCCTTGGACCTGTTTGGCCGCCGCGTCAGCGACGACGAGCTCGACCTGGTCGGCGGGGACGGCCACGACCGCGAGGTCGACGTGACCCGGGACGTCCCGCAGGGAGGCGTAGGACCTGACACCGGCAATCTCGTCCGCGCCCGGGTTGACCACCGCCACGTCGCCGGTGAAGCCGGCGTCGAGGATGGTGCGCAGCACCGTCTGCCCCACCGAGCGGTAGGTGCGGCTGGCCCCCACCACCACGACCGACGTCGGGTGCAGCAGCCGCGCGATGCTGCGCGCTTCCGCGCGGTGCTCCCGGGAGGCCATCACCTCGCGGCTCGCCTCGGTCGGCTCGATGTCGAACCGCAGGTGGACCACGCCGTCCTCGTAGCCGTGGCTCACCGAGTAGCCCGCATCGCGGAAGACCTGGATCATCTTGCGGTTGGCGGGCAGCACCTCCGCCTCGAACCGGCTGATTCCTCGCTCCCGCGCTGCGGCGGCCAGGTGCTCGAGCAGGACCGACCCCAGCCCCCGACCCTGGTGAGCGTCCTCGACCAGGAAGGCCACCTCAGCGGTCGACTCCCCCACCCAGTCGTAGCGGCCGACCGCGATCATCTGGCCACCAGCCACGACGATGAGCGCGACGCGGCGGTTGTGGTCCACCGAGGTGAACCGCTCGACGTCGCGGGGGGTCAGCTCCGGGTAGGGCGCGAAGAAGCGGAGGTACTTCGACTCCGGACTCACGCGCGCGTAGAACTCGACGAGCAGCTGGGCGTCGGTGGGCAGGATCGGGCGCACATGGGCGGGCGCCCCGTCGGACAGCACGACGTCGGCTTCCCAGTGGTCCGGGTACGGCTGCTCGGTCACGCCGCCCACCGCCTGCGGTCCCCACCGGTCGTCATCGCGCCTCCCTCCGACGCCGACCCTACGGGCTTGCGCCCGAAGCCACGAAGGTCGAAGGTGCGGCCATGACGATCACTCCTGCCGGCCAGACGTTCCGGGACGCGCGCGACCTGCTGCTCGAGTGCACGGGCCGACCGGACGAGGCCTACCAGCGGTTCTCGTGGCCAGAGCTCGAGCAGTTCAACTGGGCGCTGGACTGGTTCGACGCCTTGGGCCGTGACGAGCAGCGCAAGGACCAGGTGGCGCTGCGAGTGCTGCGGGATGTGGGGACCGACGCTGAGACCGACGAGCAGCTGACCTTCGCCGAGCTGTCGGAGCGGTCGAGCCAGGTCGCGGTGTGGCTACGCGACGAGGTCGGAGTCCGCCGAGGGGACCGGACAGTCGTCATGCTCGGCAACCAGGTCGAGCTGTGGGAGACGATGCTGGCCCTCTTCAAGCTCGGCTCGGTTGTCATCCCCGCTACCACGCTCCTGGGGCCAGCGGACCTCCGGGACCGGATCGACCGGGGTCATGCCCGGCACGTCGTGGTCCGCTCCGCCGACGCCCAGCGGCTGGCTGAGGTGCCCGGCGACTGGAGCCGCATCGCGGTGGGCGAGCCCATCGAGGGGTGGCTGGACTACGCGCGCTCGAGGACGGTCGCTGCGGCGTTCGAGCCCGATGGTCCGACCGCCGCCACCGACCCCCTCCTGCTCTACTTCACCTCCGGCACGACGGCCTCCCCCAAGCTCGTCGAGCACACACACGTGAGCTACCCGGTCGGTCATCTGTCGACGATGTCGTGGATCGGGGTGCGGCCCGGCGATGTGCACCTCAACATCAGCTCGCCGGGGTGGGCCAAGCACGCGTGGTCCAACTTCTTCGCCCCCTGGAACGCCGAGGCGACCGTGCTGGTCCACGACTACGCCCGCTTCGACGCGGCCACGCTGCTCGAGGTGATGCGCCGCTGCGAGGTCACGACCTTCTGCGCTCCGCCGACGGTGTGGCGGATGCTGATCCAGGCCGACCTCGCAGGCAACCGCATCCCGACCCTGCGCGAGTGCGTCGGCGCCGGCGAGCCGCTCAACCCCGAGGTCATCGAGCGGGTGCAGGAGGCCTGGGAGATCACGCTGCGGGACGGCTACGGCCAGACCGAGACCACCGCCCAGGTCGGCAACCCGCCCGGCCAGGCGCTCAAGCCAGGGTCGATGGGCAAGCCGCTGCCCGGCTACGACGTCGTCCTCGTCGAGCCGGTGAGCGGTGAGGAGGTCGGGGTCGGCAGCGAGGGCGAGATCTGCCTGCCGCTGTCCCGTCGCCCGCTCGGGCTGATGGTTGGCTACCGGGACGACCCCGAGCGCAACGACGAGGCGATGCGCGACGGCTATTACCACACCGGCGACGTTGCGACCCGGGACGAGGACGGCTACCTGACCTATGTCGGCCGCGCCGACGACGTCTTCAAGGCCAGCGATTACCGCATCTCGCCGTTCGAGCTGGAGTCGGCGCTGATCGAGCACCCGGCGGTCGCCGAGGCGGCGGTCATGCCCTCCCCGGACCCGCTGCGGCTGGCCGTCCCCAAGGCCTACGTCGTGCTCGCGGCCGGCTACGAGCCCACGGCCGAGACCGCCGAAGGGATCCTGCGCCACGCCCGCCAGGTCCTCGCGCCCTACAAGCGGGTGCGGCGACTGCAGTTCGCCGAGCTGCCCAAGACCATCAGCGGCAAAATCCGCCGGGTCGAGCTGCGCGGTCAGGAGGCGCAGGTGCATGGGACCGGCGAGGACCGGTCGGTGCGGGCGCCCGGTGAGTACTGGGAGGACGACTTCCCCGGCCTCAAGACCGAGTCCTGACCCGAACGACGCTGCCATGGACCTCGCCGACGTCGTCCACCGGCGCCGGATGGTGCGGGCCTACGACCCCGACCGTCCGGTGCCGCGAGAGACCCTCAGCCGGCTGCTGGCGCTCGCCGTGCACGCTCCGAGCGCCGGCTTCAGCCAGGGCTGGGACTTCGTCGTCCTGTCCCGGCCGGAAGAGGTGGCGGTCTTCTGGGCGGCCACGACCGGTGGGTCCGAGGAGCCGCCCGACAACTGGCTGCGCGGCATGCAGACCGCGCCCGCACTGGTGCTGTGTCTGAGCCACCGGGACGCCTATCTCGACCGCTACGCCGAGCCAGACAAGGGCTGGACCGACCGCGACGAGGCCCGCTGGCCCATCCCCTACTGGTACACCGACACCGCGATGGCGGCGCTGCTCATGCTCCTCGGTGCGGTCGACGAGGGGCTGGGGGCGTGCTTCTTCGGGGTGCCCGGCGAGCGGTGGAATGCCCTGCGGTCGACGTTCGGTGTCCCCGACTCCCGCGACCCCGTCGGCGTCATCTCGGTCGGGTATCCGGCACCGGACCGCCGGTCACCATCGCTGCGTCGTGGCCGCCGAGGAGTGGAGCAGGTGGGCCACGACGGTCGTTTCGGTCAGCCCTGGCTGGGCTGACGCGTCGAGGCGACGTCCGGATCCCGAAACGCCGTCGTCTGGTCCCATGCGCCGTGCGACTCTGGACGCATGCTGGCCGCCTCCCTCGCCTTCGCGGTCGCCGGCGGCCTGCTCGTGCTGCTGCCCGGCCCCGACACGCTCGTCGTGCTGCGCGCCCTCGTCCGCAGCGGCCGACGAACGGCGCTGCTGACGGTCCTCGGTGTGCTCACCGGCCTCGCCGTCTGGGTGCTGGCCGCCGTGCTGGGTCTCGCCGCGCTGCTGCGGGCCAGCGAGGACGCCTACGCGGCGTTGCGCATCGTCGGCGCGGTCTACCTGCTGTGGCTGGGGATCCAGTCGTGGCGCAACCGCAGCAGCCTGGAGCTGGGGTCAGCCGACGACGGCGGGCACCACGGACAGCGACGTTCGCTGATCGGGCATGGCTTCCGGGCCGGTCTGCTGACCGACCTGCTCAACCCCAAGGTCGGGGTCTTCTTCGTGACGTTCCTGCCGGGCTTCGTGCCGGCGGGCACCTCGGTGCCGGCGGCGTCGGCGGTCTTCGGGGCGGTCTACCTTCTCGAGACCGCGGTGTACTTCGCGGTGCTGCTGGTCGCGGCCGCGCCGCTGCTGCGCTGGATGAGCCGGGCGCGCGTCCGGCGGGCGATGGACCGGGTCACCGGCAGCGCCCTGATCGGCTTCGGCGTGCGGCTGGCGACCGAGCGCTGACCCCTCGCTGAGCCCCTGTGCGTCGCTGCCCGGCTGCGTGACGTCGACGGACGAGAATGGGGCGTCACCGACGCTACCGAGGAGCACGCACGCATGGCACGCCGCAGCACGTCCGGCCCCACCCCGCCCGAGGACTTCCGCGAGCGCATCGTCGACATCGACGTCGCCCAGGAGATGCAGGGCAGCTTCCTCGAGTACGCCTACTCGGTCATCTACTCCCGTGCCCTGCCGGACGCCCGCGACGGGCTCAAGCCGGTGCACCGGCGCATTCTCTATCAAATGGCGGAGATGGGGCTGCGTCCCGACCGCGGGCATGTGAAATGCGCACGTGTCATCGGCGACGTCATGGGCAAGTTGCATCCGCACGGCGACGGCGCGATCTACGACGCTCTCGTGAGGATGGCGCAGCCGTGGTCGATGCGCGTTCCTTTGGTCGACGGTCATGGAAATTTTGGATCTCTTGACGATGGTCCGGCGGCCTATCGTTACACCGAATGCCGTTTGGCCCCAGCCGCACTGGACCTCGTCGCCTCCCTCGACGAGGACGTCGTCGACTTCCGGTCCAACTACGACGACCAGGGCAAGGAGCCCGACGTCCTGCCGGCGGCCTACCCCAACCTGCTGGTCAACGGCTCGAGCGGGATCGCGGTCGGCATGGCCACCAATATGGCGCCGCATAACCTGATTGAGGTCGTGGCGGCCGCGCGTCACCTCATCGCGCACCCGGAGGCGACCACCGAGGACCTGATGCGCTTCGTGCCCGGTCCGGACCTCCCCACCGGCGGCACCATCGTGGGCCTCGACGGGATCCGGGACGCCTACGAGACCGGGCGCGGCTCCTTCCGCACGAGGGCGACGGCGAAAGTCGAGAACGTCACGCCGCGCAAGAAGGGGATCGTCGTCACCGAGCTGCCCTACGGCGTCGGTCCTGAGCGCGTGATCGAGAAGATCAAAGAGGCGGTCGACTCCAAGAAGCTGCAGGGCATCAGCAATGTGGACGACTACTCCGACGTCGACAACCCCCTGCGCCTGGTCATTGAGATCAAGAATGGCTTCCACCCGGAGGCGGTGCTCGAGCAGCTGTACAAGCTGACGCCAATGGAGGACTCGTTCGGCATCAACAACGTCGCGCTCGTCGACGGGCAGCCACGGGTGCTGGGGCTGCGCGAGCTGCTGCGTGTCTACGTCGACCATCGCATCGAGGTCGTCCGGCGGCGCACGAGCTTCCGCCGCCGGAAGGCGGCCGACGAGCTGCACCTCGTCGAGGGCATCCACATCGCGGTGCTCAACATCGACGAGGTCATCCAGGTCATCCGGACCAGCGAGGACACCGCGGAGGCGCGCGGACGCCTCATGAGCGTCTTCGACCTGTCCGAGCTGCAGGCCAACTACATCCTCGAGCGACCACTGCGGACCCTCACGAAGTACTCCGTGCTCGAGATCGAACGCCGCCGCGACGAGCTCACCCGCCTCATCGAGGAGCTCGACGCGATCCTCGGCGACGAGTCGCTGCTGCGGAAGCTGGTCTCCGACGAGCTCGCCGACGTCGCCAAGCGTCTCGGGACTCCCCGCCGCACCGTGCTGCTCGAGTCCGCCGGGGCACCAGCCACCGCGGCGGTCCCGCTGCAGGTCACTGACGACCCGTGCTGGGTGCTGTTGTCCTCCACCGGGCTGGTCGCGCGCACGAGCAGCGACGACCCCATCCCGACCGAGGGCTCCCGGGCCAAGCACGACGTCATCGTCAGCACGGTCCGAGCGACGGCCCGCGGTGAGGTCGCGGCGCTCACGAGCCGCGGCCGCATGGTCCGGGTCAACGTCCTCGAGCTGCCGGCGCTGCCGCCCACGGCGACCGCGCCGAACCTCAGCGGCGGCGTCCCCCTCACCGCGCTGGTCACCCTCGAGAAGGGCGAGCAGGTGCTGGGGCTGAGCTCGCTGCGCACCGACAGCCCGGGGATCGCCCTTGGCACCGCCCAGGGGGTGGTCAAGCGGGTCACCACCGACTACCCCGGCAACCGGGATGCTTGGGAGATGATCGCGCTCAAGGACGGCGACGAGGTGGTGGGGGCCGTCGAGCTGACCACGGGCACGGAGGAGCTCGTCTTCGTCACCACCGACGCCCAGCTGCTGCGCTTCTCCGCCGAGTCCGTCCGGCCGCAGGGACGCACCGCGGCAGGCATGGCGGGCATCCGGCTGGCGCCGAAGGCACGCGTGCTGACCTTCACAGCGGTGGCTCAGGCCGCCGACGCCGCCGTCCTGACGGTGTCGGGCAGCAGCGATGCACTGCCCGGCACGCAGCCCGGCAGCCTCAAGGTGGCGCCGTTCAGTGAGTACCCAGCAAAGGGGCGGGGCACCGGCGGGGTCCGCTGCCACCGCTTCCTCCGTGGTGAGGACACTCTGCTGCTCGCAGCAGTCGGACCGCTGCCTCTGAGGGCGGCCGCCGCCAGCGGTGTGCCCGTCGAGCTGCCGGCGCCGACCGGGAAGCGGGACGGTTCAGGGACGCCGGGGTCGCAGCCGATTGCCGGCGCCGCGGGCATCCCCGGCACGCCGGACGCCGACTGAGGCTGGCCGAAACGCCGCCGGGGCGGGGGCGAGCACCGCCGCCCGCACCCGCCCCGTCTCAGCTGCAGGCTCAGGCGGCTACCGGCACCTGCATGAAGGAGAGGATGCGCCGCCACGCGTCGGCGCAGGCCTCCTGCCACTCAGCGTAGGTGCGGTCGAAGAAGGAGTGCGGCGCGCCGTCATACACATGCAGCTCCGCGGTCTTGCCCGCCTGCTGCAGCCGCTGCGCCAGCTCCTCCACCTCCGCGACCGGGATGCCCTGGTCGGCGCCGGCGGCGAGCATCAGCAAGGGCGCCTCGATCTGGTCCACCGCGTCGCCGACGTAGGCGGGACGTCCGTAGAAGCCGACCGCGCCGCTGAGACCCAGCGAGGTCGCGGCCAACCGCCAGGACTGACCACCGCCGAAGCAGAAACCGAGGGAGTAGACCCGCTCAATGCCGTGCTCGACCCGCAGCCGGGCGACAGCTGCGGCGGCGTCCGCCTCGACGTTGCTCGGCGTGAGCTCGAAGACCTTCGACTTCCAGTCGAAGTCGTCGTCGCGCATGGCCACACCATCGGTGCGACCGAAGTAGTCGATGGCGATGGCAGCGACACCGGCCTCGGCGAAACGCTCGGCCAGGGCGACGTAGTAAGGGTGCAGGCCGCGCACGTCCGGAAGGATCACCACGCCCACGTCGGCGGCGTTGGTCTCGGGCAGCGCCTCGTAGGCGGCGAACGAGTGCCCCTCCTGGCTGACGAGCTCGAGCTGGGCGGTGGAGGCGACCTTCCCGACCACCGGCGGTGCGGGTGGGCGGTCAGCGTCGTTATGGCACACGGGCAGGTCCTCCTTGCGTAGAGATGCGAGGTTCTTCCTCGCAGCCTGCCACGCCGGCGGTCACTCCTCACGCCGAGGTGACGACCGCCTCACTCACCTGCCTCACGCGTCGATGCGGGAGCGGTCGAGGCCGGCCGCCCCCTCGCTGATGAAGTCGCGTCGCGGCCCCACCTCGTTGCCCATCAGCAGCTCGAAGACCGACTCGGCGGCCGCTGCGTCGGACAGGGTGACTCGGCGCAGAGTGCGGTGCCGGGGATCCATCGTCGTCTCCGCCAGCTGCTTGGCGTCCATCTCGCCGAGGCCCTTGTAGCGCTGGATCGGCTCCTTGTAGCGCTTGCCGCGCTTGGTGAGGTCGGCCAGGACCCCGCGCAGCTCGGCGTCGGAGTAGGTGTAGAGGACGTCGTTCTTCTTGCTGCCGCCGTTGACGACCTCGATCCGGTGCAGCGGCGGCACGGCCGCGAAGACGCGGCCAGCCTCGACCATGGGACGCATGTAGCGGAAGAACAGGGTCAGCAGGAGGGTGCGGATGTGCGCGCCGTCGACGTCGGCGTCGGACATGAAGATGACCCGGCCGTAGCGGGCCGCCTCGAGGTCGAAGGTCCGCCCCGAGCCGGCGCCGATGACCTGGATGATCGCGGCGCACTCGGCGTTCTTGAGCATGTCGGCCGGGCTGGCCTTCTGGACATTGAGGATCTTGCCCCGGATCGGCAGCAGCGCCTGGAAGTCCGACTGGCGAGCCGCCTTCGCTGTGCCCATGGCCGAGTCGCCCTCGACGATGAACAGCTCGGTGCGCTCGACGTCGTCGCTGCGGCAGTCGCTGAGCTTCGCCGGCAGCGCCGAGCTCTCGAGGGCGTTCTTGCGACGCTGTGTCTCCTTGTGCAGCCGGGCCGCCACGCGCGTCTTCATCGCCGCGACGACCTTGTCGAGCACCGCCGCTGCCTCCTGCTTGGCGGCGCCGCGCGTCGCGGTCAGTCGCGTCGTCAGCTCCTTCTCCACGACGCGGGAGACGATGCCGCGCACCGCGCTGGTGCCGAGCACCTCCTTGGTCTGGCCCTCGAACTGCGGCTCGGCCAGACGCACGGTCACGACCGCCGTGAGGCCCTCCATGACATCGTCCTTGTCGAGCCGGTCATCCTTGCCGACCTTCAGCCGGCGCGAGTTGACCTCGAACTGCTTCTTGAAGACCTTGAGGAGCGCCTGCTCGAAGCCAGCGACGTGGGTGCCGCCCTTGGGCGTCGCGATGATGTTGACGAAGGACCGCAGCTCGGTCTCGTAGTCCTTGCCCCACCGCAGGGCGATGTCGACGACGCACTCGCGCTCGACCTCGGTGGTCACCATGTGGCCTCGGCTGTCGAGCACCGGCACCGTCTCACGGAACGTCCCGGTCCCCTGCAGCCGCCAGACGTCGGTGATCGCCGCATCGTGCGCGAGGAACTCGACGAACTCCCCGATGCCGCCGTCGTGGTGGAAGACCTCCTCGTACGGCTCGTGCTCCCCCGGCGTGCCCGGCAGCCGCCGCTCGTCGCGGATCACCAGGCGCAGCCCCGGCACCAGGTAGGAGGTCTGGCGGGCGCGGGCGACCAGGTCGTCGAAGCTGAACTGCGCCGTCTTCAGGAAGATCTGCGGATCGGCCCAGTAGCGCACCCGCGTCCCCGTCACGCCCTTCCGGACCTTGCCGGCGACACGCAGCTCGGAGCGGTTCACAAACGGCGCGAACGACGTTGTCGGGGCTGCTCCCTCGCCGTCGAAGATCCCGGGCTCCCCGCGCCGGAAGCTCATCGACCAGGTCTTGCCCTCCCGGTCGACCTCGACGTCGAGCCGCTCCGACAGCGCGTTGACGACGCTCGCCCCGACACCGTGCAGGCCGCCGGAGGCGGTGTAGGAGCCGCCACCGAACTTGCCACCGGCGTGCAGCTTGGTGAAGACCACCTCGACACCGGACAGCCCCGTCTTGGGCTCGATGTCCACGGGGATGCCGCGGCCGTTGTCGCGGACCTCGACCGAGCCGTCGGCGTGGAGAACGACCACAATCGTGTCGCAGAAGCCGCCCAGCGCCTCGTCGACGGAGTTGTCGATGATCTCCCAGAGGCAGTGCATGAGGCCGCGGGAGTCCGTCGACCCGATGTACATCCCGGGGCGCTTGCGCACCGCCTCGAGCCCCTCCAGCACGCTCAGATGGCGAGCGGTGTAGCTGGTGGGACCAGGAGCGGGAGCGGAGCTCTCGGAGGGCAAGGCGGTCACTCCAGCAGGGTAACTGCGCGGGCCGCACGCGCCCGGCAGCGACGCACAGGACCCGGTGCCCCACCGATGCCGGCCTCCGGAACTCCCTGGCTCACGCCGTGTTCGCTGACAGCAGACGCCCTCAACACGGTTCGGAATGGTCGGGCCGGGAACGCCGGTCGATGGTTGGATGTTGACTCGGGTAGCAACGCACGGAGGAGACGAAGACGACGTGACCGCAGCCCTAGCTACTGCCAGCCCGCTCACAGCGGCCGACCGGTGTGACCGGTGCGGCGCCCAGGCCTACGTCCGCGTGACCCTGATGAGCGGCGGCGAGCTGCTCTTCTGCGCCCACCACGCGCGACGGTTCGAGCCGAAGCTCCGCGAGATGGCCGCCGACATCCACGACGAGACCCAGCGACTCGGAGACGTGCCGGCATCGGCGCCGGCCGACGAGCGCTGACCTATCGACAGCATCCACTGACATCCGCCTGATGCAGGGCCGGACCTCGCCCGAGGGTCCGGCCCTGCGGCGTCCCCGGGGTCGCCCGATCCGTTCCGCGAGCGGTTCCGGGCGAGTTGATCATGGTTTCCGTGCCCATGCCGTGATTGGCTGGCGCCGATGCCTCCGACTCCCCTGTCCGGCCGCCAGTTCGAGCTGCACGCCGGTGACTGCCGCGCCGTCATCGCTGACGTAGGGGCCACCCTGCGGATCCTGCGCGTCGGCGCCCGCGACCTCATCGTGCCGTTTCGCTCCGACGAGCTGCGGCCGTTCTACCGGGGCGCGGTCATCGCCCCCTGGCCGAACCGACTGCGAGACGGCCGCTACGACTGGAACGGTCAGCGCTACCAGGTCCCCGTCAACGAGCCCGAGCGCGGCAACGCGCTGCACGGCCTCGTCGCGTGGGCGCGCTGGCAGGCGACGGCGAGCAGCCCCGACAGCGTCGTTCTGGAATCGGAGGTCGTGCCGCAGGCCGGCTACCCCTTCGCGCTGCACCTGGCAGCGGAGTACCGCGCCCGGGCCGACGGTCTCGACCTGACGCTCACGGCCACCAACGTGGGGACGACGACGGCTCCCTACGGCTGCACGTGGCATCCCTACCTCGTGGGCGGTCGCGGGAGGGTGGATGACTGGGATCTGCAGCTGCCAGCCCGCAGCGTCCTGGAGGTCGATCCCGAGCGGCTGCTGCCGCGCGCGCTCGTCGACGTGACGGGCGACGTGCCCTCCGCTTTGGACCTGCGCCACGCCGTCCCCCTCGGCGCGCGGCGGGTGGACCACGCCTACACCGACCTCGAGTTCGGCGACGACGGCTGGGCCCGCGCCGAGCTGCGCGACGGTGCGACGGGCGTGCGGCTGGAGTGGGATCAGGCCTGCCGCTGGGTGCAGGTGCACACCGCCGACCGGCCGGAGCCGGAGCACGATCGCGTCGGACTCGCCGTGGAGCCGATGACGTGCCCGCCCGACGCCTTCACCTCAGGGCGTGACGTCGTCGCGCTGTCCGCGGGGCAGACGCATCGGGCGCGCTGGCGGCTGACTGCGCTGCGGTAGGGCCAGGCGTCTCCGGGACGGGCGGCCGATGGACGCGCGCGACGAGCAGAGCCATGTCATCGCGCTGCGGCCCGAAGTGGGCGACCGCGTCGTGCAGGGCAGTGACCACGCCGCCGGCCTCGCGCCCTGACGTGGCCGCCAGGGCCTGGATCATGCCCTCCTCGCCGAAGAGCCGACCGCCTTGTCGAGCCTCGGTGAACCCGTCGCTGTAGGCCACGAGGACGTCGCCCTGCTGCAACCGGACGGTGAACGGCGTCGCGGGGGCATCCCGCAGCACTCCGACGATCTGTCCGTCGACCCCGAGCTGCTCAACGGTCCCGTCCAGTCGCCGGACCAGCGGGGCGGGGTGGCCGCCGGAGGCGTAGGTCAGCACGGCGTCGGTGCCCGTCCACCGCACCACGGCGGCGAGCACCGTGACGAAACGGTCACTGTCCCCCGCTTGGAGGAGCGCCTCGTTGAGCTCGGCCAGAGCGACCTGTGGGGCTTGCGTGCGCGTCAGCGAGGTCCGCAGCGTCCAACGGCTCGCCGCGGTCAGAGCGGCAGCGTCGACGCCCTTGCCGGCGACATCCCCGATGACCAGCCCCCAGGAGCCGTCCGAGAGCGGGAAGACGTCGTAGAAGTCCCCGCCGATCAGCTCGTCCGTGGCCAGCGGCGCGTAGAACGACTCGATCTCGAGGAAGGGCACCTCCGGCATCGTCGGCGGCAGCAGGCTGCGCTGCAGGGTTAGGGCGGCGTGCCGCACCTGCCCGTGCAGCCGGGCATTCTCGACCGCGACCGCGGCCCGCCGGGCGAGCTCGACGGCGAGGTCGACGTCGTTGTCGGTGTAGGCGCGCCGGCTCTCAGCGGAGACGAGCGTGATGGCGCCGAGCACCTCGCCGGAGCGGGCGAGTAGCGGCACGACCATGGAGGCCCGCAGCCCGAGCGCGAGGAACTCCAGCTTGTCCCGCTCACTCAGACCGGGGACGAGGTCGAGGGCCGCCCGGACCTCGGCGTCTTCGAGGACGGGCGCGATGTCGGGCTGGCCCGTGCGCAGCACAGCACCTAGACCCGAGTCGGCCGCTCGGTCGACAGGGAAGCGCTCTCGCAGCCGGCGGGCGTAGGCCACCTTGGTCGGGTCACGATGGGCGATGGCGGCGAGCACGACGTCGTCTCGGTCGACGAGGTCCACGGTGCACCAGTCGGCCAGCGACTCGATGGCGAGCTCCGCGACCTGCTGGAAGACCGTCTGCAGGTCGAGGGACGACCCGAGCACCTCGCCGGCGCGGGCCAGCAGCCGCAGCCGCGCCTCGGCCAGCTTGCGCTCGGTGATGTCGGCACCGACACCGACGAACGCGACCGCCTCCCCAGCCGCGTCGAGGACCACCCGTCCGGTGCCGCTGATCCAGTGGGTGCTGCCGTCCGGGTGCATGACGCGGTGCTCGACGTAGTGCTGCTCGCGGCGCTCCAGGGAGGCGGCGATGGCGGCTGAGGTGCGCTCGCGGTCCTCCGGGTGCAGCAGCTGCAGGTACTCCTCGTACGTGCCGGAGAACGTCCCGGGCTCCAGCCCGAAGACGCGCTGCAGCGGAGCGTCCCACTGCAGGTCGTCGGTGACGAGGTCCCAGCGCCAGGTCCCCATCTGCCCGGCTTCGAGGGCAAGACGGAAGCGCTCCTCGTCCAGCGGGGGGTGACCCGGGACCGAGGCGCCTGGCGTGTCGTCCGAGGTCACGTGCGCATCCTGTCACCCGCAGCCACGGTTTGTGTCCCTAACACAACCACTGTTCCGAACGCGCCGACCGTGGTCACCGGCGGCGCGACCGTCGGCCCACGCCGAACAGGCTGCGGGCGATCTCACGGCCCACCACCGACGCCGCCGAGCGCGTCGCCTGACGGAAGGCAGACGAGGCCAGCACCTCCTCGACCATCGAGCGACCCGGCTGCGGCCCCTCGCGTAGGTCGTCGACGTCGCCGCGGGACGAGCGGGAGGAACGGCGGCGTTCGGGCGCCTGACCGTCGTCGGCTGCCGGCGGCGCAGCAGGCGCCGGCGGGGCGGGAGCAGGTGCGGCGGGAGCAGGTGTGGCGGGAGCGGGGGCCGGCGTGGCAGCCGGGGCGAGCTTGGTGCGGAGGCGTTCGTAGGCGGAGTCGCGGTCGATCGCGGTGCCGTACTCCGCCTGCAGCGGTGAGGCGGCGACCGTGGAGGCGACCAGGGCTGGGTCGCTGGGTGCCATGAGCGACTGCGGAGCGCGCATCCGCGTCCACGCCACCGGCGTGGGAGCCCCACGGTCGCTGAGGACGGTGACCACCGCCTCGCCGATCCCCAGCTGCGTCAGCGCCTCCCCCAGGTCATAGGGCGAGTGCGGAAAAGTGGAAACGGTGGACTTCAGCGCCTTGGCATCCTCCGGCGTGTAGGCACGCAGGGCGTGCTGCACGCGGTTGCCGAGCTGGGCGAGGACGTCGCGCGGCACGTCGTCGGGCACCTGCGTCACGAAGAAGACGCCGACGCCCTTGGATCGGACCAGCCGGACCACCTGCGTGATCTGGTCGAGGAACCCTTTGCTGGCGTCGCGGAAGAGCAGGTGCGCTTCGTCGAAGAAGAAGACGAGCTTGGGCTTGTCGACGTCGCCCACTTCGGGCAGGTCGGCGTAGAGGTCGGCCAGCAGCCACATCAGGAAGGTCGAGAAGAGCAGCGGGCGGTCCTGCACCGCCGGCAGCTCCAGGCAGGTGACGATCCCGCGCCCGTCGGGGGCGGTGCGCAACAGGTCGTGGGTGTCGAACTCCGGCTCGCCGAAGAACGAGGCCGCGCCCTGGTCCTCGAAGGCGATGAGCTCGCGCAGCAGGACCCCGGCGGTCGACTTCGCGAGGCCGCCGAGTCCTTCCAGGGCACCCGCGCCCTCGTCGCTGACCAGGTAGCTGATCACGGCGCGCAGGTCGGCGAGGTCGAGCAAGGGCAGACCCGCCTTGTCGGCGAAGTGGAAGACCAGGCCCAGGGAGCTCTCCTGCACCTCCGAGAGCCCCAGCACCTTGCTGAGCAGTGTCGGGCCGAAGGACGTCACCGTGGCCCTCACCGGCACTCCCGTCCCTGCCTCTCCGAGCCGGAGAAACTCGGTCGGGAACGACGCCGGGGTCCACTGCTGCCCCACCTCGGCTGCCCGTGAGGACGTGCGGTCGCTGGCGGCGCCCGGACTGGCGATCCCGGACACATCGCCCTTGATGTCGGCGAGGAAGACCGGCACACCGGCGGCGCTGAGCTGCTCGGCCATCAGCTGGAGTGTCTTTGTCTTGCCCGTGCCGGTGGCGCCGGCCACCAGGCCGTGCCGGTTGAGCATGCTCAGGGGGATCCGGACCGGCGCCTCGGGGTGCGCCGCCCCGTCGACGACCAGGGCGCCGAGCTCCAGCGCCGGACCGGCGAAGCCGTATCCCGCGGTGACGGAGTCGATCAGTGCGGTGGAGTTGGACACGGCGCTGGGGTCGGTAGCCACGGGCGGATCTTAGAAGCGGTGGAGGCGGGCCGCACCGTTGTCCACCGCGCCGATGTCCACAGAGGCCTTGTCCACCGCGCCGCTGTCCACCGCGCCGCTGTCCACCGGGGCGGTGGCTCACGCCGCGCGCAGCACCACGCAGAGCGCGTCATCGAGGTGGACAGCATCCCGGACGGCGTCGGCGACGGCAGCTGTCGCCAACTCGGCCGCCGGGAGCGTCTGATGCTGCTGGACGATCTCCTGCAGGCGTCGCAGTCCGGCGGGGACGTCGCGGTTGCCCTCGATGAGCCCGTCGGTGTACAGCACGAGGGCGTCCCCCAGGTCCAGTCGGACCCGCACGACGTCGTCGCTACCGGGCAGCGGGTAGCCGATGGGCCTGCCGCTGGCCTCCAGGTAGCAGGAGGATCCAGCGCAGGCAGCGCCGCCGCACGAGGAGGCAGCGCCGGCAGCAGTCGCTCGGTGCACGAGAAGCGCCGGTGGGTGGCCGCCTGAGACGACCTCGAGCGCCCGGGTCTCGGGGTCGAAGATCGCCACGACCGCGGTGGCGATGAGCTCCGGCAGCGCAGGGACGAGCAGTTCGTCGGCCTCGCGCAGCAGGTCCCCGATCGCGGAGCCGCGCAAAGCGAGCAGGCGCAGCGCATGAGTCACCGCGAGGGCGTCCTTTGCTGCCGCCACGCCCTTGCCGAGCACGTCGACCACGGCGGCGAAGACGCGGCCGTCGGGCAGCAGCAGCCAGTCGTAGAGGTCCCCGCCGGCCGCCGCGTCGAGCGCGGGACGGTAGTCGGCGGCGAGCTCGACCCCCGGCAGCAGCAACGGGGCCGGCTGCATGGCTCGTTGCAGCTCGTGCAGCGCGTCGAACGCCGCCGCCTCGGCAGCGCGTGCCCGCTCGAGCTCCAGGCGCTGGCGCTCGGCGTCGAGCCGCTCCCGGATGTCGGAGAACGTGATCACGACGCCGTTGCTGCTCCGACCATCCCGGGGGTCCGGCAACGGCGTCGCGGTGAGCTCGACCGAGACCGGCTCCCCCGCGCTGGTCCAGAACGTCTCGACGGGGCTGTGCACGATCTCACCCCGCCGCAGAGCGCGCTCGATCGGACAGCTCTCGACGGGATGGGGCGTGCCGTCGGAGAAGCTGTGGTGGATCGCCTCGTGCTGATGGCGACCCACGAGCTCCGCCTCGCTGTAGCCGAGGATTTGCTGGGCTGCGGGGTTGACGAAGGTGGTGACCCCATCGGCGTCAAGGCCGTAGATGCCTTCCGCGGCACTCTGCAGCAGCAGCGCGTGCAGCGCAGCGAGGTCGGCCTCGCGTCGTTCGCTCACCGCACCGTCCACTCCGCGACAGGCCCTGCGCCAGCCTGCCTCAGGCAAGGGCTGGGTCAGGGCGTTGGTTCAGCGAGCTGCGTCCGTCTGCTGGGTCAGCCCCGGACGAGCAGGATGCCACGTCCGACCCGACTGCGGGCCCTACCCAGGACCTGCGCGTCAGTCCAGGTAGTCGCGCAGCACCTGGCTGCGGCTGGGGTGGCGCAGCTTCGACATCGTCTTGGACTCGATCTGACGGATGCGCTCGCGCGTCACGCCGTAGACCTTGCCAATCTCGTCGAGCGTCTTCGGCTGCCCGTCGGTGAGCCCGAAGCGCATCGAGACGACGCCCGCCTCCCGCTCCGACAGGGTGTCGAGCACCGAGTGCAGCTGCTCCTGCAGGAGGGTGAAGGACACCGCGTCCGCTGGGACGACCGCCTCGGAGTCCTCGATGAGGTCGCCGAACTCGCTGTCGCCGTCCTCGCCGAGGGGAGTGTGGAGGGAGATCGGCTCGCGGCCGTACTTCTGCACCTCCACGACCTTCTCCGGCGTCATGTCGAGCTCCTTGGCGAGCTCCTCCGGCGTCGGCTCCCGACCGAGGTCTTGCAGCATCTGCCGCTGGACGCGAGCGAGCTTGTTGATGACCTCGACCATGTGGACCGGGATGCGGATGGTGCGGGCCTGGTCGGCCATCGCCCGCGTGATCGCCTGCCGGATCCACCAGGTGGCGTAGGTCGAGAACTTGTAGCCCTTGGTGTAGTCGAACTTCTCGACCGCGCGGATCAGACCGAGGTTGCCCTCCTGGATCAGGTCCAGGAAGAGCATGCCGCGACCGGTGTAGCGCTTGGCCAGGGACACCACCAGACGAAGGTTGGCCTCAAGCAGGTGGTTCTTGGCCCGACGACCGTCCTCGGCGATCCACTCGAGCTCCTTGCGGATGCGCGGCGCGAGCTTCTCCCCCGAGTTGAGCTTCTCCTCGGCGAAGAGCCCGGCCTCGATGCGCTTGGCGAGCTCGACCTCCTGCTCGGCGTTGAGCAGCGCGACCTTGCCGATCTGCTTCAGGTAGTCCTTGACGGGATCGGCCGTGGCGCCGGCGGTCGCCACCTGCTGAGCGGGCGCGTCCTCGTCATCCAGGTCGAGGACGAACTCCTCGTCCTCGTCGTCATCGCCCTTGGCCTTGGGAGCCGCGTCGTCGTCCTCGGACTCGTCGTCGCCCGCCGCCTCCGGCCCGGCGGCCTCAGCCGAGTCGTCTGACGTGTCGTCGCCGAGGTCGCTGGCCGCGTCGCCTGCCTCGTCATCGGCCGCGTCGACGTCAAGGTCCTCGACCTCGACAGCCTCGAGCTCCTCGTCGTCTCCCGCGGGCTTACCGCCCGCCGCCGACGCGGCGGCCTTCGCGGCCTTGGCTCCCTTGGAGCCGCCGGTCTTGCCTGATGCGGCCGTCTTGCGCGCTGCCTTGCCGCTCGCCGACGCGCTCGCGGCGACGGTGCCGTCGGCCGCTGTGCCGTCAGGTGCTGTGCCGTCAGGTGCTGTGCCGTCAGCGGCCTTCGCGGGAGCCTTCGGGGCGGTCTTGGCTGCGCTCTTAGTGGCGCTCTTGGCGGCGGTCTTGGTGGCGGGCATGGTCCCGGACGCCTCCTTGTCCTCGGTCGACGTCGTCACGGTCGGCGCCGAAGCCCTGCGCGCGGCGGCCACGGCCCGCCGGGGTCGGGCGGCAGTGTCACTGGCCTCGACATGGATGCCGACGCCCTCGTCGCTGAGGCTGCGGAGCACGACCTTCATCCGGCTGAGCGGGATGCCGGCCTCCTCCGTCGCTCGGCGCACCGCATCGGCGGTGACGTGCCCTGCCGCCTTGCCCTGCCGGAACAACTCCTGGACCGGCGGACGAAGAAACTCAGGCGGGAGCGGACGGGAGTTGCTTGCCGACACGAACGACCTCTCGACGAGCGGGCATGGACCGATCCACCGGGGCGAGCGGCGAGTCGGCTGGGGGGCTGCGCCGCATGCAGCGGCCACACGCAGCGCAACATTGTGGCACGCCGCGGCATTCCTACGCGCGAGCGCGGCTGCCAGTTCCCGAGCCGAACACGTCGGGGAGCCGCGCGTCGAGCAGGACCTCGGTCAGACGTCGGCCTTGACCGCCAGGACAGGGCAGGGCGCGTCGAGCAGCACCCGCTGGGCGTTGCTGCCCAGGATGAGCTTCCCCACAGGGCTGCGACGACGCAGCCCGATGACGATGAAGTCGGCCTGCACCTCCTCGGCCACGGCGATGAGGTCCTCCGCGGGCTCCAGGCCGCGGACGAGCTGACGGACCTCGAACTGGACGCCCTCGGCCGTCAGCTGATCGCGGACCTCGTTGAGCTCGTGCTCGTAGCGCTGAGCCTCCTCCTCGTCGAGGTCCTTGCCACCGCGGTTGGAGTTGATGACGACCATGCGGGTGTGGCGCAGCCGCGCCTCCTCGACGGCTCGCCGCAGCGCGGCTCGTCCCTCCGGCTTGGGGACGTAACCCACGACGATGGCCATGTAAGTCCTCCCCCCGGTGCGCCCGATGCGACCGGTGCGTGCGGCGACGTTGCCGCCCGGAGGCTATCGGACGTCGCCGATCGGAGAGGTAGTGGACCCGCGGACCACGCGCCGGCGCCGCCTGCATCGACGGTCGACGCAGCGCGTGGCTGTCGACTCACCCCGCGACACCCTCCGGCCAGTCGCGCCCCCAGGGGCTGGGACGTGCCACGCGCCGACGGAAGGCGGCCGGCACAGCACTGGGCAGGGCAGCAGGCAGGTCACTGGCACGGGCGGGCACCGCAGCAGCCGTCGGAAGCACGACCACCTCGTCGATCGGAAAGCCTCGCTCCACCTGACGACGCGACGCCCGGGACAGGCGCATCGCCCGTGGATCCAATCCCTGGGCGAGGGCCTGCCGGACGATCTCGGACAGGCTGTGGAAGGGGTCGGCGAAGGCGGAGACCTCGAGCGCACACAGGGCCAAGGCGCCATTGCCCTCCTGGTAGGCGCAGAAGGCGAGGACCCCGGCAGCCGCGGCACGCGAGGCCTCGTCAGGCGCCAGGCGCACCAGGTGGCTGAGGACGTCGAGTCCGGCGAGGAGCTCGCCAGCGGGCGGAACCGGCTCGACCGCGACGTGCGCGAGCACCCGGTCACGGCTGCCGAGGTCCTGGACCAGCAGCAGCAACCGGGCGGCCGTGTCGTCTGTCATCCAGGCATCGCTGCCCTCAGCGCGACGGGCAACCGCCTCATGCCACGTCGCGAGCAGCTCACGTCGGGTCGGGGGCGCCTCCGCGAGCCGCGCCACAGCCTGCGCGGTCGCAAGCCGTGTGGTGGTGTCGCCGGGCTGCAGCGAGGCCGCCAGCGTTTCGCGGCTCGCGAGAACCTGCTCCCCGCGGAGCACGGCCTCGGGCGCGAGCACACTGTCGTCGCTTGAGGGCACAGGGCGACCGCCGGGCGGACAGCAGGACCCACCGCCGCACCAGGCCGACCGGTAGGTGTCGCGGGCGACCACCAGGACCTCCTGCAGGGGAAGGCCTTCCTCATATGCCCACTCCCGGACGGACAGCGCGACTGCCGCGACCGTCGCGGGCATGGGTGCTCCCTCCCCCAGCCCGTGGGTCTCGAGCGCCTGCAGCACCAGCGCGGCTGGGCTGCTGGCCTCCTCCAGCCCCCTGTCCGCGAGCAGTCCGTTGGCCAGCAGGCTGTCGAGCACGGCCGTGGCGTCGTCCGCCGTGACGGCGTCGGGGTAGATGAGCGCAAGGGCGCCGGAGATCGGCACCGGCTGGCGCCGCCACATGTCCAGTTCGTCGAGCATGCGGGGGACATCCGCGAGCCGCTCCGGGAGATCGACGCGGATCGTGCAGTGGACTCCGAAGCGGAGACGGCCAGGACGCGGCTCGTCCTCCTGCTGGCGCGGTCGGCCGGTTGCGCCGGAGTGTCTGCGTCGCCCGCGCACCTCATCGGGGGCCGTCAGCAGCAGCAGGACAAGGGAGTTGCGCGGGTGGAAGCCGAGCAGGTGGGGCACGGACGCGACGATGCCGCCCATCTCGCGGACGATCGGGATCTCAGTCATGACGGCAACGTCGCGCGTGCGGCCGGTGTCAGGAAGGGGCAGTCCGGTCGCTGTGGACAACGGCGGGGTGGGGATCCGCTGTGGAGACGGACGCGGACGGCAGACTGACCGCGTGCGCATCCTGGTGGTCGACGACGATCCCGCCGTGCGGGAGTCCCTGCGCCGTTCGCTGGTCTTCCATGACTACGAGGTGGACCTGGCCAAGGACGGCGCAGAGGCGCTGCTGCGCATCGGCCAGCAGCGGCCCCATGCCGTGGTGATGGACGTGATGATGCCGCGCGTCGACGGTCTCGCCGCCTGCCGGGCGCTGAGAGAGGCCGGCGACGACCTTCCGATCCTCGTGCTGACCGCTCGCGACGCTGTCTCCGACCGGGTCGAAGGCCTCGACGCCGGCGCCGACGACTATCTGACGAAGCCGTTCGCCCTGGAGGAGCTGCTGGCACGGCTGCGGGCCCTGCTCCGGCGTTCCGCCAGCGAGCGGTCGCCCGAGCCGGGCCCGGAGACTTCTCGATCCAACGAGGCGTCCGCGGGCGTGCTGCGGATGGGCGACTTGACCCTCGACCCGGACACGCGCGAGGTGCGCCGGGGCAACCGTTCCCTGCGCCTGACGCGGACCGAGTTCGCCCTGTTGGAGCTGCTGATGCTCAACCCGCGGCGGGTGCTGACTCGGGAGCGGATCCTGCAGGAGGTCTGGGGCTACGACTTCCCCACCACCGCCAACTCCCTTGAGGTCTATGTCGGCTATCTGCGTCGCAAGACCGAGGCGCAAGGAGAGCCGCGACTCGTCCACACCGTCCGCGGCGTCGGCTACGTCTTGCGCGAGGACGCCCCGTGACGACGGCGACCACCGCTGGCCCAGGGCCGGTGGGCGGGCGGTTCTCCCCCGCGCGTCACTGGTCCCAGTGGCGCCGCAGCCTCCGGGGTCGCCTCGCCCTGCTGGTCGCAGCGTCGGTCGGTCTGGCCATCGCCCTGGTCGCGGTGCTCGCCTGGTCGGTCGTGCGGGTGCAGCTGTTTCGCAGCCTGGACACCTCCCTGCTCCAGCGTGCGCAGGCGGCGGTCTCGACCGCCCTGGGCGACCCACAGCGGATCGTGGCGCTGCCGAGCGACGCGCTGCTGGCCGCGGGCGACGTCCGGATCCTGCTCGTCTCGGCGTCCGGCACCGCCTACGCCGCACCGGGAGCGAATGTCGCCCCCTTCGGCCGCGCCGAGGTCGCGGTCGCCGCTGGGGCACGTCAGCAGTCGGTGCGGACCCTCGCCCGCGATGGCGAGCAGTTCCGGGTCGTGGCGGTGCCAGCGGCCCAGCGCTTCGCCCTCGTCCTGGCCGCTCCGCTGCAGCAGACCCAGCATGCGCTGCGCGTCGTCGGACTCGTCCTGCTCGTGATCGTTGCCCTTGGGATGGCGGTTGCCGCCTCGGCCGGCGTCGTGGTGGCCCGAGCGGCGCTGCGCCCCGTGGAGGGCCTGACTGACGCCGCGGAGCGCGTCGCCCGGACCGGGGACCTGACTCCGATCGAGGTGGAGGGCGACGACGAGGTCGCACGCCTCACGCGCACCTTCAACGCCATGCTGACCGCGCTGGCGGCCTCGCAGTCCCGGCAGCGGCAGCTCGTCGCCGATGCCGGACACGAGCTGCGCACCCCGCTCACCAGCCTGCGCACCAACCTCGACCTGCTCGCGCAGAGCGAGGGCAGCGACCGGCTGCCGCCTGAAGAGCGGCGCGCTCTCCTGCACGACGTCCGCGCTCAGGTCGGTGAGCTCTCGGCGCTCGTCACGGATCTCGTCGAGCTGGCCCGAGACGACCGGCGGCTCGCTGACGACGACGTCGACCTCGCCGATGTCCTGGACCGAGCGCTGACCCGGGTCCGGCCCCGCGCGAACACCGGCGAGGGGGCGCCCGTCGAGGTCACCGCGAGCGTCGAGCCGTGGTGGGTCCGCGGCGACGCCGCAATGCTGGAACGGGCCGTGCTCAACCTGCTGGACAACGCCGTCAAGTGGAGCCCGCCCGGCGGCCAGGTCCATGTCACCCTGCGGCACGGGACGCTGCGGGTGGCTGACCAGGGGCCCGGTATCGCCGACGCCGACCTGCCCCGCGTCTTCGACCGCTTCTACCGGTCGTCCGAGGCGCGGGCCATGCCGGGCTCGGGGCTGGGCCTGGCGATCGTGCGGCAGACCGCGGAGCTGCACGGCGGGCAGGTCTCAGCGGGACGGACCGTCTCCGGTGGGGCCCTGCTGACCCTGAGCCTGCCGGGGCATCCCGCGCCGCCAGCGCTCTAGTCCCGTCCCGCTCCGCTCGGAGGCACCCGTGGGCGCGGCGGTGACCCGGCTGCGGAAACCTTCGGGATCTCTTGTGCCACTCTCAGGCTTTCCTCAGGTCAGGGGGGCAGCGTGGGGGCATGACCGAACGCCCTGACGACACGCCCGAGCACTCCCCCCGCCCCTGGTGGTCCCCCGAACCCGACGCCTCCGAGCGGGCGGCCGCCCCAGAGCCGGCAGCCCACCCGACAGCAGAGCCGGCGCGACCCGAGACGGGACCGGTCGGACGCGGCCCGAACGACGCTGTCCCGGGCTCGCCGTCGAGCGGAGCGGACCCCTCGTCGTCGCCGTGGGCCCGCGACCCGCACGAGACCCAGCAGCTGCCCTTCCTCTTCGCCGCGCCGCAGGATGACCAGCGCCGCGGCGGCCCGCAGGCGGAGACGGGCCGGCAGCGACGCGGACGGCGTTCGGCGATGGGGGTCGCCGCAGTGATCGCGGCAGCAGCGATCGGCGGCGGAGCGGGAGCAGCGACCACCTACGCGCTGACCACCCACGACTCCTCGACGAGCACGCTGTCCACCCCGGCCGCCTCGGCGCTGCCCAGCACCGCAAGCGGAGAGCAGGCGAAGGCCGTCACACCGGCCGGATCCGTCGCCGCGGTCGCTCAGGCCGTGCTCCCCAGCGTCGTGCAGATCACCGTCCGCAGCGCGAGCGAGTCGGGCACCGGGACCGGCTTCGTCATCTCGGGCGACGGCGAGATCCTGACGAACAACCACGTCGTCGCCGGCGCCACGGATGGACAGGGCAGCGTCACCGTCGAGTTCAACGACGGCCAGCGGGTCGAGGCCCGCATCCTCGGCACCGACCCGACGACCGACCTCGCGGTGATCAAGGTCAACGGCGTCAAGGACCTCAAGCCTGTGAAGCTGGGCTCGTCGAGCGACCTGCAGGTCGGCCAGCAGGTCGTGGCGATCGGCTCGCCGCTGGGGCTGTCCGGCACCGTCACCTCCGGGATCGTGTCCGCACTCGACCGGCCGGTGCGCACGGGCGGCGCGGATGCCTCCGGCGAGGACCGGACCACGGTGATCGACGCCATCCAGACCGACGCCGCCATCAACCCCGGCAACTCGGGTGGGCCCCTCGTGGACATGTCCGGGCGCGTCGTCGGCATCAACTCCGCGATCGCCACCCTCGGCGCGTCAGCGGGCGGGCAGTCAGGCTCGATCGGGCTGGGCTTCTCGATCCCCATCGACCAGGCGCGTCCGATCGCCCAGCAGCTCGCCCAGGGTCAGTCGGCGACGCACGCGCTGCTCGGCGTCTCGGTCACCGACGTCACCGACAACGGCGAGCCGGCCGGCGCCGGCGTCCAGCAGGTGACGCCTGGGTCCGCCGCCGCGCAAGGCGGAATCGAGGCGGGAAGCGTGATCACGAAGGTCGACAGCCGGGTCATCGACACCGCCGACACCCTCATCGCGGAGATCCGGTCGCACCGGCCCGGGGAGAAGGTCACCGTCACCTGGCTGCCTCGCGGCAGCAGCACGCCGAAGTCAGCCTCGGTGACGCTCGGGTCGGACGCCGCCACCTCGCGGACCTGACCTCCCCGTGCACGAGCACGGCCGGCGGTAGGCGAGGATGGGCACGTGCGACTCGATCACGTCTCCTTCGCCGCAGGACCGGAAGGTCTGGCCGCCGCCGTGCAGCGTGTGGGCTCGGCCCTCGGTGCCGCCCTCACCGACGGCGGGCTGCACCCGCGGTTCGGCACGCGCAACTTCGTGCTGCCGCTGGCCAACGGGACCTACCTCGAGGTGGTGGGCCACCTTGACCACCCAGCGGTGGACAAGGCGCCGTTCGGCCAGGCAGTGAAGCTGCGCAGCCAGGCCGGCGGCGGCTGGCTCGGGTGGGTTGTCGCGGTGGACGACATCAGCGTGGTCGAGCAACGGCTGGGCCGGACCGCGGCCACCGGCAACCGTCACCGTCCCGACGGCTTCGACCTCCAGTGGCGCCAGATCGGCGTCCTCGACCTGATCGGTGACCCGGCACTGCCGTTCTTCATCGAGTGGGACGTCGCGCCCGAGCAGCACCCGTCCGCCGGCGGCGGCCCCTGCCACATTACGAAGCTCGAGCTCCATGGCGACCAGGGCACTCTCGGCGGCTGGTTGGGCCAGCCCGGTGAGGCGGTCCTGGACGGCATCGACCTGGAGTGGGTCGATGGCGAGGAGCCGGGTCTGGTCGCGGTGCACGTGCAGACCGCGCACGGCGTCGTCCGGATCGACTAGACACCCCTGCGCTGAGTCACCCTGCGCTGAGGCGGGGCGCGTCAGGCCGCCCCGCGCCGTCGCGCCGGCTTGGCAGCATCCGCCGCCGCGGCCTTCTTGGCGGACGGCTTCGCCGTGCTCGACTTCGCGGTGGCCGACTTCGTGGTGGCCGACTTCGCGGTGCTCGACTTCGCTGCGGTGGCCTTCGCCGACGCGGCCGTCTTCGCTGGGGCCTTCTTCGCAGTGGCCGTCTTCGCTGGGGCCGTCTTCGCTGCGGCTTTCTTCACAGGGGCCGTCGCGGCACTCGTCGTCCGCGGCGCTGCTGAGGTCTCGACCGACCCGGTGGCGGACCCGCTGGTCTCCGACGGCGCTTTCCCCTCCCGTGCTGCCCGGGCCGCCTCGACGCTGCGCTGCAGAGCCGTCATGAGGTCGATGACCCCGCTCGGCTGCGCTGCCGCCACCGGCTCGACGACCTCCCGGCCCTCGGTCTTGGCGGCAATGAGCTCCTCGAGCGCCGCCCGGTAGGCATCGGTGAACTGGTCGGGCTCGAAGTCGGTGCTCATGCTCTCGATCAAGCTCGACGCCATCTGCAGCTCCTGCGGCCGCAGGTCAACGTCCTGGTCCAGGACGCCGAAGTCGGGCTCGCGCACTTCGTCCGGCCACAGCATCGTCTGCAGGACGATGGCGTTGTCGCGCACCCGCAGCGCGGCCAGGGTCTCCCGCGAACGCAGTGCGACCTTGGCGATCGCCATGCGGTCGGTGCTGACCAGCGCCTCCCGCAGCAGCGCATAGGGCTTGGCGGCTGCCGCGTCCGGCTCGAGGTAGTACGTCTTGTTGAACAGCACCGGGTCGACCTGCTCGGCTGGCACGAACTCCAGGACGTCGATCTCGTGCCCCGAGACCAGGGGCAGCTGCTCGAAGTCGTCATCGGTGAGGATCACGACCTCGCCGCTCGGCAGCTCGTAACCCTTGCCGATCTGGTCGTAGGAGACCTCCTCCCCGTCGGTTTCGCAGACGCGCCGGTAGCGGATGCGACCGCCGTCGGCCACGTGCACCTGGTGGAAGCGGATGTCGCGCTCCTGGGTTGCGGCGTACAGCCGGACGGGCACGTTGACGAGGCCGAAGGAGACGGCGCCCTTCCAGATGGCCCTCATGCGCCGGCCCCCCGGAACCCGGTCGTCCAGTTCGTTGTCACCATCGCGTGCTACCCCTTTCCGGGCACGAGACGCGACTCGGCCGGTCGCAATGTCAGGCTCTACCTGACGTCGACACTCGTGTGCACAGAAAGGATCTTCCTCGTGACGCCCGGTGTCCAGGGGTTCGAGCATTCCAGCGGGGTCCTCCAGCGGGCGGTGCCCGGCCCGCTGCCGTCCGGCGAGGAGTGGGTCTACGAGCCGCGATGGGGGGGCAGACGAGTCCTCGTGGAGATCACCGGAGGGACGGTCAGCGTCAGCGACGAGGCGGGCCGGCCTCTCGTCGACGTGGCCAGCATCCTCGCCGAGGCTGGCCTGGGCCGCCGACTGGCCGACGCCGTCCTCGATGGCGAGATCGTCACGAACGACGAGGAGCCCGTGCTCGTCGTCAGCGACGTCCTGCGTCTGTACGGCGTGGCGGTGGCGCGGCAGACGTGGACCGAGCGCCGCGGCGTGCTCCAGCGCCTCGGGCTGGAAGGACCGCACGTGCAGGTGGCGCAGGTCTACGACGACGGCGAGGCGCTGCTCTCGGCTACCCGTGAGCTCGGGCTCGCCGGGGTGCTGGCGAAGCGCCGGGATGCGCCGTACGGCAATCAGCTGGACCGCGCCGCCGCGGCGGAACGTGACACGACCGGCGCTGACGCCGTGAGCAGTTGGGTGTCGGTCGATGGCTGAGGCAGGATCTGAGGCTCTCGTCGAGGTCGACGGCCACCAGCTGAAGCTGACGAACCTGCCGAAGGTGCTCTATCCGGAGGCCGGGTTCACCAAGGGCGCCGTCATCGACTACTACGCCCGCATCGCTCCGGTGTTGCTGCCGCATCTCGCCGACCGCGCCATCACCCGCAAACGGTGGCCGGAGGGCGTGGATGGTCCACCGTTCTTCGAGAAGAACCTTCCCAAGGGCACACCGGAGTGGGTGGAGCATGTCGTGCTCGACTCCCCGTCCAGCACGAAGGCGCGCGACGTCGTCGACTACCCCCTCGTGACCGGGCTCGCCTCTCTGCTGTGGCTGGCCAACCTCGCCGCGCTCGAGCTGCACGTGCACCAGTGGCGGGTGCGGGGAGCCGTCGCCGGCCCGAACGCCGCCCGCGCCCCGCTGGGCGAGCGAGAGAACCCTGACCGCCTGGTGGTGGACCTCGATCCCGGCGCCCCCGCCGGCCTCGAAGCCTGCGTGGAGGTGGCGTTCGCAACCCGGGAGCGGCTGGCCGCGGACGGTCTCGAGACGTACCCGGTCACCAGCGGCTCCAAGGGTCTGCAGCTCTACGCACCCATCTCGGGGCAGCAGCCGGCGGAGGTGGTGGAGGACTACGCCCACCGCATCGCCGTCGAGATCGAGCGACAGCTGCCCGAGCTTGTGGTCTCTCGCATGACCAAGAGCCTGCGCACGGGCAAGGTGCTGTTCGACTGGAGCCAGAACCACCCCCGCAAGACCACGGTCTGCCCCTACTCCCTGCGAGGGCGCGTCCTGCCCACCGTCGCGACGCCGCACACGTGGGACGAACTCGCCGAGGGCTCGGCCCGTCAGTGGCGCGCGGAGGACGTGCTCGCGCGGGTCGATCAGGCCGGCGACCTGCTCACCCCGCTGTTCGAGCCGGGCCCCCCGGTCCCGCAGGCCTGAGCCTCACGGCACCCGCGGCAGCTGGCTCTCCTGCAGGTCCAGCTCGCGCTGCAGCAGACGCAGGTCGGCCTCCGTGAGATGGCCGCTGTCTCGCTGGCGAAGCAGCTCCTGCCGCTGCGCCTCGAGGATCAGCCGGCGCGCGTCCACCGCCGAGAGGTACTCCTCGGAGAAGCCCACCTGACCGTCGTCATCAGCCTCCAAAGCATCGAGCCGATGCTGGTAGCGCCGGCGCCGCTCCTGCAAGGACCCTCGCAGCCCGTCACGGACCGCAGGAGCCACGTCCTCGAGGGAGTCCAGCTGGGTGAGCGCCGCGTCCACCGCCGCCAGCCGCGCCTCGTTGCGCTGCCGGATCCCGTCGGACAGGCTCGCGCGCACGCCGAGCCTGCGAACCAGCGGTGCGAAGGTCAGCCCCTGCCCGAGCAGCGTCACAGCCACGACCAGGAAGGCGCAGTAGAGCAGCAGGTCGCGCTGGGGCAGGTCCAGCGGCAGCGTGTACGCCGCCGCCAGCGTGATGACACCGCGCGTGCCGGCCCACGTCAGCACGGTCAGCTCGGCAGCGGTGAAGGGCCGCTCGTCACCGTCACGGGGGCCGAAGGACAGGCGCCGAGGCAGCAGACCGCTGGCGAACAGCCAGAGCGGTCGCAGCAGCAGCACGACGCCGAGGGTGGCACCGGTGGCCGCGAGCAGGGTCGACACCGAGTACTGCTGCAGGGTCGCGAGGACCTCGGGCACCTGCTGGCCGATGAGCAGGAAGACGAGGCCTTCCAGCAGGAAGTTGACCAGACGCCACACAGCGCCCACCTGGAGACGGCCCGAGCTCGTCGCGGCCCGCGGGGACTGGTGCCCGGCGATCAGGCCAGCCACCACCACCGCCAGGACGCCGGAGACATGCAGCTCCTCACCGATCAGGTAGCAGGCGAACGGCGTGGCGAGGGAGACCGCATTCGCAAGCAGAGCGTCCTCGCGCAGTGGCCGGATCCGGCCGAGGATGGCGGCCACTGCGATGCCGACGGCAGCGCCACCGACGGCCGAGAGCAGGAAGTCGCCGACAGCGAAGACGAGAGAGAAGCCGGCGCCGGTCGCGGCGGCGACGGCGACCTGGAGGAGCGTGAGTGCGGTGGCGTCGTTGAGCAGCCCCTCCCCCTCGATCACGGTCGTGACCTTGCCCGGCAGGCCGATCCGGCCGCCGATGGACAGGGCCGCCACGGGATCAGGAGGCGCGACGGCGGCACCCAGCGCCACCGCGGCGGCGAAGCCCAGACCGCCGACGGCGAGAGACAAAGCCGCGCCGGTGAGCACCGCCGTGGCGATGACGAGCCCCACGGAGAGGCTGAGAATCGGTCGCAGGTAGCGGCGGAAGTCCAGCAGGCTCGCCTGCAGGGCCGCGTTGTACAGCAGCGGCGGGATGATGAGCGCGAGCACCACGTCGGGCCGCAGGACGACATTGGGCCCGGGCAGGAGCGCATAGATGCCGCCGATCACCGTGAGCAGCACGGTGAAGGGCACGCGGATGCGGGCGGCCAACCAGTGCGCGCCGAGGACGACCGCGACGGCGGCCAGCCAGAAGGCCACTGCGGAGGTCACTGACATGGTGCCGCCACTCCCGGATTTCGAAGGCAGTCCTGCCCCCAGTGTCCCGGGTCCGCCAGGACGCCGCCCGGCAACGCGGCCCTGTCGTACTGCCGCTGCGCGGCCCTGTCGCACTGCCGCTGCGCGGCGCCGTCGCACTGCCGCTAGGCCGCGTTGACCTCCGCCAGCCGCGCCTTCGCCGCCCGCAGGTGCGGACCCTCCCGCAGCGGCGCGGGCAGGGCCAGGGTCGCCAGTCGCAGGGCGCGCAGACTGACGCTGAGCCCCAAGCCGGTCAGGGGCTCTGACAGCGGAAGGACGGGCAGGCCGTACAGCTCCCGCGCCCACGAGGGCAGCGAGGCGAGCGCCATCGCCGAGATGGTGGTCCACGCCGGGCGCGCAGGGGTCGCCAGTTGCACAGCGAGGGGCATCGGCGGCGCGAGCACGAAGCGCGCCACGTCGCGGGTCTCGGCGTCGACGTCGAGCACCGGCAGATAGCTGTCGACTGCGGCCCGGAGCTCGGCGACGGTCGCGGGCACGAGCGCCGTGTCCAGGCCGACCAGCTCGGCGATGCGAACCTGCTCGGCGACGTAGCGGTCGGCGTCGGTCTCGCTCAGGGCGATGCCGGCGCGCCGGACCACGTCGATGACGGAGTCCACGAGACAGATGTGAATCCACAGCAGCAGGTCGGGGTCGTCCGCGCGATAGGTGCGGCCGGTGCCCTCGTGGGTGCCGCGGACCCTCCGGTGCAGGCCTCGCACGCGAGCCGCCAGTCGCCGCGCCTCGCGGGCGTCGGCGAAGGTGGTGACGCCGACCCACTCCCCGGTGCGCATCAACCGGCCCCACGGGTCCTCGCGGAAGCTCGAGAAGCTGGTGACGCCCGCGAGGGCAACCGGGTGCAGCGCCTGGAGGTACAGCGCGCGCAGCCCAGCCACCCACAGCAGGGGGTCGCTGTGGAGGCGCCAGGTGACCGAGTCCGGGCCGAAGAGGCCGGCGCGGGGGTCATCGGGGATGGAGGTGAGCGTCATCGCCCTCCCAGGGTCACACCGTGGGCAGCCGCGGGCCACCCGAGCCGCATGTGATGCTGGACAAGTGATCGGACTCGACGGCTGCGTGCGCGTCGTCGTTCCGCTGCCGGAGGGGCGCACGTGGGTCGCTGACCACGAGGCTGGAACGGACGGCGCCGCGAGCGGGCACGTGCTTCCGGCAGCCGACCTCGCCACCGAGGTGGCCCAGCTCCCCGCCCGCTGGGTGTGGTGGTGCGCCGCCGACCTCCGCCACCTCGCCCGGCCGCTTCGCGGTGCCAAGTGCTGGGACCTTACCGCCGTGCACGGGCTGCGCACCGGTCGCCGAGCCGATGACCGAGCCGATGACCGAGCCGATGGCCGAGGCGATGGCCGAGCCGATGACACCGCGCACCGGCACGAGGAGGTGCTGGCGGCGGCGACGGGGCGAGCGCCCCGGCCGGTGGTTCCCGACGGCCAGCTCGACCTCGCCGGCGAGCCCGCGGACGGCGAGGCGGCCGCGCTGCCGACGTTCGCGAAGGACCCGAACGACGCGGCGCGGCTGGCGGCCGCGGGCCTGCTCACGTACCAGCGGCAGCTCGCCTCGCGCACCGCGGGACCGGGTGGCGACGCAGCCGCGGCCCTCACAGATGCCTCGGAGTCAGCGGCGGCGCTGCTCGCGGTCGAGCTGGAGTCGACGGGCCTTCCGGTGCACCTGCCCACGGCGCGCGCCCTGCTCGCCGCCCAGCTGGGACCCGAGCCCCCCAGCGAGGCAGCCGCCGCCGAGCAGCGGCGGCGCCGGGACGAGGCGGTGCTCACGCTGCTGCCCCGGGCCGCCGACAGCGAGGTCCACGGCGCGGACCTCCGCTCCCCTGCCGTCGTGCGCGAGCTGCTCGCCGCTGTCGGGGTCGTGGTACCCGACACCCGTTCGTGGCGGCTGGAGGCCTACCGGGACGCTCACCCCTTCGTGGCGGCGCTGCTGGCGTGGCGGAAGGCCGAGCGGCTGGCCACGACGTATGGGTACCGGTGGCTGGAGGCCTGCGTCAGCGACGGCCGGCTGCGCGGACGGTGGAGCGTCTTCGACGGGGGCGCCGGTCGGATGACGGCGTCCTCGGGGCTGCACAACCTGCCCGCCGAGCTACGGCCGGCGGTCCGCGCCGAAGCCGGCCACGTCCTCGTGCGCGCCGACCTCGGTCAGGTCGAGCCACGGGTGCTGGCCGTCGTGTCGCGGGACCCAGCTCTGGGGGCCGCGTGCGCAGACGCCGACCTCTACGCACCCGTGGCGGCCCGGCTGGGCTGCGACCGCGCTCGAGCCAAGATCGCCGTCCTCGCAGCGATGTACGGGCAGCGGTCAGGCACCGCTGGGCAGGCACTGGCCGCCATGGAACGCTCTTACCCCACCGCCCTGGCAACGCTCCAGGCAGCCGAGGACGTCGGGGCCTCCGGCGGCAGCCTGCGGACCTACGGGGGCCGCCTGGTCGGCGCGGTGGCGGGCAGCCGAGAGGTCTCCTGGCCGGGGCGGGGGCGCTTCCTCCGCAACGCCCTCATCCAAGGCTCGGCCGCCGAGCTGTTCAAGATCTGGGCGGTGACGGTCCGGGCAGCCCTCGCGGCGCAGGCGCCCGCCGCGGAGATCGTCCTGTGCCTGCACGACGAGCTGCTCGTGCACGCTCCAGCGGCCGAC
The DNA here is from genome assembly GCA_051960855.1 of Actinomycetales bacterium. Classification (GTDB taxonomy): domain Bacteria; phylum Actinomycetota; class Actinomycetes; order JAJZTN01; family JAJZTN01; genus JBQCDV01. The sequence continues at coordinate 40,634 of JBQCDV010000025.1, forward strand.
GCGCAGCTCGTCGCGGAGGTGCTGCGCGCATCGCTCGCCGACGCCTCCCGCTGGTGGTGTCCCGACTTCCCCGTGCGGTTCACCGCCGACGTGTCGGTCGCGGACACCTGGGCCAAGGACGCCGTCGTGCAGCATCCGGCGGTGTGACGCACCTCGACGTGCCGGAGTGCGTGCGGGTGGGGACGATGGGCCAGTGCGACGATCCGATGTGAGCCCCCACCCGAGCAGTGGCGCCGAAAGCAGCAGCCCCGACGAGCAGACCCCGAGCAGCGCCCCCTCTGACGGCGGCGACCACGTCGAGTACGAGCACGGGCAGGACCCGCGCCGGTGGAAGGCCCTGACGGTCTGCCTCGTCGCGGGCTTCATGTCCCTGCTCGACGTCAGCATCGTCAACGTTGCCCTGCCGAGCATCGCCACGGGCATCAACGCGGGCCAGAGCGCGCTGGAATGGATCGTCTCGGGCTACGCCCTCGCCTTCGGGCTGCTGCTCGTGCCCGCCGGCCGCCTCGGCGACGCCCGCGGGCGGCGGCTGGTGTTCGTCTGCGGGGTCGGCCTCTTCACGTTGGCCAGCCTGCTGTGCGGGCTGGCCCCCTCGGCCGGCATCCTCGTGGCCGCCCGGCTGCTGCAAGGCATCGCGGGCGGCCTGTTCCAGCCGCAGATCGCCGCGCTGATCCAGGGCGAGTTCGCTGGTCAGGAGCGGCGCAAGGCGTTCGGGCTCTTCGGCGCGACCGTCGGCATCTCGACCGCGATCGGACCCCTGCTCGGCGGCCTGCTCATCTCGATCTTCGGTCAGGAGGAGGGCTGGCGCGGCATCTTCTGGGTCAACGTGCCCATCGGCATCGTCGCCGTCCCCCTGGCGCTGCGGCTGCTGCCGCGCGACAAGTCCGGCCGGCGCCAGAGCCTCGACCCGGTGGGCGTCCTGCTGCTCGCAGCCGGTGTGCTGCTGCTCCTGCTGCCGCTGGTGGAGGGGCGCAGCCTGGGGTGGCCGTGGTGGGCCTGGGTTGTCATGGCGTGCTCCCTGCCGGTGCTCGCCATCTTCTTCGCCTGGGAGCGGCACCACCGGGCAGTCGGCAAGGCTCCGCTGGTCGACACCACCCTCTTCCGCGTCCGCTCGTATACGACCGGCATGTCCCTGGCGACCACCTACTTCGCCGGGTTCACGGGCCTGTTCTTCATCCTCACGCTCTACTACCAGCAGGGCCATGGTTACTCCGCCCTCGTCGCGGGGGCCAGCACCATCCCGTTCGCTCTCAGCTCCGCACTGGGGTCGGCGGTCTCGAGCCGCATCACCGCGCGGATCGGCCCTCGCGTCGTGGTGATCGGCCTCGTCCTCGTCGTGATCGGGCTCGCGGCGACCTGGTTCGTCGTGCATCTGGCCGACGGACCCGGCATGGGGTGGAAGCTGATCGCTCCGCTGATCGTCGCGGGTACGGGCAGCGGTCTGGTCATCGCTCCGAACCAGGAGCTCACGCTCTCGGAGGTGCCGCGGCAGGGCGCCGGATCGGCGGCAGGGGTGCTCCAGACGGGGCAGCGCGTCGGCTCGGCCATCGGGCTCGCCCTGATCGCCACCGTCTTCTTCAGCGCCGCCACCGCGGGTCAGTCGCGCCCGGACTGGGCGACGGGCTTCCAGGTCGCCGTGGTCATCTGCGTGGTGCTGTGCGCCGCGGCTCTGGGCCTGTCGTTCCTCGACCGCGGCCGAGCCTCCGACGCGTGACCGGGCCCGTGATCCCGGCCTCACACGTGTCGGGGTTTGCCACCCCGCTCACGGACGGTATCTCGCCGGCATGACGATCAACGCGGGTCCGCTGCCGCCGGATGCCTCGCCTTCGGACGCTCCGCCTCTGGAGCTCGCGCTGACGCTGCACCTGCCGAGGGACCTACGCAGCGTGCCCGTGGCCCGGCGCCTCTGCGCCCAGTCGATGCGAACTCTCGGCGTCGTCGACGACGACGTCGCGGCTGTCGAGTTGGCTCTCACCGAGGCGACCGCCAACGTCGTCGAGCACGCCGCGAACGACGAGGCCTACGACGTGCGGGTACGTCTCGTCGATGGTTCCTGCGTGATCGACGTCATCGACAGCGGCGCCGGGTTCGACGGGAAGAGCAGAGAGGGGACGCCGGGGACGCCCGACGAGCGCGAGTCCGGCCGCGGCGTGGCCCTCATGCGGGCGCTGGTCGACAGGCTGCAGTTCCAGAACGAGCCCAGCGACGGCTTCCTCGTCCACATGGTGAAGCACCTGACCTTCGACCCCGACCATCCCGTGACGCGGGCCTGGGGCAGCGACGACCTGCAGGAGCTCACCGACGCTCTGAACGTCTCCGCTGAGGGGGATCGCTAGCTGTCGTCTCTGACGGGGTCCGGCCGTCCGGGATAGCCCTACCCCGGACCCTCTACCCCGGACCGAGCTCGCGTCGGCCCGGCTGCGGGTCGCGGTGACGGGGCGGAAAGGCGCGCTCGGCCTCGGCGGCGACACGGCGCAGCAGTGCGATGTCGAGACCGGCGCCGAGAACTCCGCCGGCGAGAGGGACCGCTCGCCCGAGCCGCGTCAGGCTGCGCTCGCCCACCTGGACGAGCAGCCGGAAGCCGACGGCCTTGTTGACCGCGACGAGCGTCGACTGGGGCAGCCGGGAGACGACCATGCCGACGGCCGCGCCACCTGGGAGCGCCACGCCGACCTTACGGAGCAGCTCGGTGGCGTCGGCGCCGGCCAGCGTGACGAGGACCGCCGTGCGCACCTCGCTGCGGTGCAGGTCGTAGCCCCGCAGGTGAGCGATGGCGCCGACCATGCGGGCGGCCAGGACGGTGAAGCCGGCGACGTTCGCCGGGAGCGCGACCGGCAGAGTGACGAAGCCGCCCAGGCCGGTCACGAAGCCGTTCGCTCCCGCGGCCTTCGTCGTGCTGCGCACCACCGCGCGGATTGCGTCCTCGGGAGAGGCAGCGCGCGCCAGTGCCTGCTCGGCCACCGCTACCGCACCAGGCAGTGGACCGACACCGTCAAGACCGGTGTCGAGGACGAGACGGACGAGCGCCTCAGCCTTGCCCTCGGCGCCCGCCCGTGGCTCGTCGTTCATCGTGATGTCCGTCCGAGGCGGTGCCTCAGGTTCGCCTCAGCGGCCGGCATCGCCGTCGGCATGCCGGGCCAGCCGGTTCTCCAGCATGGTGATGACCTGCAGCCGGTGGGCGTGGGCGCGCTCCCACTCGAGGAGGACGGCGAGGTCGGCGGCGGAGAGGCGGGCCGTCCGGGCCCGCAGGGTGCCAAGCGCCAGGGTGTCCCATTCCGGCACGGGCAGTTCGGAGGAGTCGTCCGGGAGCTCGTCGCCGTCCGGCATCACGGACTCGGCCACGTCCTCGGCTCGTGCGGTGGCCACGCCCGGGGCGCCGACGTCAGCGGCCGCCTGCGAGTAATGGCCACGCTCCCCAGCCTCGCCGCTGTCGGCGTCACTGCGGGCACCGCTGGTGTCGCCAGACCGAGCCGCCCCGGGCACCCGCCCCAGAACGACGTCGGCCGCGCGGGCCGCGAGCGGCAGCACCGTCTGCACGGCGGCCCCTGCCGGCCCCGCGAGGACGCGCAGCGGCGAGGGAAGCCGGTCGGTCAGGCGGGTCGAGAGCTCCTGCGACCAGGCGTGCGGGTCGGAGGGCAGGGAACTGCGCAAGGTGCGGGCGGTGTGGGACGCGATGGCGGTGGCGGTCTTCACGGGTCTCCTCTGATCGGGTGTGGTCCCGGCCGGGCTGCCCCGCCGGCGAGACCGTTCCCTGCCTCCTGCCCGGTTGCGGGGCTTACCTACCGTGCGCTCGGTGTGGCGCAGACAACTCGGAGCGCGTCACCCCGCCGGCACGGCGATCGGAGGCGACAGGCGCTGCGCCGACCCTCGGCGGTAGAGGCGCGCCGGCCGCCCGCCCTGACGCACCGTCGTCGTGCCCGTCGGGACGAGGAAGTCCGCGGTCGTCGTCATCTTGCGGTGGAAGTTGCGCGGGTCAACCTCCACGCCCCACACCAGCTCGTAGACCCGCCGGAGCTCGGCGATCGTGAACTCCTCGGGACACAGCCCCGCGCCCACGGTGGTCGTGGCCAGCTGCAGGCTCAGCCGCTCCCTGGCAGCGGTCACCATCGACACCGTGTCGAACGCCGCTGTCCGTGGCCGGTCGAGGATGTCCTCGACCCCCCACCAGCTCGCTGCGGGAGGCTCGACCTCGGCGACGGCATCGGCGGCGGCCACCGCGAGCCGGGTCACGACCACGAGTGGAGCGCGGGGATCGCGGCGGCCAACGGAGCGCGTGGCGAGCGTCTCGTCGGCCGGCCCCGACGTGGCGGTGACGCCGACGACCTCGGCCAGCGCGCGGTCCGCCGCGGCAGGCAAGCTCTCGTCCTGGGCCACGTCACTGCCGGGCAGCGCCCATCGGCCCTTCTGCGGCTGCTCACCGCGCCGTTCGAGCGCGACGCACAGCGTGTCGTCGAGGACCGCCAGCACGACGACCTCGACGCGGACAGGGAAGACGGCGGGTGAACTAGCCATGCCAGCACCGTATACGTCGCAGTGACGCAAATGCCGGAGCCCCGACCGCGAGGGCGATCGGGGCTCCGGCCGAAGACGCGTGGAAGCGGCTGTCAGTAGTGCAGGACGGTGCCCGGCCGGATGAGGCCCGGGTTAGCACCGACGCGGTCGGCGTTGAGGCTGTACAGGTGACGCCAGCCCCCGGCGATCCGCAGCTTGGCGGCGATGGAGGAGAGGGTGTCGCCGCGTCGGATGGTGTACGTGCCGACCGTCGAGCCCCCAGTGGCGGGTGCCGCGGCGACCGCCGGCTTCTCTGCTGGCTTGACGGAGGGTTTCGTCGCCGCTGGGGCGGCAGTGCCGGGCAGGGTCAGGCGCATGCCGACGCGGATGACGTTGGGGTTGCTGATGACGTTCCGGTTGTTGGACCAGACCGCCTGCCAGCCGCCGGCCACGTGGTGGCTGCGAGCGATGGAGGCCAGCGTGTCTCCACGACGCACGGTGTAGGTGGCGCCGGCGACGTGGGTCGCCGATGGCGTGGCGGCGGGCTTCGCGGTGCGTGGGGCGAGAGCCGGCCGCGCCGCGGATCGCGACACGTCGCTGCTGTGCGCATCGGCGGCCGTCAGGCCGAGCTTGCGGGAGCAGGCGGGCCAAGCGCCCCAGCCCTGCACGCTCAGGACCTTCTCGGCAATGGCGATCTGCTCGGACTCCGAGGCGAGGTCAGCGCGAGGTGCGTAGGCGCCGCCGCCGAAACCACGCCAGGTGGAACTGGTGAACTGCAGGCCGCCGTAGTAGCCGTTGCCGGTGTTGGCGTGCCAGTTGTTGCTGGCCTCACAGCCGGCCAGCCTCTCCCAGACGCTCTGCGAAGCAGCGCTGGCCGGCGCTGCCGCGGCGAAGACGGGGGCTGCCGTCGCCGCGAGAGCAGCCGCGGACAGGACAGTCGTGCTGCGACGGGTCGTCGCGGGTCGAGCCTGCAGGTGCTTGGGCTGGTAGCGCATCGCGTCTCCAGCGCCTACGAGGTGAGCTGTCGGGTTCGGGCGGAGCTGCCCGGTCCGGCCGCCTACGGCAGCGCGAACTTCACCCCAAGGCGACGTGCCAGAGCGCGTCGCCGATTCACGGGTCCCCCGCTCCTGCCCGCGTGGAGGAGGTCCACGGCGACCGGTGGGCAGGACTCGGCGCGTCCGGTGCGTGGGGCCGCGTGGCGGCGGCCGGGATTGAGAGTAGGGAGTCGCGTCCACGCGTGGCAAGCCGCCGTCCCCAGGCTCGGGTGCGGCCTCAGCCGAAGACCCGGTCCCAGGCGGACCGGAGGCCGTCGGCAGCGGCATGAGCCGCCTCCCCTACACGCCGGGTCGCCGTACGCGTCGCGCTGCCCACGGCGGCACCAACCCGGCGCCCGGAGGAGGTGACGGCAGCCACGCCGGACTCAACGGCTGTAGCGACGAACTCGGAGGCCCCGGTGGCGTTCATCGCGCCGCTCACCACCGTCCCCACTCCCCAGGCGGTCACGCCCGCGACGACAACTGCCGCGGTCACCCCCACGACGACCGGCGCGGCGGCGACGCCGAAGCCGACAGCGGCAGCGGTGGCGACGCCGAGCTCGGCCGAGACTGCGCCGGCAGCGAAGCTGGCGGCTGCGGTGGAGACGACGTCAGTCACGACCATGGGACCGACGCGCTCACCGTCCTCCGCCGCCGACCACCAGCGGTAGCCCATGACGGCCCCGCCCACGAGCGGCACGCGGGCCGCCGCTGCGCCGGCCACACCGGCACGCGCCAGCGCCGGACCCACGCCCACGATGTCGCCCACCGTCGCCGAGGCGACCATGCTCAGCGGCTGGAGCAGACGGGAGTCGAGCACGCGCCCCATCGTGGGAAGGGCCACTGCGAGCCCGGGCAGCTCGGCGTCGACCAGCTCAGCCATCGCCCGCAGTGCCTGGGGCTGGCTGACCAGCGTCAGCAGACGCTCGATCCACCCAACGAGGGCAGGAGGCTCCCACGGCACGGCGGCAGCCGAGGTGGCCGCCGGTGGCACCAGCCCGTTGGCGCGTGCGGCGAGGCGCCGCGCCGTCGTTCCGAGGGCGGCGCATTGGGACTCCAAGCGCCCGGCAGCCGCCGTCAACTCCGGGTCGTCATCGCCGGTCGGCTCTGAGGCGAAGGGCAGCGGTCCCCACGCTCGGGTCGTCGCGTCGGCCGCCCGTGCACTCGCAACCCGTTGCGCCGCCGCACTGGTCTGCGCCTCCCAGGCGACGGCCAGTTGCGCGAGCTCGGCCGCAAGGCTCTCGAGCTGGGCGGTGAGGGCGAGCACCTCCTGCAGCTCCGTTGAGAGCCGGTCGGCGAGCGCCCCTGACCACGCCTCCAGCCCGACGAGGCCGGCAGGCAGCACGTCGGACCCGCTCATCCCGACGGCACGACCGCGGCGGCCGCACCGGACCTCTCGATGGACTCGAGGAGGGCACAGACGGACTCGAGGGCGGCGACGACGCGGCTCTGAGCCGCGAGGACGGCACCTCCGGCGGCTGCGACCTCGACGGCGACGCCGGCAAGGGAGGCGGCGGCCTGGTGGGCGCGCGACCCGAGGAGCAGGTGGCCTCCCGTCTCCTCCGCCGCATCGCGAGCGGCCGCCGTGGCTCGGTGCAGCGTCATCTCGACGTCCTGACGCCGCCGTTCGAGGCCGGCGGCGACGGAGCGGAGCACGCGAGTGTCGGCTTCGACGATCACCGCTGCACCTCCAGCAGCGCCCCGTCCGCACCGCCCTGGTCGAGGAGCAGAGCGGTGACCCCGATCGTGGCGAGCAGCGTGGGCACCAACCGTCGGGGCCAGGCCGCCCAGGCGGCGTCGTCACCGAGGCACGCGGCCACTGCCGCGGGCGACGTGAACCCGACGGCGACACGTCGTCCGTCCCACAGCTCGGCGAGCAGGACATCGAGGGGATGACCGGCCGCGGGCAGGCTCTGCACGGGCAGCAGGACGACGTCGGCGGGCAGATCGGCACGGGAGACGTCCGGCTGCTCCACAGGCGCGGGGGCGGTCGGGAGATCGGCTGGCACGTGTCCACTCTGCTCGAAGCGGCCGCGGCATCGTCTTCGCTGTCCACAGCCATGCGCCCCGGGCATGCGGAGGTCGGTTGAGCGACGCCCGGTGGGGTAGCCGGTCGGCGTGATCGAGCGCTGTGACCTCCAGACACTGTGGCTGGTGCGCCACGGCGAGAGCGTCGGCAACATCGCCGACCGCAGAGCGCGGGAGCAGCACGCGGACCGGTTGGACCTGGACGTTCGCGATCCTGACGTGCGCCTGTCAGACACCGGGCGCGACCAGGCGCGGTCTGTGGGTGAGTGGCTCGCCCGCGAGCAGGAGCGCTCGGACGCCGTCGTCACCTCGCCCTACCGGCGCGCGACCGAGACCGCCGACCTCGCCCTCGAGGCCCTCGTCCCTGCCTTCGGCAACCTGCCCCGAGACCGTGACGAGCGGCTCCGGGAGCGCGACCTGGGCATGTTCGATGGGCTCACGGGGCTGGGCATCCGCGATCTGCACGCCGAGGAGGCCCAGCGCCGGGCCCGCCTGGGGAAGTTCTACTACCGGCCACCCGGCGGGGAGAGCTGGTGCGACGTTGCGCTGCGCGTGCGGCAGGTGCTGACCTCGCTGTCGAACCGCTACCCCGGTCAGCGCGTTCTCGTCGTCACTCACCAGGCGGTGATCATGCTCGTGCGCTATGTCCTCGAGGGGTTCGACGAGTCCGAGCTGCTCACCCTTGACCGCACCGAGCCCCTCAGCAACTGCGGGGTGACCCGTTACGACCGGGACCCCGAGGGGAGCCTGCGTCTCACCTACGCCAACGACACCAGCGCCCTGTCCAGGACCAGAACGCCGAAGACACGGGAACCAGACACCGCCGCCGTCTCCGAGGTCGAGGGGTCCGAGGTCGAGGGGTCCGAGGAAGGTTCCCGCGCCCATGCCTGACGCCCCGCAGCCCACCGTCGTCACGTCAGCGGTGCTGAGGCGCTGGCGGCTGCCGGCGGCGGGCGTGGGCAAGGAGGCGCGAGGCCGCGTCCTGGTGGTGGGAGGGTCCCGAACGACGCCCGGGGCGGTGGCCCTCGCCGCCGAAGCCGCCCTGCGCGCTGGCGCAGGCAAGCTCCAAATCGCCGTGGCCGGGTCAGCCGCCCCTGTCCTCGCTGTCACCTGTCCGGAGGCGATGGTCCTCGGGCTGCCCGAGGATGAGGACGGAGTGATCGCCACAGAGTCCGCGGCGCTGGTGACGGAGCTTGCCACCCAAGCCTCCGCGGTCCTGATCGGTCCCGGTATGAGCGAGGCCCAGCGGACGGCGGCGTTTGTCGACCGGCTGGCTCCCCAGGTCGGTGGCGCCCTCGTCCTCGACGCGATCGCGCTGGCCTGGGTTACCGACGACGTGGCCCGCCCCGGCCGGCTGCAGCATCCGACGATTCTGACGCCCAACCTGGCCGAGCTCGCCCGCGCGTGTGGACGCGAGGAGCTAGCCGACGACGATCACGACGCTGTCCTCTCGTCGGCGGCGGATCTGGCCGCTGCCTCGGGAGCTGTGGTGTCGGCCGGCGGCAGCCGGTCGACCACGGTCAGTCCCGACGGACGGATCTGGGTCGACGAGACCGGCGGCACCGGTCTCGGCGTGTCCGGGTCCGGTGACGTCCTCGCCGGCGTGGTGGCGGGGCTGGTTGCCCGTGGCGCGGACCCCGCGCAGGCAGCCGTCTGGGGATCACACCTGCACGGTCGCGCCGGAGACCGCCTCGCCGCGGCGGTCGGCCCACTGGGATATCTCGCACGGGAACTGGTCCCGGAGATCCCGCGCGTGCTCGTCGAGCTCGAAGCCTGACATCCTCACGAGGGCGGCGCGGACTCCACCCGGGCCGGATGTTCCGCGTCGTCGACGCGGACGACCACGTCCGCCGTCTGCTCGGGTCGCTGCTCCGCCTCGTACCGGCGGTAGGCCGCCAGGCGCCAGGCGTCGCGGTCGGGTACGCGCCGTCGAAGGGCCGACGGCGAGAGCGCCAGATGCACGGCAAGGTCCCACGAGAGCGCAGGGTCGAGGAGCAGGTCGCCGAACACGATCGCCACACCGCCGGCGGGGAGGGTCACGTACGGCTCTCGAGTGGCGCGGTCAGTCGTGGGATCCCACAGGCTGGGCAGCACGCGCGCGCTGCCCGGCTGTCTCAGGGGCAGCAGCAGCTCCCGCCGGAGCGCGCCGACGTCCAGTCGGTCCTCGTAGTAGGCGTCGGCGTCCTGCCGGCCACGCTCCAGGCGGATGGACGCCGGTCGCCAGAAGGTCTCCGCGTCGACCACGAGAACGTGGCGTCCGGCGACGCGGAGCAGGTCGGCCAGACGCCTGGCAACTGCCCCAGGGTCCGCCTCCGGCGCCGAGTCGACGACGAGCCGGCGCGCGGACAGCGCGAGGGCCCGAGCGACCACGAGGTCGCCCAGGCCCTCCCAGCTGATCGGTCGCGCTCGCAGCTACGGCTGCCCGTCGAGCTGACGCTCCTCGTCGGCGGTCATGCTCGTGTCGTTGGCACGACCCTCGGCGGCCACGAGCCCCACGTCCTCCACCGGCACGTCATCGGGCTCCCGTCCGGTCTCGACGCGCGTTGAGACGTCGACGTCGTCCTGGACCTGGTCGTCGAGCGTCTCCTCACCCAGTGCTGTCGTGCTGGCGAGCTCGTCGTCAGCGACGTAGGCCGCCCGCGGGTCGGAGTTGTCCCCCGGTAGGCCGCCGGTCTGGCCGATGCTGGTCGCGGCGCTGATGTGCCGACCGTCGGCGGTCTCGTTGCGCGGTCGAGTAGTGCCCTCGCTGTCGCTCACGCGTCCTCCCGGTCGGGGTTCTCGAAGCGGAAGAAGTTGCTCTGCCGGCCGTCGGTGCGCTCCTCCTGGTAGATGAAGTTGAGACGCCGCTCGTCGAACGTCGCGAAGAACTCGTCCCAGCTCACCTCCCGCAGGCGGTCGCTCTGGTCGCCGAAGTCGAAGCGGAGCACCCCGAGGTGATCGCCGTGCTCAGTGCCCTCGACCGTGGCCGGTCGCCCGCCGCGCTCCTCCGCCCACTGCCGGATCACGTCGTGGCTGGTGGTCACGAGGCTGCGGCCCGGACGCTCGGGGTCCTCGTCCGGGTCGGTGATCTCCTGGCTGTACTTCAGCGACTTGCTCGATGCCGATCCGGTGCGGGCGTGGCCGCCATCGGGGCCTGCGCCGCGCGACGCGTCGCCCGAGGACTCCCCGTCACCGTCGCCGGCGTCGTTCGCGGACCCGACGAGGGCGTCGACCAGCTCGTCCTTCTTCATCCCGGAGCTGCCCGAGATCCCCTGATCCTTGGCCTGCTTGCGCAGGTCGACGACCTTCTCCTCCTGCAGCTCCTCGCGAGTGGCCTCGCTGGAGGGGGACTTGTTGTCAGCCACGGCTGCTCCTGTCGACTCGGCGTGCAGGTACGTGCAGTGCGCGTACCCGGGCATGCCGGCGTCAATCGCCCAGCGGGCCGCAGCGTGACGGTCAGGCCATCTGAAGGAAGGGCGAGCTGTAGTCGGCCGAGTCGGCAGAGTCGCCAGAGGTGGCCGAGTCGGCAGAGTCGGCAAAGGTGGCTGAGCCGCGAGCCGCGCCGCTCACCCCTAGGACCTGCTCCGCCTCCTCGACACTCATCCGGTTTTGCTCGGCGTCGATCAGGTACCGCAGCAGACGGACGTCGCCGGCGGTGGGGATGCCGGTGATCTCGGGCCGGGCGAGCACCCATGACACCGCGGCGCGGATGCGCTCGGGGTCGACGAGCGGCTCGTACCACGTCGCGTGGGTCTGCTCAGCGCCCTGGGGCCAGTTGCGCCGGGCGACGGTCTTGATCGTCATGAGCGCGACGTCCCGGCGCTGGATCTCGGCGACGAGCGCCTCGTAGTCCGCCCGATAATCAGGCCGCGTCCACAGCACCGGGTTGATCGGCGTGAGCACTGAGTCGAAGTCGAAGCGGCGCAGACCCTCCAGGTGCGTGGCCGGTGCCTCGTGTCCGTGCCCCGTGATCCCGATCCCGCCGACCAGACCCTCCTCCTTCGCACGGACGGCGGCCTCGAGCGAGCCCCCTGGCCGGGTGACGCGGTCGAGCTCATCGAGGTCGGTCACGGCGTGCATCTGGATCAGGTCGACGTGGTCGGTCTGGAGCCGCTCGAGACTGCGGTTGATCTCCCGCCAGGCGTCGGCGCGGTTCCGCTGCTGGGTCTTGGTCGCCAGGAAGATGGAGTCCCGGATGCGCGGCATCCACGGGCCCAGCCGGTCCTCCGCCTCGCCGTAGTTGTGCGCCACGTCGAAGTGGTTGATGCCTGCATCCAGCGCCTCCTGAATGGAGGCGTCCGCGACGTCCTGCGTCACCTCGCCGAGAGCGGCCGCACCATAGATCAGGACGCTGCTGTCGTGGCCGAGCCGGCCGAGACGTCGGTACTCCATGCGTTCACTCTGCCGCAGCTCGGTCGAGCCGTCGCGCCCAGCTCGTGAAGCTCAACCGGACGTGCATGCCCACGCGCTCGTAGAGACCCAGCGCTCCGGTGCGCGAGTCTGTCGAGAGCCCCATCGTGGAGTGACCCTGGCTGGCGAAGACTCGCTGGGCATGGACCAGCAGCGCTTTGGCCAGTCCGAGGCCACGGGAGTCGGCGCGCACAGCCAGCTGGTGCACCCATCCCCCACTGCCGAACGACGTCGTCAGCACGGCGGCGCCGACGATCTCCTCACGGTGGGCAGTCGCGCGCGTGACGAGGGGCAGCTGCCAGGGCTGGAAGCCTTCCCGTCCGAGCGTCATCGCGCGCCAGTCCTCGAACGTCGACGGCTGGCGATTGGGCCACTCGTTGAACGCGTCCTCGATTACGCGATAGGCGGACCGTACGTCCGCCTCGTCAGCGAGGTTCGCGTCGCGCAGACGATAACCCTCGGCCAGCTCGAACGACGCTGCCGTCGGCTGGTCGTCGTCGCCCGGGTGCAGGTCCATCTCCAGCGCCCATGACGTCCACCGCGGTACGTAGCCGTGTCGCTGGAAGAGGCGCACGGCGTCGGTGAGTGAGTCGCTCA